>NZ_JABWRV010000005.1:0-275090 GCF_014269105.1 Pseudomonas sp. SWRI77 | reverse complement strand
TCGACTTTGCTGTCGGGACGCATCATGGCGGACTGGCTCCAGAAAGAAATCGGGAGCGCAGCATCGGGCTTCAGGTAGTCGCTTGGAATGTGGGCTTCATGGAGCGGACACGTATGTCCCAACGCTCACACATAAGCAACGTTCGCCCAGCCAGGTGATCGTCTGTTCACCCAGGCGGGCGTTTTCGGCCTTGCGTTGGGGACCAACTGGCGGTCTTACAGGCTGGCCAGGTCTGCCATCAGCGTGGGGGCAGCGGATAGATTCTGGCCGTCGTGGACTTGAAGACGTTTCAGCAGCGGCGGCTGAGCAATGGCCAGACTCAGGCCGCACCTGCCATGCCATAGAGTTTGCAGAAGGTCTGCAGTACCAGTAGCTCAGGCTATTCCTTGATCGCGCCGATGCAGATCTGGGCGTCGTTGAAATAAAGTTAGGCCTAGTCCACTACATACCACGCTGCCGACCGGTTTATGCGTGAGCAATCGTTCGATGGCCTAGCGTGGTGTCAAACTACCAGTTGGGTTGTTGGGGTTGCACAGGCAGATTAGCCCCGGTGAGCGGTCGGCCGCGAGCATAGCGTCTATGTCGTGAGCGTGGCTGGCGTTCAGGTTGATGCTGTGCAAAGTGGTACCACGACCTTCGGCGGCTTGCGCCGTCGCTTCATAAGACGGTTCGGCCACCACCAGGCTGCGCGTCCCGGTAAATACCATCACCGCATGCTGCTGGGCCAGTTTGGAGCCACAGAACCCCTGCTCCTCGTCCAGGCCCATGCTAGCCGGCGAATACATCAATCAGTCGATACAGTGCGTAGTAAGGATAGCATCTGTACAGGCTGATACCCTCGCTCATCGCCTGACGGGCTGCCGAGTTTGGGGCCAACGGGCTTTCGTTGTAGTTGATACATACCGGGCGAGGGCTGGCAGCCGTTGGGGCTTCACTGGCCCAACTTAGCTAGCCGAGCAGCGGTAGGGACATGCACAGGCCTACCAACGATCGACGTGTCATATCGGTCATGCAGCAACTTCTTTGTTTTCTAAGGGTACAGCAGGGGAAGATCCGTCTGAAAGGCACTTACTAGTGGCAAATAGCCTAGGTGGTGCATCTTGTTGCAGAAAAAAACATCATCGCATACTAAACCATTCGCCCCCGCCTGCCATGAAGGAAGCACCGGTGAAAGCCATTCGCCTGACCCTTGTTTGTCATGCCCTGACTCAAGCCCAGAAGACCGGGCGCTTGCCCACGCCCAAAGACGGCATGCTGGCGCTGGTGCAGCCGCCTGTGGCAATCGGGCCTGCTATGCAGGTACTGACAGCGCCGGAGCGCCGAGCTTGCGAGACGGCGGCTTGGTTATCGGCGCAGACACAGGCGCGTGTCGAGCCTGCGTTGGCAGATTGCGACTTGGGGCAGTGGCAGGGGCTGTCGCTCAAGCAGTTGCAGGCGCAGAACCCGCAGGCGTTGTCCGAGTGGTTGGATAATCCGGCCAGCGCGCCACATGGCGGGGAGTCTTTTGCACAACTGTGCCAGCGCGTGACGGCCTGGCTGGCGGCGTTCGACACGCCGGGCGAGTGGCTGGCAGTGACCCACCCTATGGTCATCCGTGCCGTGCTGGTACAGCTGTTGGGGTGCCCGTTGAGCACCCACCAGCGCATCGATGTGCTGCCGCTATCGCGCCTTGAACTCAGCTTTACCGGGCAGTGGCGGCTGCGTCTGGGCGCCTAGCGGCGGCAAGCGTGGTTCAGAACGCCAGCTTGTAGCCGATCATCAGCAGCATCGCCGCCAGGCAAGGGCGCAATACGCGGTCGGAAATGCGCCCGGTGAGGTGGCTGCCCATGTAGATACCCGGCAGCGAGCCGAGCAGCAGGTAACCCAGCAACGACCAGTCCATGTTGCCCATGCCGGCGTGGCCCAGGCCCGCGACCAGGGTCAGCGGCACAGCATGGGCGATTTCGGTGCCGACCAGGCGGCGGGTGACCAGGAACGGGTACAGCAGGAACAGTGCCACGGTGCCCAAGGCACCGGCGCCGATGGAGGTGAGGGTGACCATGACACCCAGCACCACGCCAGTGAGCACGGTAAGCGTGTTCAGGCTGCGGTCGCTGAGGTGGTAGTGATCACCGGCATGGCGGCTGGCGAAGGCCTGCAGGCGCGACTTGAACAGAATGGCCAGTGCGGTGAGGATCAACACCACCGCCAGGCCCTGTTTGATGATGGCGTTGAGCGCCGAGGTGTCCGTGTGCAGGGTGCTGAGGAACCACAAGGTGATGGCGGCGGCGGGTACGCTGCCCAGGCTCAGCAGGCCGGTGATTTTCCAGTCGATGTTCTTGTTGCGGGCATGCACCCAGACGCCACTGGCCTTGGTGATGGCGGCATACAGCAGGTCGGTGCCGACAGCGGTGGCCGGGTTGATGCCAAACCACAAGAGGATAGGGGTCATCAGCGAGCCGCCACCCACGCCGGTCATGCCGACGATGAAACCTACAACCAGCCCGGCAAGGGTGAAACCGAAAGAACCTACATCCATACGCTACTCGACTGCCCAACTTTGCCCGTTATCGGATAGAAGCCAGCATATAGAATTTTTTATAGCCAAATAGACTTGTTCGTTATTAGGTTATAACCGCGTGGCGTCTGCACAGGTGCGTGAAAGCGCGCCTTAACGGTCTGTCATGACCACCATCACATGCGCATCCCCGCCATCCTCGCTTTCCGACAGATAGATATGCCCCACCTGGCTGTTGAAGTACGCGGTCTCCTGCGGGCCGATGCTGACCGCTTCACCGGTCTCGAACTCGATACGCACACGCCCGCAGATGACCAAGGCGAACTCCTGGCCAGGATGGCGGATAAAATCGTCGAACTGCCCGCGTTCGCGGGCGATGATGCGGGCATAGGCCGGGGTCATGCGGCGCTCGGGGAAGGCGCCGGCAATCGGGTGATAGTCGTAGGTGCCGGTCGCGTAGCCCGCAACGGCCGCCAGTGAATCAACCACCACCGTCACCGGTACTGGCGTATCGGCCGTGCCGCTGGCACGGAACAACTGGGCGATATCGACATTCAGGGCGCGGGCGGCGGCGGCCAGTTTTTCGTAACTGACCGAGACTTGGGCGAGCTCCATTTTCGACAACGTCGACACCGGCACGCCGCTGGCTTCGGACAACTGCTTGAGGGTCAGCTGGCGGGCCTTGCGCACCTGGCGCAGGCGCCTGCCTACGGCGGCGCGGTCTAGCAGGGGCAAAGCATCGGGGCGGTCATCGGGCATTCGGTGCACTCGGCATACGGCGTTGGTCGGGCATATTACCTTGGACACTTGCGCATCTCTAAATTCTCATATATTAGAATTCTCATAAATGATAATTATAGGAGCGGGAGCGCGCATGACCACGATCTACGACACCTTGATCATTGGCGCCGGAATCGCCGGCGCCTCGCTGGGCTATCGCCTGGCGGGCCAGCAACGGGTGCTGCTGCTGGAGCGCGAGTCGCAGCCGGGCTACCACTCGACGGGGCGCTCGGCCGCGATGTTCATGGAGGCCTACGGCACCCCGCAGATCCAAGCCCTGACCCGCGCCAGCCGCGCGTTCTATGAAGCGCCGCCACAAGGCTTCTGCGAACACCCCCTGCTTGAACCGCGCGGCTGTCTCTATGTCGCCAGCGTCGAGCAACGGCAACTGCTCGAACAGGCCCACGCCCAGAACTTGGCCAACGGCACCGACGTCAGCCTGCTCGACCGCGATGCGGCCCTGGCCCTGGTGCCGAACTTGCGCGCTGAAGTACTGGCGGGCGCGGTGCTGGAGCCGGGCGCCATGGACCTGGACGTGCACGCGCTGCACCAGGGTTTTTTGCGCGGCTATCGCGCTGCCGGCGGCGAGCTTCGCTGCAATGCCGAGTTGGCCCAGGCCTGCTACCTCGACGGGGTATGGCAGGTGCAACTGAGCGATGGCAGCCATCTCCAGGCACGTCGGCTGGTCAATGCCGCCGGTGCCTGGGCCGACCGTGTCGCCGAGCAGTGCGGCGTTGGCCCCATCGGCCTGCAACCGTGCCGGCGCAGCGCCTTCACCTTCCCAGGCCCGGCAGGCCAGGACTTCGCCCGCTGGCCGGCGGTGATCGGCGTTGACGAGAGCTTCTACTTCAAGCCCGACGCCGGCCAGCTGCTTGGTTCGCCGGCCAACGCCGACCCGGTCGAACCCCAGGACGCTGCGCCCGAGGAGCTCGATGTGGCACTGGGCATCTACAACATCGAAGCCATGACCACGCTAAGCATCCGCCGCCCGAGCCACAGCTGGGCCGGTTTACGTTCATTCGTAGCCGATGGCGACCTGGTGATCGGTTTCGATGCGCGCAGCCCCGCGTTCTTCTGGCTGGCGGCACAAGGTGGTTATGGCATCCAGTCGGCCGCAGGGGCTTCACGCCTGGCGGCCGACCTGCTGCTCGGTCAGCCGCTGTGCCCTAGCCTTGTCCGCCAGGGGGTGGTGCCCGAGCGCTTGTCCCCGGCACGTTTCCAGCAACCTTGAAAGGAGCTACTCATGAGCAATGACATCCAGCGTTTCCCCAGCAGCTTGCCGTTTCCGTTTTCGCGTGCGGTGAAGGCGGGCGGTTTTCTGTTCCTGTCCGGGCAGGTGCCGATGAGTGCCGGCGGTGAAGTGGTACGGGGGGATATTCAGACCCAGACCCGCGCTGCCTGCGAGCGCATCGGCGAAAGCCTGGCGGCCTGTGGGGCGAGTTTCGACCAGGTGGTGAAGGCCACGGTGTGGCTTTCGGACATGAGCCACTTTGCGGGTTTCAACGAGGTTTACAAAGCGTACTTCGGCGCCGCGTTGCCTGTGCGCTCGACGGTGGCCTCGGCATTGGCACTGGGGGTCGATGTAGAAATCGAAGTGCAGGCGTTTATCGGGGAGTGACAGGTCGCCCTGGCAAGGCCGCTTCTGTACAGGAATGCGTGGCGCTCAAACACACCTAACAACAATAAATACAGAGGTTCACATGCAAGAGCAGCTGAAAATCGCCGGCGCCTTTGTCGGCGTGATCGTAGGGGCGGGCTTTGCTTCGGGGCGGGAACTGCTGTTGTTCTTTGTCGATTTCGGGGTCTGGGGGTTGGTTGGCGCGATGGTCAGCGCCGCCTTGTTCACCTTCCTCGGCATGGCCCTGGCGGGGTTGGGCAACCGCCAGCGGGCCACGTCGCACAAAGATGTGATCCAGGCCATCTGTGGCCGTCACCTGGGCCTGTTCGTCGATTGGCTGATCACCTTCTTCATGTTCGCCGTCACCGTGGTCATGCTGGCCGGTGGCGGTGCTTTGCTGGAGCAGCAGTTCGGCATCCCGGCATTGACCGGCAGTGTGCTGGTAACGCTCGTGGTGGTGGGCATCGTGTGCCTGGACGTGCGCAAGGTGATCCTGGCCATCGGCGCGATCACCCCGTTGCTGATTCTGGTGGCTTCGGCGATTGCACTGTATGCCGTGTTCACCCGTGAACAGAGTTTCGCCGACCTCGACCACCTGGCCAGCCAGCAGCAGGCAGGCACGCGCCATTGGCTGCTGGGCGCGTTTCTGTATGTGTCCTACAACATCGTTGCCGGTGCGCCGATCCTGGCCATTCTGGGGGGCTCGGCCAAAGGCGAGAAGACGGCGGTATGGGGTGGCTTGCTGGGGGGCGCGGCGCTGGGCGGCTTGATGCTGGTGATGACCGCCGGGCTGTTGTCACGCCTGGACAGTGTCGCCGACCTGCCGATGCCGATGCTGTCGATCGCTAATGAGGTGTCGCCGGTGTTGGGGGTGGTGATGTGCCTGATCATCTTCGGCATGATCGTCAACACGGCGGTGGGGACGATGTTCTCGTTCCTGTCGCGGCTGTTGCCGGCGGGTACGGCGAAGTTTCGCTGGGGCTCGGTGGTGACCGGGGTGGTGGCGTTCGGCTGCAGCCTGGTGGGGTTCATCAGCTTGGTGGGCGAGGTGTATCCGCTGTTTGGGTACCTGGGGTTTGTGCTGATGGCGGCGGTGTTGGTGGCTTGGGTGCGGCGGGGTAAGGCTGCGAAGGTGGTGGTGGTGTAGGGGGCTGCTTTGCAGCCCATCGCGACGCAAGGCCGCTCCTACAGGAGCGGCCTTGCGTTACAGCGGCACTCAGATTCTGAAGCTGCCTACCAGCTGCTTCAAGCGGCCAGCCTGTTGGGCCAGTTGATCGCAGTGCAGCAATGTTTCGTTCAGGTTCTCGACGCCTTGCTGGTTGAGGGCGTTGATTTGGGTAATGTCCAGGTTGAGGCTCTCGACCACGGCGGTCTGTTCTTCGGTGGCAGTGGCCACTGACTGGTTCATGCCATCGATCTCACCGATACGCTGGGTCACGCTGGCCAGGCGCACGCCGGCCTGGTTGGCCACCTGCACGGTCTGCTCGCTGGAGACCTGGCTGGTGTTCATGGTATGCACCGCCTCGCGTGAACCCACCTGCAGGCTGGTGATCATGCGGTGGATTTCTTCGGCCGATTCCTGGGTGCGGTGCGCCAGGTTGCGTACCTCGTCGGCGACCACGGCAAAGCCTCGGCCGGCCTCACCGGCACGGGCTGCCTCGATGGCAGCGTTGAGCGCCAGCAAGTTGGTCTGCTGCGAGATGCCCTTGATCACATCGAGGATCTTGCCGATCTCATCAGTGCTGGCATTGAGCGTTTCGATCTGCGCGCAGGACTCGCTGATGCGCTGCGACAGGGCGGTCATGGCACTGATCGCTTCCTCGACCACTTCGCGGCCGCCATGGGCCTGCTCGCTGGCACCGCTGGCATGCTGCGAGGCGTCGGCCGCGTTGCGGGCGATCTCCTGGGTGGCGGCGCCCAGCTCGTTGATCGCCGCCGCCACGCTGTTGGTGCGCATGCTCTGTTCTTCGGAGCCGGTGATCGAAGCGTTGGAGGCACTGACGACCTTTTCCGACAGGTCATGCACCAGGCGGGTGGCCGAGGACACTTCGCTGATCGAGGCATGGATGCGTTCGACGAAGCGGTTGAACGAGGTGGCCAGTTCGCCGAACTCGTCCTTGTTCTGCACGGCCAGGCGGCGGGTCAGGTCGCCTTCGCCTTCGGCGATGTCGCGCATGGCACGGCCCATGGTGGTCAGCGGTTGCATCAGCACCGGGATCAGCAAGCCCAACAGGCCGGCGATGGCCGCTACGGCGATGAGCATGGCGATGATTGCCGACGTGCGGAACTGGTCAAGGGCGGCGTAGGCCTTGTCCTTGTCGATCGACAGGCCGATGTACCACTGTGCGGAAGGCAGGCCGGAAACCGGCGCGAAGGAGATGAGGCGCTCCTGGCCGTTGAGGGTGACATCTTGCATGCCCGACACGACGCGCAAGCCACTGCCAGGGTAGATGTCCTTGAGGTTTTTCATCACCTGGTCTTTATCGGGGCTGACGATTACCTGGCCATTGCTGTCGGCAAGGAAGGCGTGGCCGATGCCGCCGAAATCGACCGAGTTGATGATCTCTACCAGGGTATCGAGGGTGACGTCACCGCCTACCACGCCGATCAGCTCGCCATTGGCCTTGCTTTTCACAGGGGTGGCAATGGTCACCACCAGGCCGCCGACGGCGCCTTGGTAGGGCGGGGTCAACACGGTTTGCCCGGCGCTCGCCGCGGTGCTGTACCACGGGCGCTGGCGGGGGTCGTAACCGGCGGGCATCTGCGCGTCGGGGCGCTGGGTGAATGCGCCGTTGGCCTGGCCCAGGTAGGTGAACAGGAAATTGCGCGTGTAAGAAGGCTGCTCGATAAACCCGGCCAGGGTGTCACCGGCACCTTGCTGGCCGATGTCCTGGGCCAGGTTTTCCAGCACCAGGATGCGCCCGCTCATCCAGTTCTGCACGCTGCTGGCGGTTAGCTCACCGGATTGCTGCACCGAAGACTCGATGTTCTGGCGAATGGTGTTGCGTTGCAGGTAGTCGTTGTAGAGCGTGAACAGGGCAAAAGCCAGGACCACGACGCCGCAGGCGCTGAGCAGGATCTTGTGGCGAAATTTCAGGTTCATGTTTCGAGACCTTGGGCCAATGAGGGGAGGGCGTAGCGCGCTCATGACGCGCTGCGCCCTGTCGATTGGCTATCGGCTTGCGGGTTAAAAAATTGAAACACTTGGCGAAATTTCTTTAGGACGTTTCGACGAACGGCGTTCAACGCATGGACAGCTGCTCAATCAACAAACGCGCCGCCTGCTGCAGCGGCTGCTGCTTGCGCCACAAAAGGTGCACGGGTAACTGCAACGCGTTGCGGGTATTGCGAAAGCCCAGCCGCACCAGGCGCCCGGCCGCTAGCAGCGGTGCGATGCGCGAGAGTGGCAGGTCCCCCCAGCCGAGGCCGGCCTCGACCATCTGCAGGGCGACATCGAAGCTGTCGGTGGACCAGTGCGTGGCACCAATCAGGGCGCGCGGGTCGGTCAGCGGCAGGTCGCGGCTGCGCACCAGGATCTGGCGCACGTTGATCAGGTCTTCGAGGTAGTGAACGCGGTCTTCGAGCACGGCCGGGTGCGCGGGTGACAGCGTTGCTACCAGCGATTCCATGCCGATGTGCTGAAAGCCGCGACGGGCATCCACCTGCAGGCCGGCGAAGGCCACGCAGAGGTCGGCGCGGCCACTGTCGAGCAGCTGCAGTGCGTCTTCCTGCGGGGCGCTGAGCAGTGCGATGTCGAGCAACGGGTAGCGCTCACCAAGCTGGGCGATGGCGGCCAGCAGCGGGCGATGGTCGATGTCCGGGATCACGGCGATGGTCAGGCTGCTCTCAAGCCCTTGGGACAGCTCCAGGGCATGTACTTGCAACAGCCCGAGCTGTTCGGCGATCAGCCTGGCATGGGGCTCCAGGGCCAAGGCTTGGGCGGTCGCGCGGACTTCGCGCGGGCCACGTTCAAACAGGCTGTAGCCGAGCTCTGCCTCCAGGTTGCCGATGGCCATGCTTACCGCCGAGGGCACGCGGTGCAACGCGCGCGCGGCCGCAGAGAACGAGCCGCGATCGAGCACGGCGAGAAACAGCTGGATATTGTCGCTGGAAAAGTTCATGGCAGCCTCCTGTCAGTTGATCTGACAGCTGCTGACTTTTACTGTCAAGAAGATTGAAGCATTCTCCCGCCCCATCGTTGTTAGTCAAATAGAGGTAAAACGGGGTGCAGGGCGTTAAACGCAAATTGGTCTACGTGACGTTTTATGAATTGATCGGGCTGTGCATGTCGACCCTCGGGCTGGCGTATCTGTCAGACACTAAGGCGTCCCACACCGGGCCACTGGCCGTGATGATCACCACCATCGCCATGCTCTGGAACCTGATCTACAACACGCTGTTCGAGCGCTGGGAGAGCCGCCAGGCCAAGCGCGGGCGCAGCGTGGGGCGGCGTGTGGCACATGCCATCGGGTTTCAGCTGACCTTGGTGGTGTACTTGATTCCGCTGATTGCCTGGTGGCTGGGCATGAGCCTGGTGGAGGCGTTTGTGGTGGACCTGGCATTCATCATTCTGGTGCCGTGCTACACCTTTGCCTACAACTGGGCGTTCGACCGGATTTTCGGCTTGCCCCGCTCGGCGCTGGCCACTGCCTGAGGCCGGTACCGCTAACCGCTACGGCGGCAGGCGTATCAACAGTGGCGTCTGCTTCTGTTCTGCCTGCGGCTCCACAGGCTCCACCGGCCGCGGCGCGCTGGCCAGCAGGTTGTCCTCGACCTGCCCCGACAGGTAATAGACGCCGGCCATCGCCCCGCTCTGGCGGTTTTCCATCAGCTCCTGCCATTCCTGGTTCAGCGCGACATTGAGGATCACCCGCAACTGCTCGACCATCTGCGGTTGCTCACGGTCGTGGGTGATCATGCCGTAGCCTGCCGCCGCCACCGAGATCATCGCCCCGGCCACCTTGCCCACCGCCGAAGCCACGGCGCTGGCAATGCCGCGCGGCGCCAGGGTGGCACCGAGTTTCTCGCTGGCCCGCGTGGCCACCGATGACAGCCCCACGTCGGTCTGCCCAGGCCCTTTGCTGGCTTGCTCGTGCAGATGCTGGCGCATGGCTTGCCAGGCCGGTTGCTGGTCCAGCGACTTGGCGCGCAGCAGTTGATAGAGGCTGGCGTTGCGCGCATCGGGTGGGCCCAGGGCGATGGCGGGTATGCGATTGAGGCGTTGGCTGAGTTGCTCGGGCGGCGCGTTGTAGCGGGCGATGATGGCCGGCAGTTGCTGGCCGAGCAACTGCACATACAGCTCACAGGCACGGTCGCGGATGCCCTCCGGGTTGATCTGCTCGGCCACCGGCTCGATCACCCGCTCGTGGTACTGCTCCTGAAGGTACAGCGCCAGGCGTTTTTGCGCAGGCTCGCGGCCTTCACCGCTGTCGAGCTTGTACCAGGCCACCTTGAGGGTCAGCCATTGCTGGGTCCAGTAACCGGTGAACCATGGGATGAACTCACTTTCGGTACGTTGCTGCACCTGTTCCTTCCACACCCGCATGGAGCGCCGGGCATAGTCGTTGGCAGAACCTGCAGCACCCACCGAGGCATCGATCAGGTCCTGATCGATGCGCTGCCACGTGGCCGGGGTCAGCACCGCGGCAGGTGGCGGGGCAGGCGGGCGCTTGCCCGCGCAGCCGCCGAGGGCCAACAGCAGGCAAAGCAGCAGTAACGGCATACGCGAGCTCACGCGGCCGCCTCCCTGGGTAGAGGCTGGGGTGGTTTCTCGAGTATAGGGCGGCCGTGAAAAAAACCTCAGCCCAGGTCGAGTTTGTCTTGCAGCCGGTCAAGATGCTCATGCATCAATGCCAGCGCTGCCGCCGCATCCCCGGCTTCCACCGCATCGATGATCGCCGCATGCTCTTCCCAGGCGCAGTGGTCGCAGCAGGGTGACTCGTAGCGGGCAATGATCAGCGAGGTCATCGGCACCAGGCCGTTGAGGAACCGCGCCAGTGGCGCGTTGGCGGCGACCTGCGCGAGCTTCAGGTGAAACTCGCCGCCCAGGCGGATGGCCGCGCAGCGCTCACCACTTTCATGGTGCTGGCGCTCGCGCTCGACCAACAGGCGCAGCTGGCGGATCTGAGCCGGCCGCGCGCGCTGCGCAGCCAGGGTAATCAAGGTGGTTTCAGCCAGGCGCCTGGCACTGAGCACCTGGCGCGCCTGGTCTGGGTCGGGGGCGGCCAGGTGCGCAGTGTGGCTGGGGCGCTGGACCACCACCTGCTGGTCCGACAGGCGGCCGAGCACCCGACGGATCACCGTGCGGCTTACCCCAAAGGCATGCCCCAGGGCTTGCTCGGGCAGCAGGGCGCCGGGTGGCAGGCGCTGTTCGAGGATCGCGTCGAATAGCCGTGGGTAGATCTGGTCGGCCGACAGGCGAGTTTCGCCAGCGACGAGCAGGGCAGGCAGGTGGGGGGCGGCGTGGGCGCTGGCGGTCATGGTCGCTCTCCTGGGGTCAAGGGCGTGGGTGTTCGTCCGGGATGTTCAGCTGGATGCCCATGCGCTGGCCTTCGGCAAGGATGTGCTGACGCATCTGGGCACTGGCCTCGGCGCTGTTGCGTTCGCGGATGGCGCGCACCACGGCATTGCTTTCCTTCAGCCGCGCGGCCAGATGCTCGGGCGAGTTGCGCAGCATGTCGGCGCTTTGCTTGAGGGCATTGCTGGTCTGTTGCACCACGCTCTGGAAGATCGGGTTGGTGGTCAGGGCGAACAGCGCCTCATGCAGCGCGATGTAGGCTTTGACTCCGGCTTCGCTGTCATCGGCGTCCAGTGCTTCGCGCATGTCCATCAGCGTCAGGCGCAGTTGGCCGATGTCGTGGCTGTTGGCCGACTGCGCCACCAGGCCGACGATGAAGGGTTCGAGGGTGTAGCGCAGCTCCAGCACATCGGCCAGGCTGGCCGACGCGCTGGTGTCGATGCCCGGCTCCGGCAGGGCGGCGTCGGCATCCAATACCAGTACGCCTTTACCCGGTAGGGCGCGCACCAGGCCCAAGGTTTCCAGCACGGTGACGGCCTCGCGCAGGCTGGGGCGGCTGATGCCCAGTTGTTCGGCCAGTTCGCGCTGGCCCGGCAGCATGTCGCCAGAACGCCATTGGCCGCGGGCCAGGGCCTGGCGCAGTTTTTCCACCACTGAGGTGACGACGGTTGATGAGCTGATCACGGTTCGCTCCTGGAAGGGCCGGCGTCCAACGCCGGCCTTGTTCGATCAGAATTCCTGTTGATGGGCGTTGGGCTGCTTGCGGGGTGTGTGGGCAAAACCAGGTTTGCCAGCGAGCACGTTCTGCGCGCGTTCCAGGTCGATGTCCTTTTCCCAGCGCGCGATGGCCACGGTGGCCACGCAGTTGCCGATCAGGTTGGTCAGTGCCCGCCCGATCCCCATGAACCAGTCCACGGCCAGCACCAGCACCAGGCCTACTACCGGGATGGCCGGCACAGCGGTCAGGGTGGCGGCGAGGATCACCAACGCCGAGCCTGGGATGCCATGAGCACCCTTGGAAGTCACCAGCGATACCAGCAGGATGGTCAGCAGGTCGGTCATCTCCAGTGGCGTGCCGGTGGCATTGGCGATGAACACGATGGCCAGGGTCAGGTAGATGGAGAAGCCGTCGAGGTTGAACGAGTAACCGGTCGGGATGACCAGGCCGACGGTGGAGCTGCCAATGCCCAGGTGCTCGAGCTTGCGCATGATCTGTGGCAGCACGGCGTCGGACGAGGCGGTACCAAGAACGATGGTCAGTTCTTCGCGCAGGTATTTGATCAGGGGCAGCAGTTTCAGGCCCGACACGCGCATGACGGTGCCCAGCACGACCAGCACGAAGCCGGCGCAGGTCAGGTAGAACAACGCGACCAAGCCACCCAGGTGTTGCAGCGATTCCAGGCCATATTTGCTGGTGGTGAAGGCGATGGCGCCGAACACACCGATCGGTGCCAGGCGCACGATCATGCCCATGATGCGGAAGATCACGTGGCTGAGCTCGTTGATCAGCCGCGAAATACCCGCCGCCGAGTCGCCCACCAGGTTCAGCGCGCTGCCGAACAGCACCGAGAACAGCAGCACCTGCAGGATGTTGTTGTCAGCGAAGGCACCGACTACCGAGGTCGGGATCAGGTCCATGAAGAACGCGGTGGCACCGTGGATGTGCTGGCCGCGCTCGGCCAGGCCGTTGGCATCGGCGCTGGACAACTGGTCCAGGTGGATGTTGGCGCCGCTGCCGATGCCGCTGCTGAAGGCGAATACCAGGCCGATCACCAAGGCGATGGTGGTCAGCACTTCGAAGTAGATGACCGACTTCAGGCCGATTCGCCCAACCTTCTTGAGGTCGCCCGCACCGGAAATACCACTGACCACGACACAGAACACGATCAGGCCGATGAGCATCTTGATCAGCTTGATGAAGCCGTCGCCGAGGGGTTTGAGTTGCAGGGAGAGGTCGGGGAAGCTGAGGCCGCAGGCAATGCCGAGGGCAAGGCCCAGCACAACTTGCAGGAAGATCGAACGCGAGCACCATTTGAGCATGGGAGTGATCTCTGATCGGTGTCCTTGCTTCGATGCCGCGAGGGTCAAAGAGCGCAGGACTTAATTATTGTGGTCTTACCGGTTTGTTCAGCGCGAGGCCATAAAAGCGCGAAAAATCCTACATTGCAAGGGTTTTTGGCCTTACCGGTCTGACCAGTTGTGGTGCAATCGGCCCTGCCAGGCTCTAATTCGGTGCGTTGCCATTTGGTCGGGGCTGCACAGTTCGCCCCAAGAAAGGGAAGAATCAGATCAGGGCTTGGCCAATACCTCGTCCACTGCTGCAATCAGCTTGCCAAGGTCTTTGGGTGGGGCGTTGTGGATGACACCGAACAGGTAGGCGCGCTGCTCCTCTTCGTCGTCCGGTTCGGCGAAGAAGTCCTTGGGTTTGACGCCCAGCACGCCGGCGAACGCCATGAGCGCATCAACGCTGGGGGTATAGGTGCCGGTCTCGAAACGGCTGATAGTCTTGGGGTCGAAGCCGGTTCGCTCGGCGAATTGTGCCTGGGTCAGACCCGCCAGCTTGCGGTAGCGACGCAGGGCAAACCCCAGAGCTGATCTCGTCATCACTTAATTCCCATTTAGAATCAAGAACTTAACGATATCTATCCGCATGGCGCAACGCCATGATTGATCACCTTTGTTGGATTTATGTGATGGATTTCGTAGAATTCGCCACTTGACCGGACAGTCATCATCGAGTCTCCAGTGTCATTCGGCCTCATGCCGGTGTGGCTGGAAGCACATGTGCACATTTGAGCGGATCGATGCGGATCGGTTCCGATGGCCATCGATGGGCAGAGTGCCGGTTCGTCAGTGAATGGAGTCTCATCGTGCGCCTCAATCTCCCGGTAACCCCGGTCGAGCAACGTTTCCCCTCGGGTCAGCGGCTTATTTCCGCCACCGACACCACCAGCCTGATTACCTACTGCAACCCAGAGTTTGCCGCCATCAGCGGCTACAGCGAGGCCGAACTGATCGGCAGCCCGCACAACCTGGTGCGCCACCCGGACATGCCCGCAGCGGTGTATGCCTTGATGTGGCGCCACCTGAAAGCCGGCAAAAGCTGGATGGGTATCGTCAAGAACCGCTGCCGCAACGGTGACTACTACTGGGTCAATGCCTATGTCACGCCGATCCTTGAAGGGGGCCGGGTCATTGGCTACGAGTCGGTGCGGGTCTGCCCGACCCGCGAGCAGGTGCGCCGTGCCGAGGCATTGTATGCGCGCTTGCGCCAAGGCCAGGCGCCGCTGTCGAACGCCCGCCGCCTGGCGCTGCTGGCCCAGGCCTTGGCGTTGCCACTGCTGGGCGGGGTGTTGGCGGTGGGCGCCAACCAGCTCTTGCCGGGCTGGCCAGGGCAGGGCGTGACCCTGGCCTTGTTCGCCGCCTACGGCCTGTGGATGCGCAACGACCTGGGCCGCCAGCTGCGGCGGGTGATCCGGGGCGCCGAAGGGACCTTCGCCGACCCGACCGCCGCCTTGACCTACAGCGACTTGCCCGGTGCGGCTGGGCAACTGCAACTGATCCTGATCGGTGAAGAAGCCCGCCTGAAGACCGCGTTGACCCGCCTCAGCGATCTCGCCACGCAGATGGCGGTGGCCGCCCACGATGCCGGGCGGTTGTCGCGCGGCACCGAAACGGCGCTGCTGGAACAGCGCGCCGAAACCGACCTGAGCGCAACCGCCATGGCCCAGATGACTGCATCGATCGGTGAGGTGGTCAACCATGTGCAGCTCACCGCAGCCGAGGCGCAAACCGCGCACCTGCTGGCCGAGCAGGGCAGCCGCGTGGCCGACGCCAGCGGCACGGCTATTCGCGCCTTGGCCGGCACGGTGGACCAGATCAATCAGGCGGTCACCCACCTGGCCGGCCAGACCGGTGCCATCGCCGAGGCTGCCGGGATGATCCGTGGCATTGCCGAACAGACCAACCTGCTGGCCCTCAATGCCGCCATCGAGGCCGCCCGTGCCGGCGAGCAGGGCCGCGGCTTCGCCGTGGTAGCCGATGAAGTAAGGGCGTTGGCCGACAAGACCCGGCAGTCGACGTTGCATATCCAGGCCATCATCGACGGCCTGCGCAGCGGCGCCGAGGACGCCGTGGCCATTGCCAGCCAAGGTATCCAGGGTGCCGAACAGGGCGTAGCCCAGGTGCAGGAAGCACAGCAGGCACTGCACGGTATTCGTGCAGCGGTGCAGCGTATCAGTGACATGAGCCAGCAGATGGCCACGGCCTCGCAGCAGCAGTCTGTCGTGGCCGAAGAGGTGTCGCGGCAGATCAACGGTGTGGCGGGTATTGCCCAACACAGCGCCCACAGTGCCAACGCCGCCGCCTCGCGCGGTGCCGAGCTGGAAGAGGTGTGCGCAGGATTACGCGCCCTCGTGGAGCGCTTCAACCGCTAGGGCAGGATGCTTATGGACGATAACTACCGCGCGGCCGTGGACGCGGCCGCGATCTTTTCCGAAACCGACCTGCGTGGCTGCATTACCTATGTCAACCAGCAGTTTTGCAGCATCTCGGGTTACAGCCGGGACGAACTGCTGGGCGCCAACCATCGCATTCTGAACTCCGGCCTGCATGAGCCGGAGTTCTTCGAGGGCATGTGGCGGGCACTGGCCGCCGGCAAGGTGTGGAAGGGCGAGATCTGCAACCGTGCCAGGGACGGTTCGCTGTACTGGGTGGACAGTACCATGGTGCCGCTGGTCGACCCCGCGACTGGGAAGGTACGCAAGTATGTGTCGATACGTTTCGATGTCACCGAGAAGCGCCAGCTGCTGCATACCCTGCAGTGGCGGGTGGGCCACGATGTGCTGACGGGCCTGCCCAACCGCGCCTTCCTGTCCGACTTGCTCAACCAGGCGTTGGCTTTTTCGCGTCGCGAGGACATACCGCTGGCCGTGTGCATGCTCGACCTGGATGGCTTCAAGGCGGTC
This sequence comes from Pseudomonas sp. SWRI77, assembly GCF_014269105.1. Classification (NCBI taxonomy): domain Bacteria; kingdom Pseudomonadati; phylum Pseudomonadota; class Gammaproteobacteria; order Pseudomonadales; family Pseudomonadaceae; genus Pseudomonas; species Pseudomonas sp. SWRI77. Next base: position 258,711 of record NZ_JABWRV010000005.1, on the reverse strand, counting down.
AACGATGGTTACGGGCATGCCACGGGTGACCTGTTGCTGGTCGAAGTGGCGCAGCGCCTGAAAGGTATCTTGCGCGGTGGGGATGCCGTCGCCCGGTTATCGGGTGACGAGTTCGTGTTGATCCTGCGCAATGTCGGTGACGACCGTCAGCTGGATGCGGCCCTGCGCCGTGTGTTGCGCGCGCTGTCGACCCCGTATGTAGTACGTGAGCACACCCTTTCGCTAAGCGCCAGTATCGGCGTCACGCTCTACCCGCTCGACGATGAGGATGCCGATACACTGGTGCGCCACGCTGACCAGGCCATGTACGTGGCCAAGCAACGGGGGCGCAACCGCTATCACCTGTTCGATGTGTCCCAGGAGCAGGAGCTCAAGGCCACCCACCAGACTGTGGCGCGGGTACGTCGGGCACTGCGCAATGGTGAGCTGTGCCTCCACTACCAGCCCAAGGTCAATTTGCGCAGCGGCCAGGTGCTGGGGTTCGAGGGTTTGTTGCGTTGGCAACGGCCGGGTCGTGGCCTGGTGCCTCCCGGTGAGTTCCTGCCCTGGGTGGAGCAGACCGACTTGATCATCGAGATTGGCGAATGGGTGATCGACCAGGCGTTGAGCCAGCTGCAGGCCTGGCAACGACTGGGGCAGCCTTGGTCGCTGAGTGTCAACATCGCGGCGCGGCATCTGCAGCGCAATGATTTCGTCGAGCGCCTGGAGCAGTTGCTGGCAGCGCATGCGGGGGTTGATCCGACGCGGCTGGACCTGGAAATCGTCGAGTCGGTGGCCATCGACAACCTGCAGCATGTCAGCCGCTGCCTGGATGCTTGCCGGGCCCTGGGCGTGCGCTTTTCGCTGGACGATTTCGGCACCGGTTATTCGTCGCTCAGCTACCTCAAGCGCTTGCCCACCCAAACCATCAAGATCGACAAGTCATTCGTGCGCGACATCCTTCATGACCAGGACGACCTGGCCCTGACCGGGGCGGTGATCGGGCTGGCGCGGGCGTTTGGCCGCGAGGTGATTGCCGAAGGCCTGGAGAGTGTCGAGCACGGGCGGGTGTTGATGGCGCTGGGCTGTGAGCTGGCGCAGGGCTATTGCATTGCCCGGCCGATGCCGGCGAGCGAGGTGGTGGCGTGGGCGCAAGGCTATCGGCAGCCCGAGGCCTGGCGCGGCGGTTGATGGTTGAGAGGCCGCTACAGGCTTACAGGTGGGAGGGTTCCAGCCCTTGTTCGCGCAGGCGTTTGTACAGGGTGGTGCGGCTAATGCCCAGCAAGCGCGCCAGCGCAGAAATGTTGCCGTCGCAGGTGTTCAGCAGGTGGGCCAGGTCAGTGGCGGGCGTTTGCGTCGCTGCGACCTGCGGGCTTGGCGTGAGTGCACTGGCCTGGGCAAGGAAGCACACTGAAAAGTGCTCGATGCCGATTGGCTGCGTGCCGGCCAGGGCCAGGGCTACCTGCAGTACGCTGTTGAGTTGGCGCAGGTTGCCCGGCCAGGGATGGTGCAACAACAGTTCAAGGGTGCTGGGTGGTAATTGCCGTGGTTGCCCGGGGGCGAGGTGCCGGGCGTGCACCTGCTCGATCAGCGCGCGCCGATCACTGCGTTCGCGCAAGGCCGGCAAGCTGAGGGTCAGCCCGGCTACCCGGTAGTAAAGGTCTTCGCGAAATCGACCGGTACGCACGGCGTCGGCCAGGTCGCGATTGCTCGCCGATACCACGCGGATATCTACGGTCACTGGCTCGCCGCTGCCCAGGGGCTGAATGCTGCGTGATTGCAGTACGCGCAGCAGTCGGGCCTGGGTCGGCAGTGGCATGTCGCCGATTTCGTCGAGAAACAGAATGCCGTGATCGGCCTTGCGGATCAGCCCGGGGTTGCCCTTGTGATGAGCGCCGGTGAAGGCGCCTTTGTCATAGCCGAACAGCTCCGACTCGACCAGCTCGGCGGGGATTGCCGCGCAGTTGACGGCGATCAGCGGCTGGCCGGCGCGGCTACTGGCGCGGTGCAGGGCCTCGACGAAGACTTCCTTGCCCACCCCGGTTTCACCCTGGATCAATACCGGGATGTCCTTTTCCAGTAGCAGGCTGGCTTGGCCCAAGGCTTGGCCCAGGCGCGGGTCACCGTGACCGGGTGACGTGGGTGTGGGGCCGTGGCGGGGCGGTTGCCATTGGCAGTGGAAACGGTGGCGGCCGGCCGCCTGCAGGGCAAACGGCTGTTGCTGGGGCTGGGCCAGCAACTGCTGCAAGGGCGTTTGGAACAATTGTTCGATGTTCTGCCGCAGCGGGTTGCCGCCGAGCAAACTGTCGGCCCGGTGATTGGCCGCGAGCACCTGGCCGCGCTCATCGAATACCAGCAAGCCCGCCCAAGGGCTGTCGAGGTTGTCGCAGGCGCTGTTGAACAGCAGCTGGGCGTGATGGTCGCCATGCTGCGCGAGGATCAACCGGTTCTCCAGACTCTGGCCCATCATGCGCACCAGGCCGAGCGTCTGGCTGGCGGGCAGGTAGCCGTCGCTGGCCACATCGAGCGCGCCGACCAGTTGCCGCTCGGCATCGAACACCGGCGCAGCGGCGCTGCATAGGTAGCGGTTCTGCTGCAGAAAGTGTTCATCCTGGCCAACGTGGATCGCTTCGGCGCAGACCAGCGCAGTACCCAGGGCATTGGTGCCCACGCCGCGTTCGAGCCAATGGGCGCCTGCGCTGAAACCATGGCGTTGACGCGGGTCGACGAAGCGTTGCGAACCCCAGGTGTCAAGCAGGCAACCACTGGCGTCGGCCAGCATCACCAGGTAGCTGGCGTTGCCCAGCAGGTGTGCATAGTGTGGCAGCACTTCATCACGGGTCAGCCGCAACAGCGCATGGCGCCGCTCCAGCAGGCTGTTCAGTTCGGTTGCGGTCAGGCAATCGAAGTCGGGTGCACGCTGGGGTTGCAGGCCATGCTCGCGGCATCGCGCCCAGGACGCCTGGATCAGTTGGGCATGGGGCGAAGCGGATGCGGCCATGGGCCTGTCCTGTGTGTTTGTTGTTATCAGTCGACCGCTGTTCAGTGTCGTCCACGGTTGTTCATTGTCAAACCCACGCCTGTTCAGCTGTTCAGGGCAGGTGTTCAGGTGTGAACGGGCAATGGCAGGCCCTGGCAGGTTAAGGCGCGGGCCAGAGCGATCAGGCAGGGCTGGCACGAAACTGGCTGTGCCCTGCGCACAACAATCAAGAAAAGGCCACGCCATGTCCCTGGTGCTGGAGCAGGTCAGCCGCAGTGTCGACAACCAGGCGTGCATCGTCGATGCGTCCCTGCGTTTCGAGCCGGGGTCGTTCAACGTGCTGCTGGGCCGCACCTTGGCCGGCAAGACCAGCCTGATGCGCCTGATGGCGGGGCTTGACCGACCGGACCGGGGCCGCGTGCTGATGGCCGGCAGCGATGTCACCGGGGTGCCGGTGCGCCAGCGCAACGTGTCGATGGTGTATCAGCAGTTCATCAATTACCCGACCCTGAGCGTGTACGAGAACATCGCTTCACCCCTGCGCCAGGCACGCCTGGCCGAGGCAGAGGTGCGCCGACGGGTACAGGAAACCGCCGAAATGCTGCGCATCGAGGCTTACCTGCAGCGCTTGCCGCTGGAGTTGTCCGGTGGCCAGCAGCAACGCACGGCGATGGCCCGGGCGCTGGTCAAGGATGCTTCGTTGATCCTGTTCGACGAGCCGTTGGTCAACCTCGATTACAAGCTGCGCGAAGGCCTGCGCCAAGAGCTGCGGGCGTTGTTCGCCCAGCGCAACTGCATTGCCGTCTATGCCACCACCGAGCCCAATGAAGCGCTGGCGCTGGGCGGTACCACAACGCTCTTGCACCAGGGGCGCATTGTGCAGAGCGGCCCAACCACGGCGGTCTATCAGCAGCCCAGCAGCGTGCTGGCCGCCGAGCTGTTTTCCGAACCCCCCATCAACCTGATACCCGGGCGCATCGCGGGCAATGAGGTGAGCCTGGCGCAGGCGGTGCACTTTGCCCGCAACGCCGACCTGCAACGCCTAGGCGAAGGTGACTACCGCTTTGGTGTGCGCCCCAGCCACATCACCCTGGTGCCGACCCATGACGATGACCTGGAGCTGGCGGTACTGGTGGAGCTGGCCGAGATCAGTGGCTCGGAAACCTTCCTCCATGTGCGCAATGAGCACTGGCGGATGACCCTGCACTTGCCGGGCGTGCACGAGTACCAGGTGGACACGCCGATCAGGGTGTTCATCCCCACGCACAAGCTGTTTGTCTTCGACAATGCCGGGGCCTTGGTACAGGCCCCGGGCCTGCGCCAGGCAAGGCGTCGTTGATGGCCGAGATCCGTCTGCGCCAGCTGGCGCACAGCTACAGCCGCCAGCCGGCCTCGGAGGCAGACTACGCCTTGCACGCGCTGGAGCACGTGTGGGAGCAAGGGGGTGCCTATGCCTTGCTCGGGCCTTCGGGTTGCGGCAAGTCGACCTTGCTCAACATCATCTCGGGGCTGCTTACGCCTTCTCACGGCGAAGTGCTGTTCGACGGCAAGCCGGTCAACGCGCTGTCGCCGCAGGCGCGCAACATTGCCCAGGTGTTCCAGTTTCCAGTGGTGTACGACACCATGACGGTCTTCGACAACCTGGCGTTCCCGTTACGCAACCAGGGGGTGGACGAGGGCAGGGTGCGAGCACGGGTGGAGGAGATCGCCGAGGTGCTCGACCTGTCCGCCGTGCTGAAAAAGAAGGCGCGCAACCTCAGCGCCGACGAGAAGCAGAAAGTCTCGATGGGCCGTGGCCTGGTACGCGAAGACGTCTCGGCGATCCTCTTCGACGAACCTTTGACGGTGATCGACCCGCACCTGAAGTGGAAGCTGCGGCGCAAGCTCAAGCAGATCCATGAGCAGTTCAACATCACCATGATCTACGTCACCCACGATCAGCTGGAGGCCTCGACCTTCGCCGACAAGATCGCGGTGATGCACGCTGGGCGCATCGTCCAGTTCGCAACCCCGCGCGAGTTGTTCGAGCGGCCACGTCATACCTTTGTCGGCTATTTCATTGGCAGCCCGGGCATGAACTTCATCGACGTGCGCGCCGAAGCCGATGGGGTGAGCTTCGGCGGCCTGCACCTGGCATTGCCCGATGGCTTGCGCGAACGCTTGGCGGCAACGGGAGGTGGGCGCCTGCAAGTAGGGATACGGCCGGAGTTCGTGCAGCTCTGGGACACCCCGCTCGACCACGCCTTTGCGGTGCAGGTGCTGGATGTCGAAGACCTGGGCACCTACCGCATCGTCACCTTCACGCTCGGCGGTGCCACGCTCAAGGCGCGCCTGGGCGAGGACCGCCCGCTGCCGGTGGGCCAGGCCTGGGTGAGCCTGCCCAGCCAATGGCTGATGCTCTACGTCGATGATGTACTGCTGGAGGCCGGGCCATGAACAAGGTGCGCAACAACAAGGCCTGGTGGCTGGTGCTGCCGGTGTTCACGCTGGTGGCGTTCAGCGCGGTGGTGCCGATGATGACCGTGGTCAACTATTCGGTGCAGGACATCTTCGATCAGTCCAATCGCTATTTTGTGGGGGCCGACTGGTACCGCCAGGTACTGCGTGACCCTGCCCTGCACGATGCCCTGCTGCGCCAGTTCATCTATTCAGGCTGCGTGCTGCTGATCGAGATTCCGCTGGGGATCGCCATCGCCCTGACGATGCCGACCAAGGGCCGCATGGCGTCGATCTGCTTGATCGTGATGGCCATTCCGCTGCTGATCCCGTGGAACGTGGTCGGCACCATCTGGCAGATCTTCGGCCGTGCCGACATTGGCCTGATGGGCGCCGCGTTGGCCAAGCTCGGGGTCAACTACAACTATGCCAGTGACCCGTTCGACGCCTGGCTCACGGTGTTGGTGATGGATGTCTGGCACTGGACGTCGCTGGTGGCGCTGCTGTGTTATTCGGGCTTGCGGGCCATACCCGATGTCTATTACCAGGCCGCCCGCATCGACCGGGCGTCGGCCTGGGCGGTGTTCCGCCACATCCAGCTGCCGAAGCTCAAGAACGTGCTGTTGATCGCAGTGATGCTGCGTTTCATGGACAGCTTCATGATCTACACCGAGCCGTTCGTGCTGACCGGTGGCGGGCCCGGCAATGCCACCACGTTCCTTAGCCAGACCCTCACGCGCATGGCGGTAGGGCAGTTCGACCTGGGGCCGGCTGCGGCATTTTCGCTGGTGTACTTCCTGATCATCCTGCTGGTGTCGTGGCTGTTCTACACCGCCATGACGCACGCCGACAAGGACTAGGCCATGAGCGCGCGCAAGGCATTGCCCCTGCTGTTGTACTTCTTCTTCCTGCTGGTGCCGATCTACTGGCTGCTGAACATGTCGTTCAAGAGCAACACCGAGATCCTTGGCGGCCTGACCCTGTGGCCACAGGCATTCACGCTCGACAATTACCGGGTCATTTTCACCGATGCCAGCTGGTACAGCGGCTATATCAACTCGCTGTACTACGTGTGCCTGAACACGCTTATTTCGCTGGCGGTGGCGTTGCCGGCGGCCTATGCCTTCTCACGCTATCGCTTTCTTGGCGACCGCCACCTGTTCTTCTGGTTGCTGACCAACCGCATGGCGCCGCCAGCGGTGTTCCTGTTGCCGTTTTTTCAGCTGTATTCCTCGATCGGCCTGTTCGACACGCACATTGCCGTGGCGCTGGCCCATTGCTTGTTCAACGTGCCGCTGGCGGTGTGGATCCTTGAGGGCTTCATGTCGGGGGTGCCGAAGGAGATCGACGAAACGGCTTACATCGACGGTTACAGCTTCCCGCGTTTCTTCGTGAAGATCTTCATCCCGCTGATTGGCTCCGGCATCGGCGTGACGGCGTTTTTCTGCTTCATGTTTTCGTGGGTCGAACTGCTGCTGGCGCGCACCCTCACCTCAGTCAATGCCAAGCCGATCGCGGCGGTGATGACGCGTACCGTTTCGGCTTCCGGTATCGACTGGGGCGTGCTGGCCGCTGCCGGCGTGCTGACCATCTTGCCGGGCATGCTGGTGATCTGGTTTGTCCGCAACCATGTGGCCAAGGGCTTTGCCCTTGGCCGGGTGTAAGGAGGGCAACGCATGGAATGGATGGCCTGGACCCTGCCGACAGCGCTGTTCTTCGCTGCCGTCGGTGTGCTGCTGGTGTGCATGACCCTGCTCGAACTGCGCCACCCCTGTGTGGAGCGGCGCGGCTTTCTGCCGATCGTCACCAGCCGTGGCGACCGGTTGTTCGTTGGCTTGCTGGTCAGCGCCTACCTGCACTTGTTGGTAGTCGGGGTCAGCGACTGGCCGTTGTGGGTGGCCTCGCTGCTGTCGCTGGGCTGGCTCGTGGTGGTGCTGCGTTGGGGCTGAGCGACGGCTCCGGGAATAACTCAATCGGGAGATCACAATGTTCCATGACAATGACAAAAGGCGACATTTGACCCTGGCCGCGTTGCTGGTGCTGGCCAGCGTGCCGGGCGCGGCGTGGGCCGACCAGTACGAGGAAGCGGCATCGCGGTGGATCGGCAGCGAGTTCAAGCCTTCGACCCTGACACCTGAGCAGCAGTTGGCCGAACTCAAGTGGTTCATCAAGGCCGCCGAACCGTTTCGTGGGATGAAGATCAATGTGGTGTCGGAAACCATCACCACCCATGAGTACGAATCCAAGGTGCTGGCCAAGGCCTTCAGTGAGATCACCGGCATCCAGCTGACCCACGACCTGCTGCAGGAAGGTGACGTGGTCGAGAAGCTGCAGACCCAGATGCAATCGGACAAGAACATCTATGACGGCTGGGTCAACGATTCGGACCTGATCGGTACGCATTTTCGCTATGGCAAGGTCGAATCGATCACCGACCTGATGGCCAACGAGGGCAAGGCCTACACTTCGCCGACCCTCGACCTCAAGGATTTCATCGGCATCTCGTTTACCACCGCGCCGGATGGCAAGGTCTACCAGTTGCCTGACCAGCAGTTCGCCAACCTTTACTGGTTCCGTGCCGACTGGTTCGAGCGGCCAGCGCTCAAAGCCAGGTTCAAGGAGAAGTACGGCTATGAGCTGGGCGTGCCGGTGAACTGGTCGGCCTACGAGGACATCGCCCAATTCTTCAGCGAGGACGTCAAGGAAATCGACGGCAAGCGTGTCTATGGCCACATGGACTACGGCAAGAAGGACCCGTCGCTGGGGTGGCGCTTTACCGATGCCTGGTTCTCGATGGCCGGCGGTGGCGACAAGGGCCTGCCCAATGGCCTGCCGGTGGACGAGTGGGGCATCCGCGTGGAGGACTGCCACCCGGTGGGTTCCAGCGTTACCCGCGGCGGTGACACCAATGGCCCGGCGGCCGTGTACGCAACACAGAAGTACGTGGACTGGATGCGCGCCTACGCGCCCAAGGAAGCCCAGGGCATGACCTTCTCCGAGGCAGGCCCGGTGCCGGCGCAGGGCAACATTGCCCAGCAGATCTTCTGGTACACCGCCTTTACCGCCGACATGACCAAGCCCGGGCTGCCGGTGGTCAACGCCGATGGCACGCCGAAGTGGCGCATGGCGCCATCGCCCAAGGGGCCGTACTGGGAGGAGGGGATGAAGCTGGGCTATCAGGACACCGGCTCCTGGACGTTCTTCAAGTCCACTCCCGAGAAGCAGCGCCTGGCTGCCTGGCTGTATGCGCAGTTCGTGACATCCAAGACGGTGTCGCTGAAAAAGACCATCGTCGGTCTGACGCCGATTCGCGAGTCGGACATCAACTCCCAGGCGATGACCGACCTTGCGCCCAAGCTGGGCGGGCTGGTGGAGTTCTACCGCAGCCCGGCACGGGTGCAATGGACGCCCACCGGCACCAACGTGCCTGATTACCCGCGGCTGGCGCAATTGTGGTGGAGCCATATCGCCGAAGTGGCCAGCGGCGAGAAGACCCCGCAGGAGGCGCTGGATGGCCTGGCCCGTGATCAGGACCGGATGATGGAGCGGCTGCAGCGTTCCAATGCCCAGGCAACCTGTGCGCCGAAGCTCAACCCGGAACGGGACGCCCAATACTGGTACGACCAGCCGGGCGCGCCGAAGCCTAAGCTGGCCAACGAAAAGCCCAAGGGCGAGACGGTTAGCTACAACGAGCTGCTGAAGTCGTGGGAGGCGGCGCGCAAGTGATCGGCTAACGACCGCGCAAAGGTCGGTACAGTCAGCCGATAAACCGCAGGCAAAAAAAACGGCACCTGCAATCGGTGCCGTTTTTTATCACGCTTTCTTACTTATGCAGCTCTTCAGCTGCATACAGCGTGTTTTCCAGCAAGCAAGCCCGGGTCATCGGGCCGACGCCACCCGGCACTGGGGTGATCCAGCCTGCGCGTGGCAAGGCAGTCTCGTAGACCACGTCGCCAACCAGCTTGCCATCTTCCTGGCGGTTGATGCCCACGTCGATGACGATGGCGCCTTCCTTGACCCATTCACCCTTGACCAGCCCCGGCTTGCCGGCGGCCACGACCACCAGGTCGGCACGGCCGACGTGGCCGGCCAGGTCTTTGGTGAAGCGGTGGCAGACCGTGACGGTGCAACCGGCCAGCAACAGCTCCATGGCCATGGGGCGGCCGACGATATTGGAGGCGCCGACGATGACCGCGTTCATGCCGTACAGGTCCTGACCGGTGCTTTCGAGCAGGGTCATGATGCCTTTCGGCGTGCAGGGACGCAGCAGCGGAATACGCTGGGCCAGGCGGCCGACGTTGTACGGATGGAAGCCGTCGACATCTTTGTCCGGGCGGATGCGCTCGAGCAGCAGCGAGGCGTCCAGGTGAGCGGGCAGCGGCAGTTGCAGCAGGATGCCGTCGACGGCCGGGTCGTCATTGAGGCGGTCGATCAGCTCGGTCAGGGCTTGCTGCGTGGTTTCGCTGGGCAGGTCGAACGCCTGGGAAATGAAGCCGACCTCTTCACAGTCCTTGCGCTTGTGCGAGACATAGACTTGGGAGGCGGGGTCGGTGCCGACCAGGATCACAGCCAGGCCCGGGGTGCGCAGGCCTTGCTGGCGACGCTCCACGACACGTTGAGCGATCTGCTGGCGCAGGCTGGCGGCGATCGCCTTGCCATCGATTAGGTGTGCAGTCATAGACGCGTGATTAACCATCGAGAAGGAAACAATAAAGAGCGCACATTCTCGCACGACACGGCCCGAGGGCAAAGGCGGGTGGTCGGGCAAATCCCCTAACCCCTTAAATAATTTAAATTTTTTAGAAAAAGATGTTGACGACCTAGCGGCTCGGCTATAACATTCGCCGCACTTGTCGGGCACTGCCTAGCACTGGTTGGCAAAGTCGGGCAGAATGAGTGGTTTGGCAGTTCGCTGTTGAGTCATCGTTCGGTTAGGCTGATCGCTTATGCGCCCGTAGCTCAGCTGGATAGAGCATCCGCCTTCTAAGCGGATGGTCGCAGGTTCGAGTCCTGCCGGGTGCGCCATCAGGCAGCTTAGGCAAGCAAGTAGTTGTACCGCAATATGGTGGGCGTAGCTCAGTTGGTAGAGCGCTGGATTGTGATTCCAGTTGTCGTGGGTTCGATTCCCATCGTCCACCCCATATTTTACAGGGGCGCCTTGATTGTACGATCCGGCGCCTTTGTTTTAAGCGTTACGCGGACGTGGTGAAATTGGTAGACACACTGGATTTAGGTTCCAGCGGCGCAAGCTGTAAGAGTTCGAGTCTCTTCGTCCGCACCATGCTTCTGTAACACCCTGCATTTGCAGCATACCGCAAGACCGCAATATGGTGGGCGTAGCTCAGTTGGTAGAGCGCTGGATTGTGATTCCAGTTGTCGTGGGTTCGATTCCCATCGTCCACCCCATATTTTTCGAAGGCGCCTTGATTGTAAAATCAGGCGCCTTTGTTTTGTCTGCACCACGCGGGCGTGGTGGGGTGTCGAGAAAAGCCGCTGATTGCGGCTTTTTTTGTGCGCGGCGGAAAAGTGTTTGGCAATCCACCTGATCCCCCTTGTAATCCTCTGGTGGCGCCCCAATAAAAGCTGATAGATTTCAGCCGGTTGAAGCACCGGCCCTGCGGTCGGCAGAGGAAAGACCCCATGATTACAAAAGAAGCCCGTCAGGCCGTGGCGCTGCAGCGCTTCGCCGACGCCAACCCGCAACTGCTCGAAGAAATCCGCGAGCTGGATGCGCATGAGCAAGCCCAGCAGATCGAATGGGCCTTCGAAGATGCGGCCGAGGAACAAGGTATAGAACCTTGGGAGCTGGCGCTGCAATTGATCGCCGAAAGCCCGGAGCAGCTGCAGGCCATGCGCCTGGAGACGCACCGCGAGGTCGCTGAGGCGCTGGGCATGGCCTGGGAAGAGTACTGCCAGTTCAACGAAATCGACCCTCAATAAAGAAGGCGATTCGTTGGCTGCAGTTGTTTGACAAGGTATTTCGGCTGTGGGTCGCCCGAGGTGGCGCGCAGCCCCAAGTGAATCGGGCTCGACGGTACGCCGTACGTGCCCTGCAAGTTAATCGACCGGCGTGGTTTCCCGTCGTCCCGAGTGGGGTGACTTCTGCTGCGCGACTCACTAGAATGCTTGCCCTTGATTCTGGAGTCGGGCTAACGCCGGCTAACGTCTGTGCAACGAGGAATATCCATGCAAGTTTCTGTTGAAAACACTTCCGCTCTCGAGCGCCGCATGACCATCGCCGTCCCGGCCGATCGCGTCGAGACCGAAGTCAACAAGCGTCTGCAGCAGACTGCCCGTCGCGCCAAGGTTGCAGGCTTCCGTCCTGGCAAAGTACCGATGAGCGTGATCCGTCAGCGTTTCGAAGCTGACGCCCGTCAGGAAGTGTTCGGTGATCTGGTCCAGTCCTCCTTCTACGAAGCTGTGGTCGAGCAGAAGCTGAACCCGGCTGGCGCTCCGGCTGTCGAGCCGAAGTCCTTCGAAAAAGGCAAGGACCTGGAATTCGTCGCTATCTTCGAAGTGTTCCCTGAGTTCACCGTTGCCGGCCTCGAGTCGATCAACGTCGAGCGCCTGAGCGCCGAAGTGGCTGACGCCGACCTGGACAACATGCTGGAAGTGCTGCGCAAGCAGAACACCCGCTTCGAAACCGTTGAACGCGCTGCGCAGAACGACGACCAAGTCAACATCGACTTCGTCGGCAAGGTAGACGGTGAAGTGTTCGCTGGCGGTTCGGCCAAGGGCACTCAGCTGGTGCTGGGCTCCGGCCGCATGATCCCGGGCTTCGAAGATGGCCTGGTAGGCGCCAAGGCTGGCGAAGAGCGCGTTGTCAACGTGACCTTCCCAGAGGACTATCAGAACCTGGACCTGGCCGGCAAGGCCGCCGAGTTCACCATCACCGTCAACAGCGTTTCGGCACCTGCGCTGCCTGAGCTGAACGAAGAATTCTTCGCCCAGTTCGGCATCAAGGAATCGACCCTGGAAGGCTTCCGCACCGAAGTTCGCAAGAACATGGAGCGTGAGCTGCGTCAGGCGATCAAGGCCAAGGTCAAGAACCAGGTCATGGACGGTCTGCTGGCCGCCAACCCGATCGAAGTGCCAAAAGCCCTGCTGGAGAACGAAGTCAACCGTCTGCGCGTGCAGGCTGTTCAACAGTTCGGCGGCAACATCAAGCCTGAGCAACTGCCGGCCGAGCTGTTCACCGAACAAGCCAAGCGCCGTGTGGTCCTGGGCCTGATCGTCGCTGAAGTGGTCAAGCAGTTCGAACTGAAGCCGGACGAAGGCAAGGTTCGCGAGATGATCGAAGAAATGGCCTCGGCTTACCAAGAGCCAGAGCAGGTCATCTCCTGGTACTACAAGAACGACCAGCAACTGAACGAAGTCCGTTCGGTTGTGCTGGAAGAGCAAGTTGTAGATACTGTTCTGCAGAAAGCGACTGTGACCGACAAATCGGTCTCGTACGAAGAAGCCGTAAAACCCGCTGAGGCACCTGCCGAAGCCGAGTAATACGCTACTCTCGTAGGAAACCCCCACAAGCCAGCCTTCGCGCTGGCTTGTGCGTATTCAAGCCATGACTATTTGGGAGTGAGCGCAGGACATGTCCCGCAATTCTTATATTCAGCAGAGCTCTGACATCCAGGCCGCAGGCGGCCTGGTCCCGATGGTTATCGAGCAGTCCGCCCGTGGCGAACGCGCTTACGACATCTACTCGCGTTTGTTGAAGGAGCGAGTGATTTTCCTGGTGGGCCCGGTAGAAGACTACATGGCCAACCTCGTCGTGGCGCAGATGTTGTTCCTCGAAGCGGAAAACCCGGACAAGGATATCCATCTGTACATCAACTCGCCGGGTGGCTCTGTCACCGCCGGCATGTCGATCTACGACACCATGCAGTTCATCAAGCCGGACGTCTCGACCATCTGCATCGGCCAAGCCTGCAGCATGGGCGCCTTCCTGCTGACTGCCGGTGCCAAAGGCAAGCGTCACTGCCTGCCTAACTCGCGTGTGATGATTCACCAGCCGCTGGGCGGCTTCCAGGGCCAGGCTACCGATATCGAGATCCACGCCCAGGAAATCCTCAATATCAAGGCGCGTCTGAACGAGTTGCTGGCCTACCACACTGGCCAGGATCTGGAGACCATCAAGCGCGACACCGAGCGTGACAACTTCATGAGCGCCACGCGCGCGGCCGAGTACGGCCTGATCGACTCGGTATACGACAAGCGGCAACTGGCCTCCTGATCCCAGGGGCCAGAGCAGGTGGGCGCCGAAAGCGCCTACCTGCGGACTTGAAAAAGCCCGCAATTGCCTTCATCTTGTGTTGCAAGCCTACCGGATTGGATCGATCGAATGACTGACACCCGTAACGGCGAGGACAGCGGCAAATTGCTCTATTGCTCCTTCTGCGGCAAAAGCCAGCACGAAGTGCGCAAATTGATTGCCGGGCCCTCGGTATTTATCTGCGACGAGTGCGTCGACCTGTGCAATGACATCATCCGTGAGGAGGTGCAGGAAGCCCAGGCCGAGAGCAGCGCGCACAAATTGCCTTCGCCGAAAGAAATCAGCGGCATCCTGGACCAGTATGTGATTGGTCAGGAGCGCGCGAAGAAGGTGCTGGCCGTAGCGGTGTACAACCACTACAAGCGCCTTAACCAGCGTGACAAGAAGGGCGACGAAGTCGAACTCGGCAAGAGCAACATCCTGCTCATCGGGCCTACCGGCTCGGGCAAGACCCTGCTCGCCGAAACCCTTGCACGTCTGCTGAACGTACCGTTCACCATTGCTGACGCCACCACCCTGACCGAAGCCGGTTATGTGGGTGAGGACGTCGAGAACATCATTCAGAAACTGCTGCAGAAGTGCGACTACGACGTGGAAAAGGCCCAGATGGGCATTGTCTACATCGACGAAATCGACAAGATTTCGCGCAAGTCGGACAACCCGTCCATCACCCGTGACGTATCGGGCGAAGGCGTGCAGCAGGCGCTGTTGAAACTGATCGAAGGCACCGTTGCTTCGGTTCCGCCGCAAGGTGGGCGCAAGCACCCGCAACAGGAATTCCTGCAGGTTGATACCCGCAATATCCTGTTCATTTGCGGTGGCGCGTTCTCGGGCCTGGAAAAGGTCATCCAGAACCGCTCCACCAAGGGTGGCATTGGTTTCAGCGCAGAAGTACGTAGTAAGGAAGAAGGCAAGAAAGTTGGCGAGTCCCTGCGTGAAGTCGAGCCGGACGACCTGGTCAAGTTTGGCCTGATCCCCGAGTTCGTCGGCCGTCTGCCTGTACTGGCGACGCTCGATGAGCTGGATGAGGCTGCTTTGATGCAGATCCTCACCGAGCCGAAGAACGCGCTGACCAAGCAGTATGCCAAGCTGTTCGAGATGGAAAGCGTCGACCTCGAGTTCCGCAGCGATGCACTCAAGGCCGTTGCTCGCAAGGCCTTGGAGCGCAAAACCGGTGCCCGTGGCCTGCGTTCGATCCTCGAAGGTGTGCTGCTCGACACCATGTACGAGATCCCTTCGCAGAAGGATGTCAGCAAGGTGGTGATCGATGAGAGCGTCATCGAGGGTACTTCGCAGCCGCTGATGATCTACGAGAACAGCGAGCCGCAAGCCAAGGCCGCACCTGACGCCTGATCCAGGCGATAACCAGGTGGTGGTTGCAAGCAAGAATGAAAGGGGCCTACGGGCCCCTTTCTGCTTTTCCTGCGCAAGCGCTTGTAATTTCCCAGGCGTGCCCCCACATTAGGTCCAAGCATCATTTCCACCGGTTTCCGGCCATAAAGGCCGCTGTAGAGGCGAAATCATGAAGACCACCCTCGACTTGCCTCTTTTGCCATTGCGCGATGTCGTTGTTTACCCGCACATGGTCATCCCGCTGTTCGTGGGGCGCGAAAAATCCATCGAAGCCCTTGAGGCAGCGATGACGGGCGAGAAGCAGATTCTGCTGCTGGCCCAGAAGAACCCGGCCGATGACGACCCAGGCGAAGACGCCCTGTACCGTGTCGGTACCGTTGCCACCGTGTTGCAATTGCTGAAACTGCCCGATGGCACCGTCAAGGTGCTGGTCGAGGGCGAGCAGCGCGGTGCGGTCGAGCGCTTCACCGAAGTAGAAGGGCACATCCGTGCCGAAGTTTCCCTGATCGATGAAGTCGATGCCGCCGAGCGCGAGTCGGAAGTCTTCGTGCGCACGCTGCTGTCGCAATTCGAGCAGTACGTGCAGTTGGGCAAGAAAGTGCCCGCCGAAGTACTGTCGTCGCTGAACAGCATTGAAGAGCCTGGGCGCCTGGTCGATACCATGGCCGCGCACATGGCGCTGAAGATCGAGCAGAAGCAGGAAATCCTCGAGATCGTCGACCTGACGGCCCGCGTCGAGCACGTGCTGGCGCTGCTGGATGCCGAGATCGACCTGTTGCAGGTCGAGAAGCGCATCCGTGGTCGGGTCAAAAAGCAAATGGAGCGCAGCCAGCGCGAGTACTACCTGAATGAGCAGATGAAGGCCATTCAGAAAGAGCTCGGTGATGGCGACGAAGGCCATAACGAAGTCGAAGAGCTGAAAAAGCGCATCGAAGCCGCTGGCCTGCCCAAGGATGCCCTGACCAAGGCCCAGGCCGAGCTGAACAAGCTCAAGCAGATGTCGCCGATGTCGGCTGAAGCGACGGTGGTTCGCTCCTACCTCGACTGGCTCGTCCAGGTGCCGTGGAAGGCCCAGAGCAAGGTACGCCTGGACCTGGCCAAGGCCGAGGAAATCCTTGATGCCGACCACTATGGCCTGGAAGAGGTCAAGGAACGCATCCTCGAATACCTTGCCGTGCAAAAGCGCGTGAAGAAGATCCGCGGCCCGGTGCTGTGCCTGGTCGGCCCGCCTGGCGTCGGTAAGACCTCGCTGGCCGAGTCGATCGCTGCCGCCACCAACCGCAAGTTCGTGCGCATGGCCCTGGGCGGCGTGCGTGACGAGGCCGAGATTCGTGGCCACCGTCGCACCTACATCGGCTCCATGCCGGGCCGTCTGATCCAGAAGATGACCAAGGTGGGCGTGCGCAACCCGCTGTTCCTGCTCGACGAGATCGACAAGATGGGCAGCGACATGCGTGGCGACCCGGCCTCGGCATTGCTCGAAGTACTCGACCCCGAGCAGAACCACAACTTCAACGACCACTACCTGGAAGTCGACTACGACCTCTCGGACGTGATGTTCCTCTGCACCTCCAACTCGATGAACATCCCGCCAGCGTTGCTGGACCGCATGGAAGTCATCCGTCTGCCGGGCTACACCGAAGACGAGAAGATCAACATCGCGGTCAAGTACCTGGTGCCCAAGCAGGTCAAGGCCAACGGCCTGAAGAAGGAAGAGCTCGAGATCGATGTCTCGGCGATCCGCGACATCATCCGTTACTACACCCGCGAAGCCGGCGTGCGGGGCCTGGAGCGGCAGATTGCCAAGGTCTGCCGCAAGGTGGTCAAGGAACATACCGGGCAGAAGCAGGTCAAGGTAAAGGTGTCCAGCGAGCAGCTCGAACACCTGCTGGGCGTGCGCAAGTTCCGTTACGGCCTAGCCGAGCAACAGGACCAGATCGGTCAGGTAACCGGCCTGGCGTGGACCCAGGTGGGTGGCGAATTGCTGACCATCGAGGCGGTAGTGATCCCCGGCAAGGGCCAGCTGATCAAGACCGGTTCCCTGGGCGATGTCATGGTCGAGTCGATCACTGCCGCGCAGACCGTGGTGCGCAGCCGCGCCCGCAGCCTGGGCATCGCCGCTGACTTCCACGAGAAGCACGATGTGCATATCCACATGCCCGAGGGCGCCACGCCCAAGGACGGCCCAAGTGCCGGTATCGGCATGTGCACCGCGCTGGTGTCCGCGCTGACGCAGATTCCGGTACGTGCCGACGTGGCCATGACCGGCGAGATCACCTTGCGTGGTCAGGTCCTGGCCATTGGTGGGTTGAAGGAAAAACTGCTGGCGGCACACCGTGGCGGCATCAAGACGGTGATCATTCCCGAGGAGAATGTTCGCGATCTGAAGGAGATTCCGGAAAATATCAAACAGGATCTTCAGATCAAACCGGTCAAATGGATTGACGAAGTCCTGCAAATTGCGCTGCAATACGCCCCGGAGCCCTTGCCAGATGTGGCTCCGGAGATTGTCGCAAAGGATGAGAAGCGCGACAGCGATGCTAAGGAAAGAATCAGCACGCATTAGTAGTTTTTAGCTGGGGGGCTTTCCTTGACAGTTTTTTCGGGGCCTTGCTATAAAGCGGCACGCTATTGTTATCAGGCCACCCAGCGCACGTTACATACGCTTTTCATTACATACTTAGAAACAAACTCATTAGAGAAATAAGGGGACTTAGAGTGAACAAGTCGGAACTGATTGACGCTATCGCTGCATCGGCTGACATTTCCAAAGCTACCGCAGGTAAGGCTCTGGATGCTGTGATCGACTCCGTAACGGGTGCCCTGAAAGCAGGCGACGACGTCGTTCTGGTTGGCTTCGGTACCTTCTCGGTCAAGGATCGCGCCGAGCGTACTGGCCGTAACCCTCAAACTGGCAAGGCTATCAAGATCGAAGCCGCCAAGGTTCCAGGCTTCAAGGCTGGCAAAGGCCTGAAAGACGCCGTCAACTAAGTCGTCTCTTTCAGCCGGACCCGGCATGGCCAGGTTCGAGCACGTGAGGCGGGTCGCAAACGTTCCCGCCTGACACGTTTGCTAAGAAAAGGCGCATCCTCGGATGCGCCTTTCTTTTATCAGGATTCTACCCACGCTCCGCGGTTGTCGACGCAGTGGTACAGCCGTTTCTGGGGGACGCATGCTGCAAAATATCAGGGACAATTCACAAGGTTGGATTGCCAAGACCATCATCGGCCTTATCGTCGTGTTGATGGCGTTGACCGGCTTCGAGGCCATTTTCCAGGCTGCCAGCCATAGCCAGGACGCCGCCAAGGTGAACGGCCAGACCATCAGCCAGAACGAGCTGAGCCAGGCGACCGACATGCAGCGCCGCCAGCTGATCCAACAGTTGGGCAAGGATTTCGACCCTGCGCTGCTGGATGACAAGCTGCTGCGTGATGAGGCGCTCAAGGGCCTGATCACTCGCAAGCTGCTGTTGCAGGGCGCCGAAGACGCCAAGTTCGCCTTCTCCGAGGCCGCGCTGGATCAAGTGATCCTGCAGACTCCGGAGTTCCAGGTTGACGGCAAATTCAACGCCGATCGTTTCGACCAGGTCATTCGCCAGATGGGTTATGGCCGCCTGCAATTCCGCGACATGCTTGCCGAGGAAATGCTCATCGGCCAACTGCGTACCGGCCTTGCCGGCAGCAGCTTCGTCACTGACAAGCAGGTCGAGGCGTTCGCGCGCCTGGAGAAGCAGACCCGCGATTTCGCCTCCCTGACCTTCAAGGCCGACCCGGCCGCGGTCAAGGTCAGCGAAGCAGAGGTCAAGGCGCACTACGACCAGCACGCCAAGGAATTCATGTCGCCTGACCAGGTTGTCATCGATTACATCGAGCTGAAGAAGTCGGTGTTCTTTGACCAGGTCAAGGTCAGTGATGACGAGCTCAAGGCCCAGTACGAGAAAGAAATCGCCAACCTCGCCGAACAGCGCCATGCCGCGCACATTCTGATCGAGGTCAACGACAAGGTCACCGACGCCCAGGCCAAGGCCCGTGCCGAAGAGATCGAACAGCGCCTGGCCAAGGGTGAAGACTTCGCCGCACTGGCCAAGGAGTTCTCCCAGGACCCAGGTTCGGCCACCACGGGTGGTGACCTCGGCTTCGCCGGCCCTGGCGTGTACGACCCGGCCTTTGAAGATGCCTTGTACCAGTTGAAAGATGGCCAGGTATCGGCCCCGGTACGCACCGAGTTCGGTTACCACCTGATCAAGCTGCTGGGTGTCGAGGCGCCGCAGGTGCCAAGCTTCGCCAGCCTGAAGGACAAGCTGACCCGTGACTTGAAGACCCCGCTGGTCGAACAGCGCTACGTCGACGCCAGCAAGCAGTTGCAGGATGCCGCCTACGAGGCTTCCGACCTGGCTCAGCCTGCCCAGGACCTGAACCTGAAGGTGCACACCTCCGCCGCGTTCGGCCGTGAGGGTGGCGAAGGCATCACTGCCAACCGTGCGGTGGTTCAGGCGGCGTTCTCGGAGGAAGTGCTGGAGGAGGCTGCCAACAGCACCGCCATCGAACTCGATCCGGAAACCACCGTGGTGCTGCGCGTCAAGGAGCACCGCAAGCCGGAACAGCTGCCGTTGGAAGCCGTGGCCAAGAACATCAGCGAACACCTGGCCAAGGAGAAGGCGACAGCCGAACTCAAGACCAAGGCGGACAAGCTGATTGCCGGCCTGCGTGATGGCTCCATTGCCGCTGACAGCGTCCATGAGGGGCAGGGCTGGAAAACCTACGAGGCAGTGACCCGTGGTGAGGACGGCATCGACCCGGCCGAGCTGCAGGCAGTGTTCCGCCTGGGCAAGCCGCAGGCCAAGGACAAGCCGGTCTACACCAGTGTGGTGCTGGGCGACGGCAGCCTGGTGGTCTTGCAGCTCAAAGGGGTCAACGAAGGCGCTGCGGCCACCGACGAAGAGAAGCAGCAGATTCGCCGCTACCTCGCTTCGCGTGCCGGCCAGCAGGACTTCGCTGCCTACCGCAAGCAGTTGGAAGCCAATGCTGATATCACCCGTTACTGAGTGATCGTTGCATGACAAGACAGGCCGCGTAATGCGGCCTGTCTTGTTTCTGGCCTGAGCGGCCCTCTAGCGCTTCACCCCTTCATAGTTATCCAGCGTATCCCGCGCAATCTCCCGACCCAGAGCGATCAGCTCCGGTGCTTTGTAGAACTCGAAGAACCGGCACACGCGCTTGGGTACGTTGATCAGTACATCGGGCGGGTACCCTGCAATCTTGTATTGCGCCAACGACGTCTGCATCACTTCGAAGCTCTGGTTGATCAGGTCCAGCAGCGACGCAGGCCCCACGTTGTCGATGATGAATGACCCGGTAGCAGACTTGGGTGCGCCTTCACGTTCGGGGGCCGCCGCAGGCTGCTGGCCTTCCGGGTCTGCAGTACCTGCCAGCCACGGGCTGGGCGGCGCCAGCCCTTCGGCGACGATTTCCTGTTCGATACGTATCAGCTCTTCCGCCGGCTTGCGCCGGAAGGGCAGGCGTGAACCCAGCGAGCTGAGCAGCGAATCGAAGCGCATCTTGAATGCCGCCGGGCGTTCGATCACCGGCAATTGGTACTGCTTCTGGTTGGTAGCGTTGAGGTTGACCGCAATGATCAAGTCGCAGTGGCTGGACACCACCGGCACGATCGGCAGCGGGTTGAGAATGCCACCGTCGACCAGCATGCGGTTGCCTTGCATCACCGGTGTGAACAGGCTGGGGATTGCTGCAGACGCGCGCATGGCCTGGTGCAGGCACCCTTCCTGGAACCAGATTTCCTGTTGGTTGGTAAGGTCGGTGGCCACTGCGGTGTAGGGGATGCGCAACTGCTCGATGTTGATCTCGCCGACGATCTTGCGGATCTGGCCGAACACCTTGTCACCGCGGATCGCGCCAAGGCGGAAGCTGACATCGACCAGGCGCAGGACGTCCAGGTAGTCGAGGCTTTCGATCCAGTTGCGATACTCTTCGAGTTTGCCGGCGGCATAGATGCCACCCACCACTGCCCCCATGGAGCAGCCGGCGACGCAGGCGATGTCGTAGCCGCGTCGTTCGATTTCTTCGATCACACCGATGTGTGCATACCCTCGGGCACCCCCCGATCCCAGTACCAGCGCAACGCGTTTACTCATGATTTTCCCTCAGCCTGTGCAACCATGGTTTAACAATGCACCCATTGCTGCCTGTGCTTCAATGTACACCGCGCTGA
Organism: Pseudomonas sp. SWRI77; assembly: GCF_014269105.1. Classification (NCBI taxonomy): domain Bacteria; kingdom Pseudomonadati; phylum Pseudomonadota; class Gammaproteobacteria; order Pseudomonadales; family Pseudomonadaceae; genus Pseudomonas; species Pseudomonas sp. SWRI77. Next base: position 237,463 of record NZ_JABWRV010000005.1, on the reverse strand, counting down.
TCTACGCTAAGCAAAGCGCCTTGGCGGGCACTTTTCTATTGCAGGTGCGTCGAACAGCCACTCTTTTCACTTTGAGGAATTACCGATGAAAGCCTGGATCTGCCTTCCACTGATTGCGCTGGCCCTTGCTGGCTGTGCGGGCAAGACGGCCTACCGTGACAGCTGCGCAACCCAGCTGGATGCCGCCTGGAAGGAGCTCGACCTGGCCAAGGCCGAGGGTTTCGCCGGTACTGTCAGTTACTCCAAGGCCTTGTCGCTGCTGACCGGCGCCAAGACCCAGCAGCAGTTCGAGGGGTTTGAAGGTTGCACCAAGAAGGCCGAGAAGGCGCGATTCTACATTCGTGAGTCGCGCGCTGGCCGCTGACCGAGGAGCTTCCCATGTCTGCCATGGTCGATCACGTGGTGTCACAGATACTGGCCTTGCAGGTGCGCCTGCTGGCCTGCCGTGAGCGCCTCGCTGCCGATACCGACAGCGAGGCATTGCATGACCTGCGCATCGCTGTACGGCGTTTGCGCAGCCTTCTGCGGCCGCTGCAGGGGTTGCCGGGGGTCGAACAGCTGGAAGGCGCAGCCAAGGCCCTGGGGGCGTTGACGACGCCGCTGCGTGACCGCGAGGTGCTGGCGGCCGAATTGTCCGGGCGGGGCTTGAATGAGGCGGCGCAGCGACGGCTGGCGGGGCGGGGCAGTACCTTTGCCAGTGTCGCGAGCTGCGCACAGCTGGCCCGTCTGCTGGCGATCGTCGATGCATTTCCGTTGTTCCTGCGCGCGGCTGATCGCGAAGGCCTGGTAGATGCGCTGGCCAAGCGCATCGACAAACGCCTCGGCAAGCAATGGCGCAAGCTGCGCAAGGCATTGGCGGACCCCGCCCATGATCGGCATCGGCTACGGTTGTTGATCAAGCGGGCACGCTATGGCGATGAGGCCTACCCGCAACTTGAACATGCCGGGAAAAAACTGCAACGTCTGTTGAAGAAGGCACAGAGCGACCTGGGTACGTGGCATGACCGTCTGCAGTGGTTGTTGCAAGCGCGCAAGGACGCCGATCTGGCAGTGTGCACGCTCGATTGGCAGCAGCAGTTGCAGGAGGCCGAGGGCAAATCCGATGTCACGCTGGATGCCTTGCAGGTGGCGTTGAAACAGCGATAGCCCGGCAAATGACCGATATGCGGGCTGAACGGAGCCGAGTGGCTGGTTAGTATGTCCCGACGCAGGGCACGTGAAGGGCGTGCCCCGGATCGCCACGGCACAGGAGCCCACCTGCCATGAACTTCACCCAATTGCTCGAAGCCGTTCGAGCCAACCCTGAATCGGTTTCGGTACCGGCGTCATGGGCCCAGGGCCGCGCGGCCTTCGGTGGGCTCATGGCCGCCATGGTCTATGAAGCGATGCGCCTGAAGCTTGCCGATGATCGGCCTGTGCGCTCTTTGGCGATCAGTTTCGTGGCGCCTGCTGCGGCTGACGTGCCGATCCGTTTCGAGGTCGACGTGCTGCGTGAGGGCAAAGCGGTCAGTACCTTGCTTGGCCGCGCGGTGCAGGAGGGGCAGGTCGTCACCCTGGTGCAGGGCAATTTCGGTGCGGGTCGCTCCTCGGAGGTCGAGGTCCCGGCCAAGGCTGCGGTTGCCATGAAGCCGCTGGAGCAGGCTGCCCCTGAGCTTCCCTACATCAAAGGTGTGACCCCAGAGTTCATGCGCCATGTAGCCCTGCGTTGGGCGGTTGGTGGGCTGCCGTTCAGTGGCAACGATTCGCGGCAGATGGGGGGCTGGGTACGCTTGCGGGACATCGCTGACGAGCCGTTGAACGAGGCTCATCTGCTGGCACTGGTAGATGCCTGGCCGCCCAGCCTGTTGCCGTACCTGAAGCGGCCGGCGGCGGGTAGCACACTGACCTGGACCATCGAATTCATCCAGCCCATACCGCAGTTGTCGACACTGGACTGGTGCCGCTATTGCGTCGAGACCGAGCACGCTCGTGAGGGTTATGGGCATGCCGCCGCCGCGCTGTGGTCCGCAGAGGGCGAGTTGCTGGCATTGAGCCGGCAGACGGTGACGGTTTTCGCTTAGCCGTAATGGGCGGCAGGGTCAACGGCGATGCTTGTGCCGCTCGCGCCAGGCACGCCACCAGGCGCCGCTCAGCACAAAGCGTGGAAAGGTGATGAACTGCTCGGTCAGCAGGCGCTGCACGGCGTCTTTGCGGTTGGCGAATGGCTCCGGTTATTCGGCTTCGAGGCGATGCCCGTGGCGCTGCAGGCCCAGGCCGGCAATCAGGGAGATGACGCCAACGGCGATCTGCCCCAGGTCCAGGGCGAATAGGCCGGACAGCACCAGCAATGCGCCGAGAATAAACAGCGGCACGGCGATCAGGTGCAGTACCAGGTTGGCCGGGTGACGGTGATTATGGTGGTAGCCGCGCCATTGCCAGGCGGGCAGGTTGGGTAGGCGTTTGCTCATGGGCAGGTCCTCTCGGTCATGTCCAAAGCTTAGTGCGGCCCCCGGAAGGGGGCCAATCGAGGCTGGCTATCGTGACTGTAAATGGGGGCTATAGCTTGAGCTGGCCTATCACCTTGTTCAGCTCACCGGCCAGCGTCGCCAGTTCGTTGCTGGTGGTGGCCGAGCCGACGGTCTGTTGCACGGTGTGTTCGGTGACGTCGCGGATACTCACCACTGCCCGGTTCATTTCTTCGGCCACCTGGCTCTGCTGTTCGGCAGCCACGGCGATCTGGGTGTTGCTTTCGCGCATCTGCGCGACCGCACCGGTGATCTCGGCCAGCGCTGCACCGGCTGCCTGGGCCTGCCGGACGCAATCGTCAGCCTTGTACGAGCTCTCCTGCATGAACTCGACTGCATCGCGGGTGCCGGACTGAAGCGCCGAGACCATGGTGGTGATTTCGTCCGTGGACGTCTGCACGCGCTTGGCCAAGTTGCGTACCTCATCGGCGACCACTGCGAAGCCGCGGCCCAAGTCACCGGCACGGGCTGCTTCGATGGCGGCATTGAGTGCCAGCAGGTTGGTTTGTTCGGCAATGCTGTGGATCACCCCGACCACGCCATTGATCTTCTGGCTGTCCTCGGCCAGTTGGCGGATCATCTCGGCGGTCTGCTGCACGCCGCTGGACAGCCCGGAAATCGAGTCCTGAACGCGGCTGACGACCTCCTGGCCGCTGCCGGCGAGGGTATCGGCGGTCTGCGACAGGTCGCGTGTGGCGCCGGCATGCTGGGCGATATGGTGCACCGTGGCCGACATCTGGTTGATGGCCGTGGCGGCCTGGTCGGTCTCGCTCTGCTGGCCGAGCATACCGTGGCGTACGTCATTCATGCTCGCCGCCAGGCGTGCGGCGCCGGCGTCGAGCTGTGCGGCGGTGTGGGCCACAGTGCTGACCACGCGGTGATAGGTGCCTTGCATGGCGTTGAAGGCGCCCGCCATCTGGCCGACTTCGTCGCCGCACGCCAGGGGTACGCGTGCCGACAGGTCGCCGGTCTTCTCCACATGGAGCATGACGTCCTTGAGGGTGTTGAGCTGGCTGAGCAGAAAGCGGATCAGCAACTGCGAGGCGCCAAGCATGGCCAGCATCAGTATCAGCACGCACACGGCATAGTTGGTGAAACGTTCGAAGAACACCTGGCGTACGCTCGGCGACTGGGCCAGCACGGCCAGTTGCTGATCGCCGTTGCGCAGCACCTGGGCGCCGCGCAGGGGGTTATCGCCAAGCAGCCAGGCAGCGGGCAGTTCGACCCAGCCCTGGGCATCGCGAAGGGCCTCCAGTGGTTCGCCGGCAAAGGTCGGGGTCTGGCCTGGCAGCCAGGTGATGACATTGGCCTGGCGGGGCAGCGTTTGCCCGACGGGCCATGCCGCCAACAGCTGGGCCTGTGCCGCCGCTTGGGCCTGGGTGGCGTCCGCACGGGCGCGCTGCTCCAGATGCACGGCGTACAGCACCAGCAAAAGGGTCGTGACAAAGGCCACCGCGTTGACGGCCCAGAATTTGTACTTCAGGGAAATATTGCTAAGCCAGGCACCCATGGGCAGGTCTTCTCTGAGTTGAGCGGAAACAATATTGGCAAGGTGCCATCATTGTGCCTGCGCCTGCCAGAGCCGTTCTTGATATGTATCAAGAAAAAACCGAGGTGCCTGTATCGACGGGGCCCGATGCAGGCTTAGCTCAGCCGAAAGAATGCCCGTGCCGCCGCGGTGGTATGGGTTGCCGTGTGTTCCATCGACTCGCCCCGGTGCAGCGCCACCTCCCTCAGCACTTCCAGCAGAAACGCCGGTTCGTTACGGCCATTTTTCGGCTTGGGCCTCAGGCTGCGTGGCAGCAGGTAAGGCGCATCGCTCTCCAGCATCAGGCGCCCTTCAGGGATATTACCGACCAGCGGGTGCAGGTGCGTCCCACGACGTTCGTCACAAATCCAGCCGGTGATGCCGATGTGCAGGTCCAGGTCCAGGTAGGCGAACAACGCCTCGCGCTCGCCGGTGAAGCAATGCACCACAGCGCCGGTCAAGTGGTCCCTGTAGTCCTTGAGGATGGCCAGCAAGCGCGCGCTGGCGTCGCGTTCGTGCAGAAACACGGGCAAGCCCAGTTCGGCCGCGAGCGTCAGCTGTGCCTCCAAGGCCTTTTCCTGCTGAGGGCGAGGGGAGAAGTAGCGGTTGAAGTCCAGGCCGCACTCACCCACTGCGCGCACCCGTTGCTCATTCAACAATTGGCGCAGTTGCCGCTCGCTGCCAGCGTCCCAGGACTTGGCATCGTGGGGGTGGACGCCCGCCGTGGCGAACAGGTGTTCAGCGGCCGCATCCAGCTGCTGGCACAGCTCCAGTGCCTGTTCGCTGACCGCAAGGCTGGTGCCGGTCAGCACCATCTGCGCCACGCCAGCCTCGATGGCGCGCTCGACAATGGCGGCCTGCTGGTCGTGGAAACTGCTGTTGGTCAGGTTGACGCCGATATCGATCAGTTGCATGGTGCTACCTCGTGCCGCGGGGCGGCCAGCATAGCAAAATCCGCGTTTCTCGGAAAAATCCAAGAACTTCATGCGGTTGCCGTGGTCTTCTGCCGTCATTTATCACCAGGCGGCCATGCCACATGAGTGCCGCCCACCGACCTCGGACTCGTTTTCGCATGCTGCGATACCTGCTGACCTTCCTGCTGATGCTTGGGCTGACCACGGCCGGTGCTGCCCAGGCGCGCCTGCCGGGGCCGCAGCAGAACATCCCGCCCAGCAAGCTGCGTGACCTGCAGCAGGTTCGGGCGAGCAAGGTGTTGCGGGTGCTGGTCAATCAAAGCCGCAACAGCTCTGGCGAGGTCAAGGGCGAGCCGGTCGGCATCGAATATTACCGCCTGCGTGCGCTCGAGCATTACCTGAATGCCCGCGCAGGTGACGGGCAGCAGATTCAGCTGAAGCTTATCCCTCGGGCCAAGGAGCAGTTGCTGGGTGCGTTGCAGCGCGGCGAGGGCGACCTGGCGGCGCCCGGTGAACTGCTCGACCCGGTGGTGGTGCGCGGTGTCAGCAGCAGCGCGCCGGTGCTGGACCAAGTGCCCTTGTTGCTGGTCGGGCGCAAGGGGGAGCGCAGCTTCAGCCATGTCGAGCAGTTGTCCGGGCGCACCGTGGCCTTGACCAGTGCCAGTGCTGCCGGCCCGGTGATCCAGCAGGTGAACCAGCAGCTGGCCCTGCGCAAGCGCGCGCCGATCAAGGTGGAGTGGGTCGATTCGACCCTGGCGGTGGAGGATGTTTTGGAGATGGTGCAGGCCGGCATCTACCACCTGACCGTGGTAGAGCGCCCGATTGCCCGGCGGTGGGCCAGGGTGATGCCGCGTCTGCGCCTGGACAGCCGTGTGCACCTGGGCTCGCCGCAAGCCATGCGCTGGTATGTAGGGCGCGATGCGCCGCAATTGCTGGCCACGGTCGATCGCTTCCTTCAGGGCTATCGCGCGCCGGACAACCAGGACGCCGCATTCGAGCGTATCTACCGCCGCCAGTACCGGGTACACAACCCCTTGGCGAGCAAGGATCGCCAACGCCTCAGTGCGGTGCGTGCGGTGCTGCAGAAGCATGGCCAGGCGCAGCAGATCGACTGGCTCAACCTGGCGGCGCTGGCCTTCAAGGAGTCGACACTCAACCCCGCTGCGCGCGGCACAGGCGGGGCCCACGGCCTGATGCAGATCACCCCTTCGGCCGCCCAGCGGGTAGGGGTGAGCAATACCGCCACGGTGGACGGCAATGTGCAGGCCAGTGCCCGCTACCTGGCGTTGATCCGGCGCAAGTTCTTTGCCAGCCCACAGATCAACGAGCGCGAGCGCATGGCGTTCGTGCTGGCGGCTTACAACCTGGGGCCCGAGCGGGTCCAGGCGATGCGTGCCGAAGCGCGTCGGCGTGGGCTCAACGGCAACCAGTGGTTTTTCCAAACCGAGCGTATTGCCATGGAGCAGGTCGGCATGGGCCCGGTCAATTTCGTCAACAGCGTCAACAAGTACTTCCTGGCGTTCAACCGCGAGCGTGCCGTGCTGGAGCGGGTGGCCAAGCGCTGAGCAATGCAGCTTGAGGCTTGTAACTTAGCGCTTGTAGCTCTAGCATACCGCCTGCGCCGATTTAAACAGCTACTTGCGGGGCGCAGGAAAGGCCCTCCGGTCATCCGAAATACCGCTAAAGCGCTGGTTCGGTGACGCCTCCCACCGCTGCCCAGCGGGAATCGCGAGGCTGAGAGAAGCGCCATGAGTTGCCCACGTACCAGTGTCTGTTTGAGCCCTTTGCCTGCCAACCAGGCGTCCCGCACACCGCGTATCCTGCTCGGTGGCCAGCATCAACCCACTCTTTTGCGTCACCTTGAAGGGCTTTCGCGTCGTAAAGGCCAGGCCCGTGCCTTTCTCATCCAGTTCAGCGAAACCTGCTGCCACCTTGCGCAGTACGGCAACGACCGTTTCGACCTGGCAGTGATACAGGCGCCGGCCTCTGCCGAGGCCGCCGAAGTCATCGGCCATCTCACCCGCATTGCTCGCCAAGGCCTGATTACCCGCCGTTGAGGAGAGTGCTGTTGAGCACCAATATCATCACCACCGAAGGTCATGAGGCCCTGAAGAAGGAGCTGGATCACCTGTGGCGCGTGTACCGCCCCGAAATCACCCAGAAGGTCGCCTGGGCGGCTTCGCTTGGCGATCGCAGCGAGAATGCCGACTACCAGTACAACAAGAAGCTGTTGCGCGAGATCGACCGTCGGGTGCGGTACCTGCGCAAACGCCTTGAAGATGTAAAGGTGGTGGCTTATTCGCCGGAGCAGGAGGGCAAGGTGTTTTTCGGCGCTTGGGTCGAGATCGAGAACGACGAGGGTGAGACCAAGAGGTTTCGCATTGTCGGGTATGACGAAATCTATGGGCGCAACGACTACATCTCGATCGACTCCCCCATGGCCCGGGCCTTGCTCAAGAAGGAGGAGGGCGATGAAGTGGTGGTGAAGACCCCGACCGGGGATGCGGCGTGGTACGTGAACAGCATCCGCTACGGGCAATGATCGGCGATTGCCTGTAGCGGCCATTCACGGTGTTTCTTACCCCTCCCGCAACACCGTCAACGGGCTGGCATTGAGCGCCCGCCGTGTGCCCAGCACCCCAGCGCCACCCACCAGCACCGCCCCCACCAGTGGCAGTACCAGCAGCCATGGGTGCGGGTGCCACTGCAGGTCGAAGGCGTAGCGGTACAGCACCAGCGTGATCAGCTCGCAACCGAGTGCGGCCAGTAACCCGCTGGCCGCGCCCAGAAGGCCAAACTCGATACGCCGCGCCTTGACCAGCAACGGCCGCGCCGCACCCAGCGCACGCAGCAAGGCGCCCTGGCGGATGCGTTCGTCGAGCGTTGCCTGCAAGCCGGCGAACAGCACGGCCAGCCCCGCCGCCAACACGAACAACAGTACATACTCGACCGCCAGGGTGACTTGGGCGAGGATGCTGCGCAGTTGATCAAGCAAGGCGTCGACCTGAAGGATGGTCACTGCCGGGAAGGCCCGGGACAGGGCGACCACATCCAGGTCATGACCTGGGGCCAGGTAGAAACTGGTGAGGTAAGTGGTAGGTAACCCCTGCAGCGTTCCAGGCTGGAAGATCATGTAGAAGTTCGGCTGGAAACTGTCCCAGTGCACGCTGCGCAGGCTGCTGACCCGGGCCTGGCGTTGCTGGCCACCGATGTCGAAGGTCAGCAGGTCGCCCAGTTGCAGCTTCAGGCTGGTGGCCAGTTCTGCCTCGACCGATACACCGGGCACCTCATCGCCGGAAGGCAGTGCCTGCCACCAGTTGCCTGCCGTCAGCGCGTTGCCGTCGGGTAGCTCGGCGGCCCAGGTCAGGCTGAGGTCGCGTTGTACGGCCCGCTCGCCGGCAGAGTCCTTGCTGACGACCTGTTGCACCGGTTGCTGGTTGATCTGGATCAGGCGGCCGGGTGTCACCGGGTATAGCGGCGCCGAGGCCGCATTGAACTGCTGCAGGCGCTGGGCGAACGGTTCGCGATCATCTGGCAGGATGTTCAGGGCAAAGTGATTCGGCGCGTCCTTGGGCAGTTGCGCCTGCCAGGTGTCGAGCAGTTCGGCGCGCAGCAGTGCAACCAGCGCCATGGCCAACAGGATCAGGCCAAACGCCAGGGCCTGGCCAGCGGCTGCCAAGGGGTGACGCAACAGCTGCCCCAGCCCCAGGCGCCAGGCCAGCGGTGCGCCGACCAGCAGTTGGCGCAGGCTGCGGAGCCCGAGCAGCAACAGGCCGCCGAGTACCACTGCGGCGACCAGGCCGCCGCCCAGCAGTGCGAACGTCAGCAGCAGGTCGAGGCTCAGGCGCCACATGATCAGGCCCAGGGCCAGCAACGCAGCGCCATACACCAGCCAACTGCTGGGCGGCACCGGCAGCAGGTCGCGGCGCAACACGCGCAGCGGCGGCACCTGGCCGAGGGCGGCGAGCGGCGGCAATGCGAAGCCAGCAAGGGCCACCAGCCCGGTGCCCATACCGGCGAGCGCCGGCAAGATGCCGCCCGGTGGCACCACACTCGGCAGCAGGCCATGCAGCAGCCGGAACAGGCCCAGCTGTGCCAGCCAGCCGAGCAGGGCGCCTGCCACGGCCGCCACCAGGCCAAGCATGGCCAGTTGCAGGCAGTACAGGCCCAGCGCTTGCCGCCGGGACAGGCCAAGGCAGCGCAGCAGCGCACTGGCATCCAGGCGCCGCGCGGCGTATCGGCTGGCCGACATGGCCACGGCAACGCCGGCCAGCAGTACCGCCACCAGGCTGGCCATGTTCAGATAGCGCTCGGCCTTGCTCAAGGCGCCACCGATCTGCCGGTTGCCATCGCGGGTGTCGCGCAGGCGCTGGCTGGCCGCCAGGTCTTTTTCCACGGCCTGGCGATACTGGGCCAGTGCGTCGATGTCGCCGCGCCACAGGTCACGGTAGGTCACCCGGCTGCCGGGCTGGATCACCCCGGTCGCCTGCAGGTCCGTGAGGTTCATCATTACCCGAGGGGTCAGGCTGTAGAAATTATTGGCGCGGTCCGGTTCGTAGGTCAGTACACGGCTCATGCGCAGGGTTTTCATGCCCACATCGATGCTGTCGCCGATCGACAGCCCCAGCGCGGCCAGCAACCTCGGTTCTACCCAGGCCTCGCCGGGCGCCGGGCCACCGCCGGGGGTTTCTTCGGCATAGGGTGCTGCGGCGCTGCGGACTTGCCCGCGCAAGGGGTAGGCGCCGTCGGCGGCCTTGACGCTGGACAACTGGATGCCGCTATCGCCGCCCACCACACTGGTGAACTCGACCAGCTGTGCGTGGCGCAAACCGAGTGATGTGCCTGCACTGATCTGCTCGTCGCGGGCCGGTGAGCTGCCCTGCAGCACCAGGTCGGCGCCGAGGAACTCGCTGGCGCGCAGTTGCATGGCGCCGTTGAGGCGGGCGCCGAAGTAACCGATTGCGGTGCTGGCGGCTACGGCTACCAGCAGGGCAAAGAACAGCACGCGCACTTCGCTGGCGCGGATGTCGCGCAGCAACTGGCGTAATGCCAGGCCGCACAGTCGGGAGAAGGGCATGCTGGTCATCGGGCTCAGACCTCCACGGGGGCTACCAGGCGCCCCGCGTCCAGGCGGATCAGGCGCCGGCAGCGGCGGGCCAGGCGCTCGTCATGGGTGACCAGTACCAGGGTGGTGCCACGCTCCTTGTTCAATTCGAACAGCAGGTCGCTGATGCGCTCGCCGGTATGGCTGTCGAGGTTGCCGGTGGGCTCGTCGGCGAACAGCACGGCAGGTTGTGCGGCGAAGGCGCGGGCGATGGCCACCCGCTGTTGTTCACCGCCGGACAGCTGGCGCGGCGTGTGGCTCAGGCGCTTGCCCAGGCCAACCCGTTCGAGCAGGGTGCGGGCGTGCTCGCGGGCATCGCGGCGCCCGTCGAGCTCCAACGGCAGCATGACATTCTCCAGTGCGTTAAGGCTGTCGAGCAGCTGGAACGACTGGAACACGAACCCGACATGCTCGGCGCGCACGCGGGCGCGTTGGTCTTCGTCCAGTGGCCCCAGGTCGTGCCCGGCGAGGATGACCTTGCCGGCGCTGGGGCGGTCGAGGCCGGCCAGCAAGCCGAGCAAGGTCGACTTGCCTGAGCCCGAGGCGCCGACGATGGCCAGGCTGTCGCCCTGGGCGAGGTCGAGAGAAAGTGCGTGGAGGATGGTCAGGTCGCCTTCCGCGCTGGGGACCACTTTGCTAAGGTTCTGCGCAACGAGAATGCTGGGGCCCATGGAGAATCCAATGCGAATGTGGTGGTTGAGTGCCGGTCTGGCCTTGTATTGCCTGGCCCAGAGCGCCACGGCGGGAACGGTGCTGGTGGTTGGCGATAGTATCAGCGCCGGTTTTGGCCTGGATAGCCGCCAGGGGTGGGTCTCTTTGTTGCAGACCCGGCTCAAGGACGAAGGTTTCGATGATCAGGTGGTCAATGCCTCGATCAGTGGTGACACCAGCGCCGGAGGCCAGGCGCGGCTGCCGGCGCTGCTTGCAGCGCACAAGCCGGCCGTGGTGGTGCTGGAATTGGGCGGCAATGACGGGCTGCGCGGGCAGCCGCCGCAGCAATTGCAACAAAATCTTGCTTCGATGATCGAGAGCGCTCGGCAAGCGGGTGCCAAGGTGCTGCTGCTGGGTATGCGCCTGCCGCCCAATTATGGTGTGCGCTACACCACGGCGTTTGCCCAGGTGTATGAGCAGTTGGCGGCAGAAAAACAGGTGCCATTAGTGCCTTTTTTCCTTGAGGGCGTGGGTGGCGTGCCGGAGCTGATGCAGGCCGATGGCATCCATCCGGCGCAAGGTGCCCAGCAGCGCTTGCTGGAAAATGCCTGGCCGCAGATAAAACCCTTGCTGTGACGCTTTAAACGGGGGCGGGTTTCGGCTAAGGTTGCGCCCCCCGTTTCGAGAGCCCCCGATGCCGCGCCCTGCCTGGTCCCTTTATGCCTACCAACTGATCGAGCCTGACGAACAGCTCGACCTGTTTGCCTGCCAGGAAATCCGCGTCCACCTGGCCGCTCGCCAGCTTGAGCTTGGCGTGCCGGTCGACCGTACCCTGTGTGGCGGCCTGCTGCCCGCGCAGCCGCGCTGGTCGGGCGTGCAGCGCTCGATCTACCGCGACAACCGTCTGTGCGCGCTGTGCCGTGCCATTCTCGACGCCCAGCGGCGCGGCATGCGGCCGGTGTGGCCGCAGCTTTGACGGGCAAACTGTCACACCTTTCATCATCTGAAACGCTTGCATACCGCCAATGCCTCCCGCTTGCATCGGTGCGGGTGTACAATCGATCCTCTTGACCCACCTTTCGAAGGATTTACCGGATGTTGCCGCGCTTTCCTGCCGTCACCCGTAGCCTGTCCCTGGCCGCCCTGCTGGTAGCGGGCCCCGCTGCTGCGCTGGAACTGCCACTGCCACCCCCTGGTGAAGACATTATCGGCCAGGTGCAGGTGATCAAGGCCAAGTACGAAGACACGTTCGCCGACATCGGTACCGCCAACGACCTTGGCTACCTGGAAATGATCGCCGCCAACCCGGGTGTCGACCCCTGGTTGCCGGGCGCCGGCACCGAGATCATCCTGCCGACCCGCTATGTGCTGCCGCCCGGCCCGCGCGAAGGTATCGTCATCAACCTTGCCGAGTACCGCCTGTACTACTTCCCGAAAGGGGAGAGCGTGGTGCATACCTTCCCGCTGGGTATTGGTCGTGAAGGGTGGGGTTCGCCGATCGCCAACACCAAGATTACCGCCAAGACCCCGAATCCGACCTGGACCCCGCCGGCCTCTATCCGTGCCGAGCATGCTGCCGACGGCGATATCCTGCCGACAGTGGTGCCTGCCGGCCCAGACAACCCGCTGGGGCCTTTCAAGTTCACCCTGGGTGTACCGGGTTACCTGATTCACGGATCGAACAAGAAGTTTGGTATTGGCATGCGTACCAGCCATGGGTGCTTCCGCATGCTCAACAACAACGTACTCGAACTGTCGAAAATGGTCCCGGTCGGTACGCCGGTACGCATCATCAACGAGCCCTACAAGTTCGGTATCAGTGCCGGCAAGGTCTATCTCGAAGCGCACACTCCGCTGGACGATCAGGGCAACCCGTCAGTCGTGGACAAACACACTGCGGTCATCAATGCCTTGCTCAAGCGTGAAGACCTGGCGAACAACCTGCGGATGAACTGGGATATGGTGCGCGACGTGGTCGCCGCCGAAGATGGCATGCCTGTCGAGATCGCCGTGCCGGTCGATAATCAGGGTACTGCACCGATGGTGACGAGCATTCCGCCCGAATTGCAGTAAGGTTTCGCGACCTGCCCAGGGCCTGCCTTAGTGCAGGCCTTTTCGTATGTGCGCTGCGTGTTGAGCGGCAATAAAAAAGCCGACCCACAAGTGGGTCGGCTTCATAACAATCCGTGAGGACTATTACTTGCGGCTGGCTTTGTCCAGCATACGCAGAGCACGCTCGTTGGCTTCGTCAGCGGTCTGCTGAGCCTTCTGAGCGGCTGCCAGTGCGTCGTCAGCCTTACGGTAGGCTTCGTCAGCACGAGCTTGAGCGCGAGCTGCTGCGTCTTCAGTCGCAGTCAGACGAGCTTCGGTTTCTTTGGATACGCTGCTGCAACCGGTAGCCAGAACTGCGGCCAGAGCCAGAGCAGAGAATTTCAGAACGTTGTTCATCGTGTTCCCCTTCAAGGACTTTCTATTAAAGAGCCATCTCTCGGAATAGAGAAACTGGCCGGCGTACATAGTACCCATTACTTGTAGTAAGTAAACTGACTGAGCGCAAGAACTGCAAAAAAAATGTTGCGCCAGCTCACGCCGACACGCATTGCGACGCTTTTGTGGAAAAAACGGCCAAGGCGCGCAAGCGGTTGTAGTGCGGTAACTTTTTTGTTGAACTAACGGTGACTTTGGCTGTCCTTCAGCGTCTTAAGGGCTAGAACATCCGGCTTCTGTTGGCGTACCGGGAAGAGTCGATTTAACCCCGTTTCTCGCCATTTTTAACCGCTGCCACCTTGAGCAATCCCGCCTGCCGCGCCTACTATCTTGTGAGTGCCGGGTGCAGAACCATTGCAAGCGCCTTGCGGTCCAAGGGGCAACAGGTGGCGTAGAGGTTCTATGCCGGATCAACCACCATCGGTTAAGGTATGGGTCTGCCGAGAAGACCTGCGAGGAGTTGTGATGAGCGAAGCGCTGACCATCCACCATGACCAGGCCGGTCATCAGTTCGAGACCAGCGTGGACGGTCATCGTGCCTATCTGACGTACATGGACCTGGGCAAGCAGACGCTGGACATCTATCGCACCTTCGTGCCCAACGCCCTGCGCGGGCGTGGGATTGCCGCAGCACTGACCGAGCGGGCCTTGGAGTATGCCGAGCAGATGGGTTACACGGTGATACCGTCGTGCTCTTATGTAGAACGCTACATGGAGCGCCAGCAGCGTCACTCCAGCAAGGCTTGAACCATTAGATAAATGAAAAGGGGCCGTTCGCGGCCCCTTTTTTCGTCTTTGCTCAGCCGCGCTGGCGCTGTGGCAATACATCCTTGAGCTTGGCGTGTATGCTGCGCAGGGTCTTCTCGGTGGCGGACCAGTCGATGCAGGCATCGGTGACCGAAACACCATATTGCAGTTCGTTCAGGTCTTTGGGGATCGACTGGCAACCCCAGTTCAAATGGCTCTCGACCATCAGGCCTATGATCGATTGGTTGCCTTCGAGGATCTGGTTGGCGACGTTTTCCATCACCAGCGGCTGCAGGGCCGGGTCCTTGTTGGAGTTGGCGTGGCTGCAATCGACCATGATGTTGGCCTTGATCTTGGCCTTGGCCAGGTCTTGTTCGCACAGGGCGACGCTGACCGAATCGTAGTTCGGCTTGCCATTGCCGCCGCGCAATACCACGTGACCGTAAGGGTTGCCCTTGGTGGTGACGATCGATACGCCGCCTTCCTGGTTGATGCCCAGGAACCGGTGCGGTTTGGATACCGACTGCAGGGCGTTGATCGCTACGGTCAGGCCGCCATCGGTGCCGTTCTTGAAGCCGACTGCCGAAGACAGGCCCGAGGCCATTTCCCGGTGGGTCTGGGATTCGGTGGTGCGGGCGCCGATGGCCGACCAGCTGATCAGGTCCTGCAGGTACTGCGGGGAAATCGGGTCAAGCGCTTCGGTGGCCGTCGGCAGGCCCATTTCAGCCAGGTCCAGCAGCAGTTGGCGACCAATGTGCAGGCCGTCCTGGATCTTGAACGAGTCATCCAGGTACGGATCGTTGATCAGGCCTTTCCAGCCGACCGTCGTGCGCGGCTTTTCGAAGTACACGCGCATGACCAGGTACAGCGTGTCGGACACTTCTGCGGCCAGTACCTTCAGGCGTTCGGCATACTCGTGGGCAGCCTTGATATCGTGGATGGAGCAGGGGCCGACCACGACGAACAGGCGATGGTCCTTGCCGTCGAGGATATTGCGCACCACTTCGCGGCCGGCAGTCACGGTCTGCAGAGCCTTGGCGCTGAGAGGGATTTCCTTCTTGAGCTGATCGGGGGTGATCAGGGTCTCGTTGGAAGCAACGTTTAAGTCGTCGATCGGTAAATCAGCCATCGTGTTACTCGTCAGGTCACGGGTGCCGGCCGCCAGCAATCCCCGTGCGGCCCAGCAGCAAGAATGTTCGCAGCGGGGAGCCGAACCTTAGCGCGTTACAGGGGGCGCGACAATGGGCTTGACCCCGTCAACCCAGGGATTTTCCCCACGCTGGCGGTGGTGTGGTGCGATTGGGGTGCCCAGGGTGCAGCAACCGGTGTAAAAAAGCGCACGGACATTTACCTGGAGATTGGCATGCATCCGCGCAAACCACGTATCGGCATCATCGGCAGTGGTGCTATCGGCGGCTTTTATGGGTTGATGCTGGCACGGGCCGGTTTCGATGTGCATTTCCTGTTGCGCAGTGAGTATGAAGTGGTGCGCGACCAGGGGCTGATGCTTGAAAGCGCAGTGCATGGCACCTTGCAGATGAAGGTTCAGGCTTATGTCAGCGCTGCCGACATGCCGCAATGCGACTGGCTGTTGGTGGGGGCCAAGGCCACCAGTAACGAGCAGTTGGCGCCGCTGATCGTCCAGGCCGCCGCGCCCGATGCGCGGGTGGTATTGCTGCAGAACGGCCTGGGTGTAGAGGCACAGTTGCGTCCGGCCTTGCGCGATGACATGCACTTGCTCGGCGGCTTGTGTTTCATTTGTGTCAACCGCCAGGCGCCTGGGGTGATTCGCCATCAGGCGCTGGGGGCGGTCAATCTTGGCTATCACAGCGGGCCTGCCCGCGATGGCGGTGCCGCGCTGGTTAAGGAGGGGGCGGGGTTGTTCCAGGCGGCGGGCATCGATTCCCAGGCCATGGATAACCTGAGTCAGGCGCGTTGGCAAAAGCTGGTGTGGAACGTGCCTTATAACGGGCTTTCGGTGTTGCTCGGCGCCAGCACCACACCGTTGATGGCCGACCCGCACAGCCGGGCGCTGGTCCAGGCGTTGATGGCCGAGGTGGTCCAGGGTGCCGCTGCCTGCGGCCACGTGCTACCCGACGGCTATGCCGAGCATCTGTTCCAGATCACCGAGCGGATGCCCGACTATTGGCCAAGCATGTACCACGACCACGCGCAGCAGCGCCCGCTGGAGCTTCAGGCTATCTATGCCGAGCCGTTGGCGCAGGCGCGAGCGGCAGGTTGCAACTTGCCGCGCATGCAGATGCTTTACCAGGCACTGTCGTTCATCGACCACGCTCGCCGGCACCCCTGAAGCCTGCACAGCCCGCGCCGGCAGCACGCCGGACGGCAAAGCGTGCGTGCGGCGCGCTGCTAAGCTGAAGCTTGCTCTGCCGCAGCGGCAGTCGAGGAGGTCGAATGATCCGCTCCATGCTGTACGCCACCGACCTCGGTGTCTACGCCCCTTTTGTCATGCAGCACGCCCTGGCCCTGGCGCGGACGTTCAATGCAGAGCTGTATGTGATCCACGCGGTAGAACCCATGGGGCAGTTTGCCGAATCGCTCCTGCAAAGCTACCTGGATGAACAGACGCTGGACCAGTTGCACAGCCAGGGCGTCACCACCGTCATGGCCAATATCGAACAACGCGTGCTGGAAAACTTTCGCGATGAACTGGGTGAAGAGGCAGACCTGGCTGTCATCAAGGCGGTGCGTGTGCGTCAGGGTGACCCTGCCCAGGTGATCCTCGACCAGGCCCAGCGCCTGAGTGTCGATCTGCTGATTTTTGGGAGCCACAGTGCAGGTGCGGGGGTTGATGTACCGCTTGGGCGAACGGCGGTGCGATTGCTTCAGCTGTCGCCTGTGCCGGTATATATGGTGCCGCTTGCACAGCATTTGGGGCGTAGGAAAACGTGAAGCTGGCTGTAGGCTTTTACGGGGCGCGTGTAACAAAATAGTTCTAGATTAATTTCCAGAACCACTAATATAGTTATATATCGTCGCTGCCTGCTGCCGCTGACTCACCGCTGAACCGAGGGAAACCTATGAAGCTTCAACAACTGCGCTACATCTGGGAAGTGGCGCACCACGACCTCAACGTCTCCGCGACGGCGCAGAGCCTGTATACCTCCCAGCCAGGTATCAGCAAGCAGATCCGCCTGCTCGAGGATGAGCTGGGTGTTGAAGTCTTTGCCCGCAGCGGCAAGCACCTGACCCGCGTCACCCCGGCCGGTGAGCGCATCATCAATACCGCTGGCGAGATCCTGCGCAAGGTCGAGAGCATCAAGCAGATCGCCCAGGAATTCTCCAACGAGAAGAAGGGCACCCTGTCCATCGCCACCACCCACACCCAGGCACGCTATGCGCTGCCGCCGGTGATCAGCAGCTTCATCAAGCAGTATCCGGAAGTGGCCCTGCACATGCACCAGGGCTCGCCCATGCAGATTGCCGAGATGGCCGCTGATGGCACTGTCGACTTCGCGATTGCCACCGAGGCGCTGGAGCTGTTCGGCGACCTGATCATGATGCCGTGCTACAAGTGGAACCGCTGCGTCGTGGTACCACAGGGGCACCCGCTGACCAAGCTGCCGAAGCTGACCCTGGAAGCGGTCGCCGAATACCCTATCGTTACCTACGTGTTCGGCTTCACTGGCCGTTCGAAGCTGGACGAGGCTTTCAACCATCGCGGCCTGACGCCGAAGGTCGTGTTCACCGCAGCGGATGCCGACGTGATCAAGACTTACGTGCGCCTGGGGTTGGGTGTCGGTATCGTCGCCAAGATGGCAGTAGACACCAAGCTCGACAGCGACCTGGTGGCCCTGGATGCCAGCGAGTTGTTCGAGGCCAGCATCACCAAGATCGGCTTCCGCCGTGGCACCTTCCTGCGTGGGTTCATGTGCGACTTCATCGAGAAGTTTGCCCCGCACCTGACCCGTGAAGTGATGGCCAAGGCCATTCAATGCCATAACAAGCAGGAGCTCGAAGAGCTGTTCGACGGCGTCGAGCTGCCGGTGCACTGATCCTGAAATGTAAGGGGCCGCAAAAGCGGCCCCATTCATTCATGCCTTGCTGATCAGGTTGCCAGCGTGCAGCCCGCATTCCTTCTGGGTCGACTCTTCCCACCACCAGCGGCCTTCGCGCTCATGCTGGTTCGGCAGCACCGGGCGTGTGCACGGCTCGCAGCCAATACTGATGAAGCCGCGCTCGTGCAGGCTGTTGTAAGGCAGTTCGAGCATGCGAATGTAGCCCCAGACTTCCTCACTGCTCATCTGTGCCAGCGGGTTGAACTTGTACAGCGTACGCTCGGGGGTCGAGAAGGCGCCGTCGATTTCCAATGCCGCCACCTGGCTGCGGGTGCCCGGGCTCTGGTCTCGGCGTTGACCGGTGGCCCAGGCACTTACCGTGGCCAGTTTGCGTCGCAAAGGCTCGATCTTGCGGATGCCGCAGCACTCGCCATGGCCATCCTTGTAGAAGCTGAACAGGCCCTTTTCCTTGACGAACGGGTCGAGCTTGCTGCGATCGGGGCTGAGCAGTTCGATCGGCAGGTTGTACTGCTCGCGGACCTGGTCGATGAACCGGTAGGTTTCCGGGTGCAGGCGGCCGGTGTCGAGGCTGAACACCTTGACCTGCTTGTTCAGCTTCCAGGCCATGTCGACCAGTACCACGTCTTCGGCGCCGCTGAAAGAGATCCACAAGTCGTCGCCGAAGTGTTCGAAGGCGAGCTTGAGGATGTCCTGCGGGGACTTGTTGGCATAGGTCGCGGCAAGGGCGGCGACGTCGAAGGGTTGGCTCATCAGGCGGTTTCCATCTTGGCTGTGGCGCTGTGCGCTCGTAATAGGGTGATGGTAACAAAAAATACGGGGTTAGACGCCCGGCATAGAGGCTTGTGGCGCCGGGTCAGAGCTGTTGCAGGGTTTGCATCAGCACCCGTACCTTGGCAATCGATTCTTCATACTCCGCCTCCCAGTTCGAATCTGCCACCACCGCGCCACCTCCCCAACAGCTCACGTGCCCATCCTTGACCAGCAAGCTGCGAATGGCGATCGAGCTGTCCATTTCGCCGCGTACGTCGATGTACAGCAGCGAGCCGCAATACAGGGCTCGGCGGGTAGGCTCCAGCTCGTCGATGATCTGCATGGCACGAATCTTGGGCGCGCCGGTGATCGAGCCGCCCGGGAAGCTGTCGCCGATCAGGTCCAGGGCATCCTTGTTGCTGGCCAGTTGCCCGGTGATGCTGCTGACCAGGTGATGCACGTTGGGGTAGCTTTCCAGGCTGAACAGCTCGGGCACCTTGACCGAACCGATCTGGCAGGTGCGGCCCAGGTCGTTGCGCAGCAGGTCGACGATCATCAGGTTTTCCGAGCGGTCCTTGGCGCTGTGCAGCAGTTCTTCGGCATTGCGGGCGTCTTCGTCCGGGTCGCTTGCGCGCGGGCGGGTGCCTTTGATCGGGCGGGTCTCGACCAGCCCCTGGCTGACGCGGATGAAGCGTTCCGGGGAAAAGCTCAGCAGTGCGCTGCCGTCGGCCAGTTGCTGGTAGCCGGAGAACGGCGTTGGGCACGCCTTGCGTAGCGCCTGATAGGCGTGCCACGGGTCGCCTTCGCAGGGGGCGCGGAAACGTTGTGTCAGGTTGATCTGGTAGCAATCGCCGGCCTGGATATACCGCTGTACCTGGTTGAACGCTGCCTCGTATTGCGCGGGTTGCAAATCGCCCTTCATGGCGGCGAGTAGGTGGAACTTGCCACCCGCGGGGGTATCCGCTGCGTGGAACAGGGTGATCAGGCGCTCGCGCTCGTCAGCTGCAAGGTGGGGGTGGAACACCAGTTGGCTGGTGCCTAGCTGGTGATCGGTCACCAGCGCCCAGTCATACAGCCCCAGCTGGGCATCGGGCAGGCTGAGGTCGTCTGCGGCGAGGCTGGGCAGTTGCTCCAGGCGGCGGCCGAAGTCGTAGCTGAGGTAGCCGATCAGGCCGCCGGCAAACGGCAGTTGCACCCCATTGGGCAATTCGGCGTGGCCGAGTTGCGCCAGCCCTGCACGCAGGCGTTGGAGGAACGCGCGGCCGTCCTCGTCTGCTTGCGCTTGCAGATAGTGCACGGGCCAGGCGCTCAACAGGTCATAGCGCCCGCGTTCGGCGCCGGGGCGGGCACTGTCGAGCAGGATCGCGCCGGGTGCCTGGCGCAGGCGGGCGAAATAGGCAGCGGGATCGGGCTGGTAGGGCAGGGGGTAGAGCGTACAGGTCGGCATCAGTGTGGACGGCGATGTAAAAGCGAGGGGGCGATTGTAGACCTGTGTAGGAAAAGCGCCTAGCGCTGGGCGCGACATTAAACCGTTCGATTGCGTGCCGGTGCCGCTATCCAGACTTTCGCAGGTGAACCCGCGAAGGTCTGGATAGCGGCAGGCTGTCAGTGCGGATGCACGTGCCCGAACAGCCCTTGCGATACGCGAACACGCTGTTCGGCATCTTCGGTCAGGCCATCCTTGGCCAGTGCTTCAATGTGCGCCTCGATGGCATGGGTGCGCTGGGTCAGCCCGCAGTCGTTGGCAATCTGGATGTTCAAGCCCGGGCGGGCATTGAGTTCCAGGATCAGCGGCCCCTTCTCCTGGTCCAGCACCATGTCGACACCGATGTAGCCCAGGCCGCACAGCTCGTAGCAGCCGGCTGCGAGCTTCATGAAGCCGTCCCAGTTGGGCAGCTGCACGCCGTCCACCGCATTGGTGGTGTCCGGGTGCTTGCTGATGATGTTGTTCAGCCAGGTACCACGCAGCGTCACGCCGGTTGCCAGGTCGACACCTACGCCGATGGCGCCCTGGTGCAGGTTGGCCTTGCCGCCGGACTGGCGGGTCGGCAGGCGCAGCATGGCCATGACCGGGTAGCCCATCAGCACGATGATGCGGATGTCCGGTACGCCTTCGTAGCTGATGCTCTTGAAGATCTGGTCCGGTGTCACCCGGTATTCGATCAGCGCACGGTCACGGTGGCCGCCGAGTGAATACAGGCCGGTCAGGATGCTCGAGACCTGGTGCTCGATCTCTTCGTGGCTGATGATCTTGCCCGACACCGTGCGGTAACGGTCCTCGAAGCGATCGGCGATCACCAGGATGCCGTCACCGCCTGCGCCTTGCGCCGGCTTGATGACGAAATCACTGCGCCCGCCAATGATCTGGTCGAGCTTCTCGATCTCTTTCTCGGTCTCGATGACGCCGTACATTTCCGGCACATGGATGCCCGCTGCGAGTGCGCGCTCCTTGGTGATGATCTTGTCGTCGACGATCGGGTACAGGTGGCGCTTGTTGTACTTCAGGACATAGTCCGCATTGCGCCGGTTGATACCCATGATGCCCCGGGCCTCCAGGGCTTTCCAGGTCTTGATCAGTCCGAACATCAGGCGTCAGCCTTCTTCAGGAACGCTTTGAAGCGAACGAGCTCGGTCAGGCGGTAGCCGCGGTAGCGGCCCATCGCCAGCATGAAGCCCACCAGGATCAGCAGCACCGCTGGGAAGGTGAAGACGAAGTACACCAGCTCCGGCACCATCATCAACAGGTGCGCCACGGAGGCTGCGAACAGGGTGCCGATGGCCACTTTCATGGCATGGCCGCCGCCGCGCTCTTCCCAGGTGATCGACAGACGTTCGATGGTCATGGTCAGAATCACCATCGGGAACAGCGCCACCGACAGCCCGCGCTCCAGGCCCAGCTTGTGACTGAACAGGCTGATAGCGGCGATCAGCACCACCACGAAGGTCAGCACCACCGACAGGCGTGGCAGCATCTGCAGCTTGAGGTGTTCGAGGTACGAGCGCAGTGACAGGCCCAGTGCCGTGATCACCGTGAACAGCACGATGCCGAAGCCCAACTGGGTTTCACGGAAGGCCAGGGCGATCAGTACCGGGGTGAAGGTACCCAGGGTCTGCAGGCCGATCAGGTTGCGCAGGACCAGAATCACCAGCACGCCGATCGGGATCATCACCATGATCATGAAGGTCTGCTGGGTCTGCAGCGGCAGGCTGTACAGCGAGTATTCGAGGAAGTCGGCGTCGGTGTTCTCGTCGGTCAGCTTGGCCAGGCGGATGGCGTTCATCTCGCTGTTGTTCATGCTGAAGGTGACGTTGGCTTTCTTGCCGCCATCGACGCTGATCAGGTTGTCGTCACCGGTCCACCACAGCAGGCGGTCGCTGGGCAGGCCCTGCTCGCCGGTGTCCGGGTTGAAGTACAGCCAGTCGTTGCCGTTGAAGCTGCGCAGCCACAGCTCCGGGGTCTGCGGGGTGTCGGCGACCAGGCGGATGGTGTGGACCTTTTCCATCGGCACGTGGGCAATGGACAGCAGCAGGTCGATGATCTGGGCTTTTTTCATGGCCGAGGTGTCGCCGGCCAGCAGCAGCTTGACGTTGTCGTCGTTGAGATTGTTGACCCGCTTGATGGTCTCGCTGACGAAGGTCTCGACGTCGGCCGAATGCTGGCGGATCGGCGCCATCAGGGCCTCGGCGGCGATTTTTTCGGGGCCTTCGACAGCCAGGCTGTCACGGAAGGTCGGGCCTTTGACGGTGGTCTTCTCGTTGCTGTAGCGCTTGGTCAGCACCAGGCGGTAGTAGAGGGTCTGGTTGCCGCTGGCGCGGCGTGCCGACCAGGTCACCTTGCGGTTGCCGTCGGCACGGTTGACGCTCACCCCGTAGTTGTTGGAGATGAAGCTCTCGTTGAGGCTCACGTAGTCGCGGTTCAGCGGCGGCACGAACATCTGCACCTTGACCGGGTCTTTGGTGCTGGCCACGAACTCGACCTTGGCGTCGATGTTCCACAGGTCGTCGGTTTCATCCTCGGTCACCGGGATGCCGAGGAAGAAGATCTGATAAGCCGTGACCGCCACGCCCAGCAACACCAGCACGGTGATCAGGACTTTCAGATGGAGGGTAAGAGAGCGCATCGGGATTACTCTGCTTTGGGAGCGTCGGTGGCACAGGCAGGTTTGCCGGCCGCGTATTTAAGGCTTGGGTCGACCAGCGCGTCGAAGTGCTTGAGCGCCTCGGAGCCGATCAGCAGCGGGAACTGGAACGCGCTGCGGTCGGTGAGGTTGACTTCGATGGTGCGCAGGGCCTGGCCCATGCAGATTTCGAGTTCGATGACCGGGCGCGCGGTATAGGCCTTGCCCGATTCGGCATCGTAGTCGCCTGCTCGTCGCTTGATCTTGCTGACGCGCGCAAGGGGGCGCTCGATCGGGTGCGAGTGGGCGGCATCGATGGCCAGGTAGAAGCGTACCCAGCTCTCGCCGTTGCGCTTGAAGCGCTTGATGTCTCGGGCACTGAGCGAGGCGGTCTTGGCGCCGGTGTCGAGCTTGGCGGCCACTTCCAGGTCAAGGTCGCCCAACTGTGCGTATTCGTTGAGACCGTACACGGTCTTGCCCGCCGCTTGGCCGATGGCCGGCAGCAGGGTGAGGCATAGCAGCAATAAAACGGGTGTAAGTCTCATAGTCCTGGCGCGGTACTGTGCAGGGTTCGGGGCAAGGCGACTGGCAACGACTGCGCAAGCTTCCTCGTTCATCTGTCAACAACATGAATAGATGACAGACACGCTATCCATACTCCGTCGGAGGCGCGGCATTCTATCACGCCGACGTCTTGACGCCAGCGCGTCGCGATCTGACAGCGGCTGGGCAGGGTTAGTTCGTTCTTAGACGATTGTCGACAATGTTGATTTTGTCTTTGACTGGTAGCGCTTAATTAGCTAATTTCTGGCCATGTGATTATCAGGGTGTCGACAATATGCTGGACCTTTCCACTTCCAGCCCCGCGTTGGCAGACGAAACGGAAACCTTGTCCGAAAACGTCTTTCGGCGAATCCAGGCGGCCATCGTCAAGGGCGAGATCGCCCCGGGCAGCAAGATCTCCGAGCCGGAGCTGGCGCGTACCTACGGCATCAGCCGCGGGCCGCTGCGCGAAGCCATCCACCGGCTCGAAGGCCAGCGCCTGCTGGTGCGCGTGCCGCATGTCGGGGCGCGGGTGGTGTCGCTCAACCACGCCGAGCTGATCGAGCTGTACGAAATCCGCGAATCGCTCGAAGGCATGGCCTGCCGTCTGGCCGCCGAGCGCATGAGCCAGGCCGATATCGACGAGCTGCGCCGGGTGCTCGACACCCATGAGCGCGATGCGGCGTTCCAGGCCGGTGTCGGCTACTACCAGCAGGAAGGCGACTACGACTTCCATTACCGGATCATCCAGGGCAGCGGCAACCAGACCCTGGTCAAGATGCTCTGCGGCGAGCTGTACCAACTGGTGCGCATGTACCGCATCCAGTTCTCCGCCACGCCCAATCGGCCGCGCCAGGCGTTTGCCGAGCACCACCGGATCCTCGATGCCATCGCCGACCGTGACGGTGAACTGGCCGAACTCCTGATGCGCCGCCACATCGGCGCGTCCAAACGCAACATCGAGCGTCACTACCTGGACGCCAACGACAACAGCCCACGAGGTGATTCATGACTGTGAAGAGCACGCCCGGCCAACGTTTCCGCGACGCGGTTGCCGCCGAACATCCCTTGCAGGTGGTCGGCGCGATCAACGCCAACCATGCCCTGCTGGCCAAGCGCGCCGGTTTCAAGGCCATTTACCTGTCCGGTGGCGGTGTTGCTGCCGGCTCGCTCGGCCTGCCGGACCTGGGTATCAGTGGCCTGGACGATGTGCTCACCGACGTGCGCCGCATCACCGATGTCTGCGACCTGCCGCTGCTGGTGGATGTCGATACCGGTTTTGGCGCCTCGGCGTTCAACGTGGCACGTACGGTGCGTTCGATGTGCAAGTTCGGCGCTGCCGCCATCCATATCGAGGACCAGGTCGGTGCCAAGCGCTGCGGCCATCGCCCGAACAAGGAAATCGTCACCCAGCAGGAGATGGTCGACCGGATCAAGGCCGCCGTCGATGCGCGTACCGATGACAGCTTCGTGATCATGGCGCGTACCGACGCCCTGGCCGTCGAAGGCCTGAACGCTGCCCTGGACCGCGCCGCTGCCTGCGTCGAGGCGGGCGCCGACATGATCTTCCCGGAGGCCATCACCGAGCTTTCGATGTACAAGACCTTCGCTGACCGTGTGAAGGCGCCGATTCTGGCCAACATCACCGAATTCGGTGCCACGCCGCTGTACACCACCGAAGAGCTGGCGTCGGTCGACGTGTCGCTGGTGCTGTACCCGCTGTCGGCCTTCCGGGCCATGAACAAGGCGGCCGAAAATGTGTACACCGCGCTGCGTCGCGACGGCACCCAGAAGAACGTGATCGATACCATGCAAACCCGCATGGAGCTCTATGACGCCATTGGTTATCACGCCTTCGAGCAGAGCCTCGATGCGTTGTTTGCGCAGAAGAAAGGGTAAGCGATGGCGCCGGCCCCCTTTGGCAGCGGCTTTAGCCGCGAAGAGGCCGGCAAGGCACGCCGAATTAGCCAGAAAGCAATCCATAACAAATTCAAGAAAGGAGAAACACCATGGCCGAAGCAAAAGTACTCAGTGGCGCAGGCCTGCGTGGCCAGGTGGCCGGCCAGACCGCGTTGTCGACCGTTGGCCAGGCCGGTGCCGGCCTGACTTACCGCGGCTACGATGTCCGTGACCTGGCGGCCGGTGCCGAGTTCGAGGAAGTGGCCTATCTGCTGTTGTACGGCGAACTGCCAAGCAGCGCCGAGCTGGCCGAGTACAAGCACAAGCTCAAGGGCCTGCGTGACCTGCCGCAAGCCCTCAAGGAAGTGCTCGAGCGCATCCCGCGCGACGCCCACCCGATGGACGTGATGCGCACTGGCTGTTCGCTGCTGGGTACGCTGGAGCCGGAACTGACCTTCGACGCTCAGCACGACAAGACCGACCGCCTGCTGGCGCTGTTCCCGGCGGTCATGTGCTACTGGTACCGCTTCACCCACCATGGTGTGCGCATCGACTGCACCAGCGATGAAGACACCCTGGGCGGGCATTTCCTGCACCTGCTGCACGGCAAGAAGCCCAGCGAATTGCACGTCAAAGTGATGAACGTGTCGCTGATCCTCTACGCCGAGCACGAGTTCAACGCATCGACCTTTACCGCGCGCGTGTGCGCTTCGACCCTGTCCGACCTGTACTCCTGCATTACCGCTGCCATTGGCTCGCTGCGCGGCCCACTGCATGGCGGTGCCAACGAAGCGGCGATGGAGCTGATCGAGCGCTTCCAGAGCCCGCAGGACGCGACGGCCGAACTGCTGAGGATGCTGGAGCGCAAGGACAAGATCATGGGCTTTGGCCATGCCATCTACAAAGAGTCCGACCCGCGCAACGAGGTGATCAAGGGCTGGTCGAAGCAACTGGCCGACGAGGTCGGCGACAAGGTGCTGTACCCGGTTTCCGAAGCCATCGACAAGACCATGTGGGAGCAGAAACGCCTGTTCCCCAATGCTGACTTCTACCACGCGTCGGCGTACCACTTCATGGGCATCCCGACCAAGCTGTTTACCCCGATCTTCGTTTGCTCGCGCCTGACCGGCTGGGCGGCGCATGTCTTCGAACAGCGTGCCAACAACCGCATCATCCGCCCGAGCGCCGAGTATGTCGGCGTCGAACAGCGCCAGTTCGTGCCGATCGAACAGCGTTGAGTTGAAGGCCGTTGCGGGCTGTAACGCAGCCCCGACGGCCAGACCTACCGACTACCGTGACCGAGCCTGATAACTATATGAACACCGCATACCGCAAGAATCTGCCAGGCACCGACCTGGACTACTTCGATGCCCGCGCGGCGGTCGAGGCGATCAAGCCCGGCGCCTACGACGGCCTGCCGTACACCTCCCGCGTGCTCGCCGAAAACCTGGTGCGCCGCTGCGACCCGAGCACCCTCGACGCCTCCCTGGCTCAGTTGATCGAGCGCAAGCGCGATCTCGACTTCCCCTGGTTCCCGGCCCGTGTGGTGTGCCACGACATCCTCGGCCAGACTGCCCTGGTCGACCTGGCCGGCCTGCGTGACGCCATTGCCGACAAAGGTGGTGACCCGGCTCAGGTCAACCCGGTGGTGCCGGTGCAACTGATCGTCGACCACTCCTTGGCCGTCGAGTGTGGTGGTTTCGACCCGCAGGCGTTCGAGAAAAACCGCGCCATCGAAGACCGCCGCAACGAAGACCGTTTCCATTTCATCAACTGGACCAAGAAGGCGTTCAAGAACGTCGATGTGATCCAGCCGGGCAACGGCATCATGCACCAGATCAACCTGGAGAAGATGTCGCCGGTGATCCACAGCGACCGCGGCGTGGCCTACCCGGACACCTGTGTCGGCACCGACAGCCACACCCCGCATGTCGACGCCCTGGGCGTGATCGCCATCGGTGTCGGCGGCCTGGAAGCCGAGAACGTGATGCTCGGCCGTGCCTCGTGGATGCGCCTGCCGGAAATCGTCGGCGTCGAGCTGACCGGCAAGCTGGCGCCGAACATCACCGCCACCGACCTGGTGCTGGCCCTGACCGAATTCCTGCGTAAACAGAAAGTCGTCGGTGCCTATCTGGAGTTCCACGGCGAGGGCGCCCGCGCCCTGACCCTGGGCGACCGTGCGACCATCTCCAACATGGCCCCGGAATATGGCGCCACTGCAGCGATGTTCGCCATCGACCAGCAGACCATCGACTACCTGAAGCTGACCGGCCGCGAGGATCAGCAGGTCAAGCTGGTAGAAACCTACGCCAAGGCCACCGGCCTGTGGGCCGACAGCCTGGGCGGCGCCGTCTACGAGCGCACCCTGAGCTTCGACCTGTCGAGCGTGGTGCGCAACATGGCCGGCCCGTCCAACCCGCACGCCCGCGTTGCCACCAGCGAGCTGGCGGCCAAGGGCATCGCCGGGGCCTGGGAGGAAGTGCCGGGGCAAATGCCGGACGGCGCGGTCATCATCGCCGCCATCACCAGTTGCACCAACACCA
This sequence comes from Pseudomonas sp. SWRI77, assembly GCF_014269105.1. NCBI lineage: Bacteria > Pseudomonadati > Pseudomonadota > Gammaproteobacteria > Pseudomonadales > Pseudomonadaceae > Pseudomonas > Pseudomonas sp. SWRI77. The sequence continues at coordinate 209,635 of NZ_JABWRV010000005.1, read as the reverse complement.
GCAACCCGCGCAACGTGATAGCCGCAGGCCTTCTGGCACGCAATGCCAACAAGCTCGGCCTGGCGCGCAAACCTTGGGTCAAGTCCTCGCTGGCGCCAGGCTCCAAGGCGGTGCAGCTGTACCTGGAAGAAGCGGGGCTGGAGAAAGAGCTGGAGCAGATGGGCTTTGGCATCGTCGCTTTCGCCTGCACCACCTGCAACGGCATGTCCGGTGCATTGGACCCGGTGATTCAGCAGGAGATCGTCGACCGCGACCTGTATGCCACTGCCGTGCTGTCGGGCAACCGCAACTTCGACGGGCGCATCCACCCTTACGCCAAGCAGGCCTTCCTGGCCTCGCCGCCGCTCGTGGTGGCCTATGCCATCGCCGGTACTATCCGCTTCGACATCGAAAAAGACGTGCTGGGGGTGGTCGACGGCAAGGAAATCCGCCTCAAGGATATCTGGCCGAGCGATGAAGAGATCGATGCCGTGGTGCGTGCGGCGGTCAAGCCGGAGCAGTTCCGCAAGGTCTACATCCCGATGTTCGCCATCGAGGAGGACCGCGGGCCGAAGGTTGCGCCGCTGTATGAGTGGCGCCCGATGAGCACCTACATCCGCCGTCCGCCGTACTGGGAAGGTGCCCTGGCCGGTGAGCGCAGCCTGCGTGGCATGCGCCCGTTGGCGGTGCTGCCGGACAACATCACCACCGATCACTTGTCGCCGTCCAACGCCATCATGCTGGACAGTGCGGCGGGTGAATACCTGGCGAAGATGGGCCTGCCGGAAGAGGACTTCAACTCCTACGCCACTCACCGTGGCGACCACCTGACTGCGCAGCGCGCCACCTTCGCCAACCCCAAGCTGTTCAACGAAATGGTGCGCAAGGAAGATGGCAGCGTGAAGCAAGGCTCGCTGACGCGTCTGGAGCCTGAAGGCAAGGTGACCCGCATGTGGGAGGCGATCGAAACCTACATGGAGCGCAAGCAGCCGCTGATCATTGTTGCTGGTGCCGACTACGGTCAGGGTTCGTCGCGTGACTGGGCGGCCAAGGGCGTGCGCCTGGCCGGGGTCGAGGCGATCGTTGCCGAAGGCTTCGAGCGGATCCATCGTACCAACCTGGTGGGCATGGGCGTGCTGCCGCTGGAGTTCAAGCCGGGGACCGACCGCAATACCTTGGCGCTCGATGGCAGCGAGACCTACGATGTGCTGGGTCAGCGCACGCCACGCGCGACCCTGACCCTGGTGGTGACGCGTCGCAACGGTGAGCGGGTCGAGGTGCCGGTGACTTGCCGCCTGGATACTGCCGAGGAAGTGTCGATCTACGAGGCGGGTGGGGTGCTACAGCGCTTTGCCCAGGACTTCCTCGAAGCCTCCGCTTGACGGCTGGGGCCGCGCAGCGGCCCCAAGGGTTATTGCATTTTCAGACAGGACGGCACAGCAATGGCACATGCAGCACAAATCAAGATCCCTGCCACCTACATCCGTGGCGGCACCAGCAAGGGCGTATTCTTCCGCCTGCAAGACCTGCCCGAGCAGGCGCAGGTCCCGGGCCCAGCCCGTGATGCGCTGCTGTTGCGGGTTATCGGCAGCCCCGACCCTTATGGCAAGCAAATCGATGGCATGGGTGGCGCCACTTCGAGCACCAGCAAGACGGTGATCCTTTCGCGCAGCATCAAGCCCGAGCACGATGTCGACTACCTGTTCGGCCAGGTCAGCATCGACAAGGCTTTCGTCGACTGGAGCGGTAACTGCGGCAACCTGTCTGCCGCTGTCGGCTCGTTCGCCATCAGCAGCGGCCTGGTGGATTCGTCGCGCCTGCCGCGCAACGGCATGGCCACCGTGCGGATCTGGCAGGCCAACATCGGCAAGACCATCGTCGCCCATGTACCGATTACCGAAGGTGAAGTTCAGGAAACGGGCGATTTCGAGCTTGATGGCGTGACCTTTCCGGCCGCCGAGGTGCAGTTGGAGTTCCTCGACCCGGCTGCTGATGAAGACGGCGACGGCGGCTCGATGTTTCCCACCGGCAATCTGGTGGACGACCTGGAAGTGCCCGGTGTTGGTACCTTCAAAGCGACCCTGATCAATGCAGGGATCCCGACCATCTTCATCAATGCGGGCGATATCGGCTACACCGGTACCGAGCTGCAGGACGCGATCAACGGCGATCCGCAAGCGCTGCTGCGGTTCGAGACCCTTCGCGCCTATGGCGCCGTGCGCATGGGCCTGATTGAGCATGTCGACCAGGCGGCCGGGCGTCAGCACACACCGAAAGTGGCCTTCGTCGCCCCGCCGACCACCTACACTGCGTCCAGTGGCAAGGTTGTCGCGGCGGCTGACATCGACCTGCTGGTGCGTGCGTTGTCCATGGGCAAGCTGCACCACGCAATGATGGGCACTGCCGCAGTGGCCATCGGTACCGCTGCTGCCATTCCGGGCACGCTGGTCAACCTCGCCGCAGGCGGGGGTGAGCGCAGTGCCGTGCGTTTCGGTCACCCCTCGGGCACCTTGCGGGTGGGCGCCGAAGCGCGTCAGGTGAAGGGCGAGTGGACGGTGACCAAGGCAATCATGAGCCGCAGTGCTCGCGTGCTGATGGAAGGCTGGGTGAGGGTGCCCGGCGATAGCTTCTGACGCACCATTGGCGCTCGGCTTCAAGCGGGGCTGCACAGCAGCCCCTGTACTTCTGAAGGGAGCAGATGATGAGCGCCAACGTAGACCTCAACCAGCGCCCGGACTACGACCGGGTGCTGCAAACCCTCGCCGACTATGTCCTGACCTACCGGGTCGAATCCCCCGAGGCGCTGGACACCGCGCGCAACTGCCTGATGGACACCCTGGGCTGCGGCCTGCTGGCCCTGCGCTTCCCTGAATGCACCAAGCACCTCGGCCCGCTGGTGGAAGGCACCGTGGTGCCCAACGGTGCCCGTGTGCCCGGCACCGCGTACCGGCTGGACCCGGTCAAGGCCGCCTGGGATATCGGCTGCATCGTGCGCTGGCTGGACTACAACGACACCTGGCTGGCCGCCGAGTGGGCGCACCCCTCGGACAACCTTGGCGGCATCCTGGCCGTGGCCGATCACCTGTCGCAAAAACACGTGGCAAAGGGTGAAAGCCCACTGCTCATGCGCGAAGTGCTAGAAGCCATGGTCATGGCTCACGAGATCCAGGGTGTGCTGGCGCTGGAAAATTCCTTCAACCGCGTTGGTCTCGACCACGTGATACTGGTCAAGGTGGCCTCCACGGCCGTGTGCGCAAAGCTGATGGGCGCCACCCGGGAGCAACTGCTCTCGGCGTTGTCCCATGCTTTCGTCGACGGCCAGGCACTGCGTACCTACCGTCATGCGCCCAACGCCGGTTCGCGCAAGTCCTGGGCGGCGGGGGATGCTTCCAGTCGTGGGGTGCGCCTGGCCGATATCGCGCTGCGTGGCGAGATGGGCGTGCCGGGTGTGCTGACTGCGCCGCAATGGGGCTTTTACGACGTGTCGTTCAGCCATACCAACAAGGACCTGGCGCTTAAACCCAGCGCCCAGCAGGAGCTGCGCGTGCCGCAGCCGCTGGCCAGCTATGTGATGGAGAACGTGCTGTTCAAGGTCAGTTTCCCGGCTGAGTTCCACGCGCAGACCGCCTGTGAGGCGGCGGTGAGCCTGCACCCGCAGGTGCGTAATCGCCTGCATGAGGTAGACCGCATCGTCATCACCACCCAGGAGTCGGCGATACGCATCATCTCCAAGGGCGGCCCGCTGGCCAATGCCGCCGACCGCGACCACTGCCTGCAGTACATGGTGGCAGTGCCGCTGATTTTCGGCCATCTGGTGGCCGAACATTACGAGGATGCCTTCCACGCTGCGCATCCGAGCATCGACCGCCTGCGCGAGAAAATGGAGGTGGTCGAGGACCCGCGTTTCACGCGTGAATACCTGGAAGCTGACAAGCGCTCCATCGCCAACGCCCTGCAGGTGTTCTTCAAGGATGGCAGCAGCACCGAGCAGGTGGTGGTCGAGTACCCGGTCGGGCACCGGCGCAGGCGCGGGGAGGGCATACCCTTGCTGGAGGCGAAGTTCAGGGAAAACCTGGCGACCCGGTTTGCGCGGCAGCGTTGTGAGGCGATTTTCGAGCTGTGCGAGGACCAGCAGAAGCTGGAATCGACGGCGGTGCACAGGTTTGTCGACCTGTTCGTGATCTGAGGTTGCCTTTGCGGGCCTCTTCGCGGGGCAAGCCCGCTCCCACTGGTAGGGAGTCGTCCCTGAGGGCCGAGCGCCCAATAAAAAACCCCGGCACTTCTGCCGGGGTTTTTGTTACTGCTTACCGCTGATTACGCTTGAACCACCGGGATCTTGGCGTTGGCCGCAGCCTCGCGGAACTCGGCAATCTGGTCGAAGCTCAGGTAGCGGTAGACGTCGGCAGCCATGCTGTCGATGTCTTTGGCGTACTGCATGTACTCTTCGACGGTCGGCAGTTTGCCGATGATCGAAGCGACAGCAGCCAGCTCGGCCGATGCCAGGTACACGTTGGTCGCGTCGCCCAGACGGTTCGGGAAGTTACGGGTCGAGGTGGAGACCACGGTCGAACCGGTCTGCACGCGCGCCTGGTTACCCATGCACAGCGAGCAGCCTGGCATTTCCATGCGCGCACCGGCCTTGCCGTAGATGCCGTAGTAGCCTTCTTCGGTCAGCTGGTGAGCGTCCATCTTGGTTGGCGGAGCCAGCCACAGACGGGTAGGGATGCCACCCTTGACCTTCTCCAGCAACTTGCCGGCAGCGCGGAAGTGGCCGATGTTGGTCATGCACGAACCGATGAACACTTCGTCGATCTTCTCGCCCTGCACCGAAGACAGCAGGCGGGCATCGTCCGGGTCGTTCGGCGCGCAGAGCACAGGCTCCTTGACGTCGGCCAGGTCGATTTCGATGATTTCGGCGTACTCGGCATCGGCGTCGGCCGACAGCAGCTCAGGGTTGGCCAGCCAGGCTTCCATGGCCTGGGCGCGACGCTCCAGGGTACGTGGGTCGCCGTAGCCTTCGCCGATCATCCAGCGCAGCAGGGTGATGTTGGACTTCAGGTACTCGGCGATGGCCTTTTCCGGCAGCTTGATGGTGCAGCCGGCAGCGGAACGCTCGGCCGAGGCGTCGGACAGCTCGAACGCTTGCTCGACGGTCAGTTCGTCCAGGCCTTCGATTTCCAGGATGCGGCCGGAGAAGGCGTTTTTCTTGCCCTTCTTCTCGACGGTCAGCAGGCCGTTCTGGATGGCGTAGTAAGGGATGGCATGCACCAGGTCACGCAGGGTGATGCCGGGTTGCAGTTTGCCCTTGAAGCGCACCAGGATCGACTCTGGCATGTCCAGCGGCATGACGCCGGTGGCGGCGGCGAAGGCCACCAGGCCGGAGCCGGCCGGGAACGAGATGCCGATCGGGAAGCGGGTGTGCGAGTCGCCACCGGTGCCGACGGTGTCAGGCATCAGCATGCGGTTCAGCCAGCTGTGGATGATGCCGTCGCCTGGGCGCAGCGACACGCCACCACGGGTGCGGATGAAGTCTGGCAGGGTGTGGTGGGTGGTGACGTCGATCGGCTTGGGGTAAGCCGCGGTGTGGCAGAACGACTGCATCACCAGGTCAGCGGAGAAGCCCAGGCACGCCAGGTCTTTCAGCTCGTCGCGGGTCATCGGGCCAGTGGTGTCCTGGGAGCCGACGGTGGTCATCTTCGGCTCGCAGTATGCACCTGGGCGCACGCCTTGGCCTTCTGGCAGGCCGCACGCGCGGCCGACCATTTTCTGCGCCAGGGTGAAGCCCTTGTTGGATTCGGCAGGCTGCTCTGGTTTCTTGAACAGGTCGGACGCACCCAGGCCCAGTTCGGCGCGGGCTTTTTCGGTCAGGCCACGGCCAACGATCAACGGGATACGGCCGCCAGCACGGACTTCGTCCAGCAGTACTTCGGTTTTCAGGGCGAAGTTGGTGACCAGTTCGTCGCTGTCGTGACGGCGTACTTCACCTTTGTACGGGTATACGTCGATGACGTCGCCCATGCCCAGGTTGGTGCAGTCGAACTCGATCGGCAGGGCGCCGGCGTCTTCCATGGTGTTGTAGAAGATCGGGGCGATCTTGGTGCCGAAGCAGAAACCACCGGCGCGCTTGTTCGGCACGTACGGGATGTCGTCGCCGAAGAACCACAGCACCGAGTTGGTGGCGGATTTACGCGAAGAACCGGTACCGACGACGTCACCGACGTAGGCGACCGGGAAGCCTTTGGCCTTGACCGCTTCGATCTGCGCCAGCGGGCCGACCGAACCTGGCTGCTGAGGCTCGATACCGTCGCGGGCCATTTTCAGCATGGCCAGGGCGTGCAGCGGGATGTCTGGGCGCGACCAGGCATCCGGGGCAGGGGACAGGTCGTCGGTGTTGGTTTCGCCAGGCACCTTGAACACGGTCAGGGTGTACTTGTCGGCGATGGCCGGGCGCGTGGTGAACCACTCGCCGGCAGCCCAGGACTCCAGCACGGCCTTGGCGTGGGCGTTGCCCGACTTGGCTTTTTCGGCCACGTCGTGGAAGGCATCGAACATCAGCAGGGTATGCTTGAGCTGTTCGGCCGCGACGGCGCCCAGTTCGGCGTCATCCAGCAGCGCGACCAGCGTTTCGATGTTGTAGCCGCCCTGCATGGTGCCCAGCAGCTCGGTGGCGTGCTTGCGGTCGATCAGTGGCGACTTGGCTTCGCCCTTGGCCACGGCGGAGAGGAAAGCGGCCTTGACGTAGGCAGCTTCGTCGACCCCTGGCGGTACGCGGTTGGTGATCAGGTCTACGAGGAAGGCTTCTTCGCCGGCCGGCGGGTTTTTCAGCAGCTCGACCAGGCCTGCAGTTTGTTCGGCGTTCAGCGGCTGGGGCACGATACCCAGGGCGGCACGCTCTTCGATGTGTTTGCGGTAGGCTTCAAGCACAGTTATTACCCTCATCAGTGGTCCCTAAAGGGAGTCCGGGACGCTCATCCAGCATTCCATGCACCCATGCGCAATCACGGCTTCTTGGGCCGCCCAGCCAGGGTCGCAGAGAATCCTTACAGAAGCTGCTTTCAAAGTTTTACGCCTGCAGAACGGGGAGCTGATGAGGGCTGGCGCGGGCATGCGAGGGTGCATGGCCCGGGCCAACGCCGTTCTACCGGATTAACTGTGCTCGTGACGCTTTGAAAACAGCTTCCAACGGACATTGTTGCCTTGAAAAGGCGGGATGATTCTACGGCAAAAAAAGCCCGAAGGTAAGGCGGCGAACATGACTTTAACGAGTGACCCCGGTTAGACAAAGGGCTAACATGGGCTCGTATTCCTCCGCAAAGCCGTTGTTTTTCATGTCCAACAAGTCCATCAAGACCCCTTGCGTCGGCCTGTGCTCCACGGTGTACGGAGACACGGTATGCCGTGGCTGCAAGCGTTTTCACCATGAAGTGATCAACTGGAACGGCTACGACGACGCGCAGAAGCGCGCCGTGTGGTTGCGTCTGGAGCAGTTGCTGGTGCAGGTGATGATGGCCAAGCTGGAAGTCTTCGACAAAAGCCTGCTGCGCCAGCAACTGGAGCAGCGTGCCATCCGTTTTGTCGAACATCAGTCGGAATACTGCTGGGCTTACCAGTTGATCGCCCGTGGGGCGCGGATGATTCGCGACCTGGAGGCCTATGGCATGGTGCTGTTGCCCGAATTCCGTGGCTGGGATCTGCCGCAATTGCGCGACGCGATCGACCGGGAGTTCTTTTTGCTTTCCGAGGCGCATTACCAGCGTTACATCGCCCCGTGCTTCTTGCGCGATGCCCTCGAGCAAAGGCAGGGCTGACGCGGTAAGTGATCCGGCTGCTTCGCGAGTTTGCCTTGCGCGGCAGCCGGCAACCTCTGGGATCAATCCCCGGTGTATTCACATCCGCTGGTGCAGGTCTCGTGGATACGCACTTTGGACAGCTCCGGCAGTAACGGCTTTACCTGCTCCCAGATCCACTTGGCGATGACTTCGCTGGTGGGGTTTTCCAGGCCTGGGATGTCGTTCAGGTAGTTGTGGTCCAGTTGCTCGTAGATCGGCTTGAAGATCGCCTTGATCTCGGAAAAATCGCGGATCCAGCCGGTATGCGGGTCGAGCGGGCCGGTAAGGTGCAGGCCAACCTTGAACGAGTGACCATGCAGCCGGCCGCACTTGTGGCCGGCAGGGACGTGGGGCAGGCGGTGGGCCGATTCGAATGTAAATTCCTTGAAGATTTCCACGCTTTCAAAACTCTGTATGAATCAATAATGCGCGCAGTTTATCATGGCGCCAGCTGTTTTCAGGTTGAATTAAGGACCGCTGGGTAATCTTAACCCCGTAGACAACTTGAACATCTCTCAGGAGAGAACCTCATGAAGACTTTGACTGCCCTGTTCGCTGCCGCTGCTCTGGCTGTTGGTGCCAACGTTGCCCTGGCCGATGTGCCGGCTCACGAAATCAGCGGCCTGGAAAAAGCCGGTACCGTTCAGTCCCTGCAGAAACTGGCTGAAACGGCCAAGGCAAAACACCCGGGCTCTACCATCACCGATTCGGAGCTCGAGAACGAGTACGGCCGTTACATCCTCAAGGTCGAACTGCGTGATGCGCAAAACGTCGAGTGGGACGTCGATCTGGACGCCAAGACGGGTGAAGTACTGAAGGACAAACAGGACACCTGATGAAAGCGTTACCGCGCAAGGCTCGCTACCTGGCCCTCGCGCTGATGGCTGTCTGTTCGCTGGCGGTTGCCCGTGACCTCGATCAGGATGAAGCCCTTGAGCTGCGGCAAAAGGGCGTCATCCTGCCGCTTGAGCAATTGCTTGACTCAGCCCTGGGGCGTTACCCCGGGGCGCGTCTGCTGGAGGCAGAGCTGGAAGAAAAACACGGCCGCTACGAATACGAGGTCGAGCTGCTGACCCCTGCCGGGGTGGTGCGCGAGATCAAGCTGGATGCCCGCAGCGGCGTGCTGCTCAAAGACGAGGAAGACGACTGAATGCGCCTGTTGCTTGTCGAGGACAATGTGCCGCTGGCCGATGAACTGATCGCCGGCCTGCAACGCCAGGGCTATGCCGTTGACTGGCTGGCCGACGGCCGTGATGCGGTGTACCAGGGCCAGAGCGAACCTTACGACCTGATAGTCCTCGACCTCGGCCTGCCGGGCTTGCCGGGGCTCGATGTGCTGGCCCAGTGGCGCGCCGGCGGCCTGGCCACGCCGGTGCTGGTGTTGACCGCGCGCGGCTCCTGGGCCGAACGTATCGAGGGCCTGAAGGCTGGGGCCGACGATTACATGAGCAAACCCTTCCACCCGGAAGAGTTGCAGTTGCGCATCCAGGCATTGCTGCGCCGTGCCCGCGGCCTGGCCAATCAGCCCACCCTGGAAGCTGCCGGCTTGCACCTGGATGAAAGCCGACAGTGCGTGAGCCGCGATGGGGCCGATATCCAATTGACCGCCGCCGAGTTTCGGCTGCTGCGCTATTTCATGCTGCATCCGCAGCAGATCCTCTCCAAAAGCCACCTGGCCGAACACCTCTACGATGGCGAGACCGAGCGCGACTCCAATGTGCTTGAAGTGCACGTCAATCACCTGCGTCGCAAGTTGGGCCGCAGTGTGATCGAAACCCGTCGCGGGCAAGGCTACATCTACGCCGGGAACGTCGCGTGAAGTCGATCCAGGCGCGCCTGAGCCTGGGGCTGGTGGCGGTGCTGGTGGTGGTGGGCGTGGTGCTGGCGCAGCTCACCCTGTGGTTGTTCGAGGCGGGCCTGCAGCGCTACCTGGAAAACGGCCTGCGCAAGGAAAGCGAGAACCTGTTGGTGGCACTGGTGCGTGGCCCTTCGGGGTTGCAGCTGGATGAGCGGCGTATTTCCGGCGCTTACCAGCGGCCGTTTTCCGGTTATTACTTTCGCATCGATTTTGACCAAGGTACCTGGCGTTCGCGCTCGCTGTGGGACCTTGACATGCCCAAGCCTGCTGCGCCCGGCCTTTCCGATAGCCACGAGCTAGGCCCTGAGGGCCAGCAATTGCTGGCGCTGCGCGCTGACTATCGACGCCTTGGCCAGGATATCTCGATCAGTGTGGCGCAGGATTACTCACCGGTGCGCGAAGGCTTCCGGCGCATGCAGCAGATCGGCCTGGGCATGGGGCTGGTGGCCTTGATACTGGTGCTGGTACTGCAGCGCATCACGGTGAAGCGCTCGTTGCGCCCACTGGAGCGAGCCCGTCAACAGATCGCCCAGTTGCAACAGGGCCAGCGCTCCCAGCTGGATGCCGAAGTGCCTGTGGAACTGGCACCGTTGGTGGGGCAGATCAACCATTTGCTGAGCCACACCGAAGACAGCCTGCGCCGCTCGCGCAATGCCCTGGGCAACCTGGGCCATGCGCTGAAGACGCCGTTGGCGGTGCTGCTGAGCCTGGCGTCCAGCGAGCGCTTGCAGGGGCTGCCCGACGTGCGTGAGCAGATGCGCGCACAGCTTGAGCAGATTCAGCAGCGCCTGGTGCGCGAACTCAACCGGGCTCGCCTGGCGGGCGATGCCTTGCCGGGTGCCCAGTTCGACTGCGATGCCGAATTGCCAGGGCTGTTGGGTACCTTGGGGATGATCCACGGTGAAGGCCTAGTGCTTGAGCGGGACGTACCGCCTGGGCTGTTGCTGCCCTGGGATCGCGAAGACGTGCTGGAGCTGCTGGGCAATCTGCTGGACAACGCCTGCAAGTGGGCCGACAGCGAGGTGCGCCTGGGGATTGCGCCGCGTGAAGGGGGTTATCAGCTGTGGGTTGACGATGACGGCCCGGGCATCCCTGAAGGCCAGCGTCTGCAGGTGCTGGAGCGCGGTTCGCGGCTGGATGAACAGGTCGATGGACATGGCCTGGGGCTGGGCATCGTGCGCGACATCGTTGAGGCCTGGGGCGGGCGCCTGGTGTTGCTCGAAAGCCCTTTGGGCGGGTTGCGGGTGAATATCGAGTTGCCGCGCCGGGCTCGATAACGCCGGGGCCTGCCAGATCACCACTGCAAAAATATTGCAGTACAGCCGCATTTTTTTGAATTGGCCCTTGTAAGCCCCGCCCGGCACAATCCCCTCACGAAACTTCCCAGTTTCCATCTCTCCACGGACGGAGCCCCTTGCGCTATTGCTTTGGCAATACAGGGCCCAGGCCAGCTCGGCTGGGCTTTCTTTTTCACCAGAAAATCTACGATCCCGATTATTCCAATGCCTGCCTCGCGTTCCGAAAGTCGTCTGCAGCGGCTGTTGCCTGCGCCCCTCAATACATCCCCTAAAGAATGGCTGCGTGCTGGAGCCGGTGCACTGCTCGGCCTGTTCCTCGCCGGCTGGCTGACCAGCCTGGCCTACGGCCCTGGCATCGCCTTGCACCTTCTAGGCCCCTTGGCTGCCTCGGCAGTGCTGGTATTTGCCGTGCATTCCGGCCCTTTGGCCCAGCCTTGGCCAGTGCTGGGCAGTTACGCCCTGGCGGGCGCTGTCGGCCTGGCCATGCGCCAGGGCTTCGGGCCTGAGCTGTGGGTGGCTGCCGCAGCCCTGGCGATTTCGGTGCTGTTGATGTGCCTGCTGCGCTGCCTGCACCCGCCGGGCGGTGGGGTGGCGGTGAGTGCAGTGCTGGCCGATTCGGGGCTTACGGCCCTGGGTGACCATCTGCTGGAGCCGGTGCTGCTCAATGCGCTGATCCTGGTGGCAGTCGCGGTGCTCTACAACCGTTTGACCGGCGTGCGCTACCCCAAGGGCAATGCCCCGCGCAAAGAGCTGCATCACACCCATGACCCATTGCCCAGTGAGCGCGTGGGGGTCAGCGGCGCCGATCTGGACCAGGCGCTTGAAGAGTTGGGCGAGTTCGTAGACGTCACCCGCGACGAGCTGGAACGCATCATCCTTGCCACCGAGCAGCATGCCCTGCAACGCAGCCTTGGCGGTATCACGGCGGCATCGGTGATGTCCCGGGATGTGCAGTTCGCGTCACCCGACACCACCCTGGAGCAGGCGTGGACGATGCTGGCCAGTCACCACCTGAAAACCCTGCCGGTGCTGCAGCACGGCAAGTTGGTAGGCATCGTCAGCCTCAGCGACCTGGTCGGGCCGGCCATGCAGCGGGGGCAGTTCCGTTGGCGCGGCCTGTTCGGGCGCAAGGCGGTGCGCATGGCGCAGGTGATGAGCCGGCGGGTGATCAGTGTCAGCAGCCAGCACCCGCTGGAGCGCCTGTTGCCGTTGCTGTGTGAACAAGGGCTGCACTGCTTGCCGGTAATCGACGCTGGCCAATTGGTCGGGGTGGTCACCCAGACCGACCTGATCGCCGGCCTCAAACGCCAGTTGCTCAGCGCCGCAGGCAATGCTTCAGATCACCGGGTCCCAGCGCTGTGACCAGTCGCTGGCGCCGGCGGCCACCAGCCGGCGCAGTATCGCGAATGCCTGTTGCAGGGCCTCGCTGTCGCGCTTGCGCGGGTACACCAGAAATGTCGGGTAGGTGAATTCTGGTGCCTGGGGTACCCGCTCGAACACCCCGCTGTCCAGATAGGCCTGCACTACGCGGGTACGGAAGTAGCCGCTGCCGCCCTGGTCGAGGATGAACTGCAGAGCCAGGGGCCCGAGGTTGAAGCTCAGTGCCGGGCGCGCGCAGTCGGGCAGGGCAGCGTCGTGCTGGCGGCGGAATGCCTCCCCCCAGTCGATGTAGATGTACGGGTCTGGCTGGTCAACCCGGCGCACGCGGATCAACTTCTCTTCCATCAATTGCTCCACCTGCAGGCCCGGCCCGTAGGTCGGCTGATACACCAGCGCGGCGTCCAGCAGGCCCATCTCCACCTTGCGCAGCAGCGACTCGCCATCGCTCACCTCGCTGCGGATGGCATGGCTGGGCAGTTCGCGGTGCAGGGCGCTGACCCAGTCGAGCATCATCGGGTTGCCCAGGCTCACTTCGCCGCCCACATGCAGCACCTGCTGGCACCCTTCAGGCAGCGGCAGGTCGCGGCGCGCTGCCTCCCACGTCTGCACCAGCTGGTTGGCATAGCTGACGAAGGCCTCGCCATCGCTGGTCAAGCTGGCGCCGTTGCGGCTGCGTACGAACAACTGGCAGCCCAGTTGCTGCTCCAGGCGCTGCACCCGTGCAGTGATCGCGGTCTGCGACACGAACAGGCGCTCAGCGGCGGCGACCAGGCTGCCGCAACGCACGATTTCCAGAAAGGTACGGGCCTGTTCGATATCCATGGGGTGCTCAGTGGCGGAAGGGGAGGCCTATTCTAGAGAATTTGCACCGTTATGGGGCGTATTGGCGTTGTCTGCAAATTTGCAGGTCGGTTGTGACTTTAGTCCCATGGCGGCCCCGGTGTGGCGGTCCATACTCAAGTTTCGCCCTTCAATAACAACAAGTACCGGGTTTTCTACGCCATGAGCTATCAGCACAGCTACGCCCATTCCATTGCCGACCCTGCCGCATTCTGGGCCGAACAGGCCGCGCACCTGGCCTGGCACCGCACGCCTTCCCTCACCTTGCAGGACAACCCGGACGGTACCCACCGCTGGTTTGCCGACGGCCGCCTGAACAGCTGCCACCTTGCCCTCGACCACCAGATCGAACAAGGTCGCGGCGAGCAGTTGGCGCTGATCTACGACTCGCCTGTGACAGGCGTGCAACAGGCGTATACCTATCGTCAGTTGCGCGACGAGGTGGCACGCCTGGCGGGCTTGCTGCGCCAGCTGGGGGTCAACAAGGGGGACGGGGTGATCATCTACATGCCCATGGTGCCCCAGGCGGCCATGGCCATGCTGGCCTGCGCGCGGATCGGTGCGGTGCATTCGGTGGTGTTCGGCGGTTTTGCCGCCAACGAACTGGCCTTGCGCATCGATGATGCCCGGCCCGCGTTGCTGCTGACGGCGTCCTGTGGCCTGGAGTTCGACCGGGTGATCGAATACAAGCCGTTGGTCGATCGCGCCCTGCAATTGGCCCGCCACCAGCCGCGCAATGTGTTGGTATTGCAGCGGCCCCAGGCCCGCGCCCCGTTGCAGCCTGGCCGCGACCTCGATTGGCAGCAAGCGCTGGCAATGGCCGAGCCGGTCGCCCCTGTCGAGCTGGATGCAGGTGACCCGCTGTACATCATGTACACCTCCGGTACCACCGGGAAGCCCAAGGGCATCGTGCGGGAAAACGGCGGCAACGCGGTAGCGCTGTGCTATGCCATGCGCCACATCTACGGTATGCAGGCCGGTGACGTGTGGTGGGGGATTTCCGATGTGGGCTGGGTGGTCGGCCATTCGCTGATTGTGTATGGCCCGTTGATGAGCGGTTGCACCACGGTGTTTTATGAGGGCAAACCGATACGCACCCCGGACGCCTCGGCGTATTGGCGGGTGGTCGAGCAATACAAGGTCAACGCCTTGTTCTGCGCGCCGACCGCCATGCGTGCAATCCGCAAGGAAGACCCGGACGGCGCGTTGATCAAAGGGCATGACCTGAGCTCGCTGCGTCAGCTGTTTCTGGCTGGGGAGAAGCTCGACTCCAGCACCCATGAATGGCTGGAACGGGTCACTGGCAAACCGGTACACGACCATTGGTGGCAAACCGAGACCGGCTGGCCGGTCACCGCACCTTGCGTTGGGCTGGACGGCAGCGCCGCGCGAGCGGGCTCGAGCAACCGCGCCGTGCCGGGCTACAACGTACGTGTGCTGGACGATGAAGGCCATTTGCTGGGGCCCAACCACCAGGGCTCGATCGTCATCGCGCTGCCGTTGCCGCCCGGGTGCAGCCAGACGCTGTGGGGCGACCACGAGCGCTACCTGCAGGCCTACCTGCGCACCTACCCCGGCTACTACCACACAGGCGACGGCGGTTATCTCGATGATGACGGTTTCGTGTACATCATGGGGCGCACGGACGACGTGATAAACGTCTCCGGGCATCGTCTGTCTACCGGCGAGATGGAGGACCTGGTGGCGCGTCACCCGGCGGTCGCCGAATGCGCGGTGATCGGCGTGCATGACGATATCAAGGGGCAGGTGCCTTTGGCACTGGTGGTGCTCAAGGATGGCGAAGGCATTGCCGAGTCGCAGTTGTTGGTCGAATTGGTGGGCAACGTGCGCGAGGAAATCGGGGCACTGGCGTGTTTCAACCGGGTGCGGCTGGTCAAGCGGTTGCCCAAGACCCGCTCAGGGAAGATCTTGCGGGCGGTGCTGCGCAAGATTGCCGATGGCCAGGACTATGTGCCGCCTTCGACCCTGGATGACCCCGCCGTGCTGGGGGAAATCGAGGCGGTGCTGGCGGACCTGCCGCGGGCGGGTTGAGGCGGGATGCTGGGGCTGCATGGCAGCCCCGGCATCAATCAGGCCCCACCTGATGCAACTGCCCCAGCCGGCTGCGCGTGCGCATCAGGTCGGTAATCGCGCCACCCAGGCTCTCACCCAGCGGACGCTGCCCGATCACCGTCAGCTGCTTGTCCTGGTCATATAGCACATCCACCAGGTTCACGAATCGCTGCTGCGCGGCCAATGAGCAGTCGGACAAATCGCCCAGCCCATCGATGACCCACGCATCGTATTGCGCCGCCAGCGCCAGGTAATCGATCACCGCAGTAGGCTGTTCGCACAGGTCGTCGAAGGCAAACATCACCTGCCGACCTTGATGGGCCAGTGCGCGCAGGCTGCGTTTGTTGATATCCAGCGTGGCAGGCTGCGCGCCCGGCACGTTCAGTGCCTGGCGCTGCTCGGCGGTGCCGGGCCACACATAGTGACCTTGGGTAAACCGCTGGTGCTCGCGGTTGGCTGGCAGGCTGCGAAAATCGGTGTCGCCGCCGACTTCCAGCACCTGCATTCGGCCGTTGATCAGGCGGATCACCGGCAGAAAACGTTCGTGGTAAAGCGGGTTGGGCAACAGCCCTTCCGGTGCGTAGTTCGACGTTACCAATAGCCATATCCCACGCTCGAACAGCGCGGTGAACAGCCGGGTGAGCAGCATGGCATCGCCAATGTCATGCACATGGAATTCGTCGAAACACAGCACTCGACACGCGCCGAGCAGCTCGTCCAGGGTCGCCCCGAGGGCATCGTCCAGCGCCCGGTGGCGGTGCATGCCCTGGTGCAGTCGGGCAAAGAAATCATGGAAGTGCAGGCGCCGCTTGGTCGCAACCGGCACAGCCTGGAAAAAACCGTCGAGCAGCCAGCTTTTGCCCCGGCCCACTGAGCCATGCAGGTAGAGGCTGCGCGGTTGTCCGTTTTCCAGCTGTGCCACCTGCTCGGCCATGCACTGGATGACCCGACGCTGACCCTCGCTGAGCTGGTAGCCACGGCTGCTGGCCTTGTCCTCGAACCAGGCCAGCAATTCGCTCTGAGGGGCAGCGCTTGCGCGCAGGCGCTGGCCGAGCTGACGCAGCGGGGTAGGGATCCAGGCAGGCAAATCGGTAGCTCCTTGGTCGAGGGGGGGCGGGGCGCAGCTTGCGCGAAGGCCGCCATTTTGACCAATAGAGAAAGCAGTGGGCAATGATCGCCAGACGAGATAGGTTCGCGCGGCCCTCAGCCTTTACGTTCCAGTTGGCGCTCGATCATGTACTTCACCGCCAGGCGGCGTTCCTTGAGGTGGCGCAGGTCTTCGTCGACGAAATTGCCAGCGGAGATCGACTCGGCGGCCAGCACCTGGTTGTCGATGTCCATGTACTCGTCCAAGAGCCGGTCCAGGGCCCTGTCCTGCTGGCGACGTTGCTGGACGATTTCGCGGGGGTAGTGCAAGTCCTGGTAAAGGTCGTGTGAGACAGGCATGGGTGCCTCCTTGGTCAATGCAGTGCGCTTATCTGATTGGAAGGGTGAAATACGATTGTGTTGACGCGGGGCAGGGGGAAAGCGACGGGTGGTTGCCGGGGATGGGCGCTTCGCGCCGGTGACGAAGAGTAACTTGCTGTTTTAAAGCATTTTTTTTCATAAAGGGGGTTCACAGCTCTAAAGAATGTTGTTAAAGTGCCGCGCATTCCACGACAACAACCCAGTTGTCAGGCAGTTGGAATTGTCAGAGCAGCAATTGCTGCATCCGATACAGGGGCGTCGCCAAGCGGTAAGGCAGCAGGTTTTGATCCTGCCATGCGTTGGTTCGAATCCAGCCGCCCCTGCCATTTTCTGTTTCACATTACCTATTCTTTTCTCGGTGCTTAGCAAGACAAGCGCCGGGTTTTGTCGTTTCCGGCGTTTGTACCTGCCCATGTCGCCGGTAAGCCGGCGACATGGGCAGGGGGTGCAAACTACGGCGAGGTGCGCAGCAGTTCACTCAGCGCACGCGCCAGTTCATCGGCCTGCACAGGCTTCTGCATCACCAGGCTACCCGGCAACTCCAACCCCTCCAGCTCTGCATAACCGGTCAGAAACACCACCGGCAAACGCGGGTGCCGTTCGCGCGCCGCCAGCGCCAACTGCGCGCCGTTGAATTCGGGCATGGCAAAGTCGGTCAGCAACAGGTCAATCTCGTCATCGAGCAAGGCCAGGGCCTGCTCACCGCTGTGCGCCTGACGCACCTGATAGCCGTACTGGCGCAGCACATCGCCGAGCATGTCGCGCACCAGGTGGTCGTCATCCACCAGCAGCACCGTGCGGTTGTGGCCACTTGCACTGGTCGGCTGGGCAAGCAGTGGGGCCACCGGTTCGCTCTGCACGTGATCCTTTACCGCCGGCAGGTACACTGCCACCTGAGTGCCGCGACCAGGCTCGGTGTCGATGCGCACGCCACCGCCCGACTGCTTGGCAAAGCCGAAGACCTGGGCCAGTCCCAGGCCCGAGCCCTTGCCGATGTCCTTGGTGGTGAAGAAGGGCTCGAACACCTTCGCCAGCACGTCTTCGCTCATGCCGCAGCCGGTGTCGCGGATGCTCAGCATCACGTACTCGCCGGGGTCCGGGTCTTCCGGGCGCTGAGGGCGGGCCTCGATGTGGGTGTTGCGGGTCGAGAGGGCCAGTTGGCCGCCGTCCGGCATGGCATCCCGGGCATTGATCGCCAGGTTGAGGATGATCATCTCGGTCTGGGTCGGGTCGGTCAGTGCCTGCCACAGGTTCGGGTCCAGGTCCAGGCGCACCGACACGTTGCCGCCAAGGGTGCGGCGCAGCAACTCCTCAAGGCCGGCCAGGGTCCGGTTCAGGTTCAGTGGCACCGGCTCCAGGCGCTGGCGTCGGGAGAAGGCCAGCAACTGCGAGGTCAGCTTGGCACCCCGTTCGCCCGCTTCGCGAATATGCGTGAGGCGGGTGCGTGCCTTGTTCAGGTCGGCCTTGTTCAGGTCGCGCTCAAGGAAGCTGGCACCGGTGAGGATTACTGTCAGCAGGTTGTTGAAGTCGTGCGCCACGCCAGCGGTCAGTTGGCCGACCGCTTCCAGGCGCTGCATCTGTTGCAACGCGGCCTCGATGCGCTCGCGCTCGGTGATTTGCTCACGCAGGCGGGTGTTGGCCTCGGCCAGCCCCAGGGCGGCCTCGCGCTCGCTGGTGATGTCGCGGGCCACCACATACAGCAGGGTGTCTTCCGGTACCACCACCCAGGACAGCCAGCGCTGCTGGCCGCCGGCATGCAGGATGCGCCCGACGAAGCGCGCGCTGGTGCGGCCGTGGGCGAGGGCGGCCAGTTCGGTGAGCAACAGTTCTTGATCGGGTTCGGGTAACAGGTGCAGCAGCGACGCCTGGCTCAGCCGCTCGCGGGAAAGGCCCAGGCTCGCCTCCCAGGCCGGGTTGAGCGCGACCGGGGTGAGGTCTTTGTTCAACACCGCCAGCAAGTCCTGCGACAGCTCCCAGGCACGGTCGCGTTCACGGGTGCGGCGCTCGACCCGTTCACCGAGCATCTCGTTGAGTTGCTTGAGGGCTTGGGTGGCCTGGCGCTGGGTATGGATGTCCTGCAGCACGCCGGAAAAGCGCACGCACTGGCCGTCGACGAACTGGGTCTGGCCGCTGCTGAGCAGCCAGCGCGGTTCCAGGCCGTCGAGTAGCGCGCTACGGAATTCGACCCGGTAGTGGCCGTCGCTCTCGGAGCGCATGGCATGCTGCACGGCGTCACGGACCATGGCGACGTCATCGGGGTAGATGCCGGCCAGGAACACCTCCATGCTCATCTCGGTGCTGGTGGGCAACCCGAACAAGGTTTTGCAGCGGTCGTCCCACAGCAACAGGCCTTCTTGTGGGCGCAGGTCCCAGGTGCCCATGCCGGCGGCGTCGATGGCGATGCGTGCGCGCGCTTCGACATCTGCCAGCGCTTCTTCGGCGCGGCGCCGGCGCTGGCGCTCCTGTACCTCGGTCAGGGCCCGCCGCACGGCCTTGGGTAGCAGGGGCAGGTTTTTCTTCAGCACATAGTCGGTGGCACCCAGGCGGATCATCTCCACCGCGTGCTCTTCACCGTAGATGCCGGAAAGGAAGATGAACGGGGTGTCCGGTGCCAGGCGCTGGGCAATGGCCAGCACGTCGGTGCCGGACGAGCCGGGCAGCACGCAGTCGCAGAGGATCAGGTCGTAATGAGCCTCACGCAGCGCGTGCTCGACCCCTATATGGTCGAACACCAGCTGCGACTCAACGTGCAGCCCGCTGCGCTCCAGGCGCAGCAGGGTCAGCTCGGCGTCCATCGAGCTGTCTTCGACCATCAACAGTTTCAGCGGCGTTGGCAGCATCTTTGCGGTGGCCTCAATTGCTGCTGCGGCGGTTTAGGCGCAGCGAGCCGGGTGGCGGTTCGTTGAGCACGGCCCAGAATATCCCGAGGTCGGAGATGGCGGCGACGAACTCTTTGAATTCCACGGGCTTGACCACGTAGGCATTGACCCCCAGCTCGTAGGCGCGCAGCAGGTCGGGCTCCTCTCGAGACGAGGTCAGCATCACCGTCGGGATACTGCGCAGGTCAGGCGTGGAACGGACTTCCTTGAGCACTTCCAGGCCATCGACCTTGGGCAGCTTGAGGTCCAGCAACAGCACGGCGGGGTTGCCGTCGTCGCGTGCAGCATAGGCGTTGCGGCGCAGCAGGTAGTCCAGGGCATCGGCGCCGTCACGCAGCACGATGACTTCGTTGGCCAACTGGCTGCGCTCCAGGGCCAGCAGGGTGAGCTCCAGGTCCCGGGGGTTGTCTTCTACCAGCAGGATGGGTTTGAGCATGATGGTACAGGGGCCTCATGTAGTCGCGGCGGGCCGCGGGAGGGTGAAGTGAAAACTGGCGCCCTGGTCGATCTGGCCTTGCGCCCAGACGCGGCCGTCATGGCGCTCGATGATGCGGCGTACGCTTGCCAGGCCGATCCCAGTGCCTTCGAAGTCTTCCATACGGTGCAGGCGCTGGAATACGCCGAACAGCTTGTTGGCGTAGGCCATGTCGAACCCCACGCCATTGTCGCGGATGCACACCTCGACTTCGCCCTGATGCACCTGGGCGCTGATTTCGATACGCGCCGGGTCACGCCCGCGGGTGTACTTGATGGCGTTGCCAATGAGGTTCTGCAGCGCCAGGTTGATGAACGCCGGGTCGGCAATCACCTTCGGCAGCGTGGCGATATCCCAGACGATTTCGCGGCCCTGGTAGTCCGGGGCCAGCTCGGTGCGAATGGCGTCGACCAGGGCATTGAGGTCGACATCCGACAGGCGCAGGGCCGAGCGGCCCATCTGCGAGAAGTTCAGCAGGTTGTCCACCAGGCTGCCGGCAAAATGCGCCGCTTCTTCTATATGCTGCAAAAAACGTCGACCGCGTTCGCTCAGGCCCTGGCCCTCGATCTCGCCCAGCAGCTCGGTGTAGCCGGCGATATGCCGCAAGGGCGCTCGCAGGTCGTGGGACACGCTGTAGGAAAAGGCTTCGAGTTCCTTGTTCGAACGGCGCAGCTCGCCTGCCAGTTGCGCCAGCTCTTCGGCCTTGCGCAGGACGATGCCCAGCACGGCGGTGCGCAGTTCAACCACACCTTCGACGATCAAAGGGTCCCAGGGTTGGCAATAACCGCGCACGTCCTCCTGCCAGCGTTCGAAGCTGTGCCGCGGGTCCAGCTGGCCTTGCGGGCCGAGCTGTTTCGCAGGCTGCCCGGCCCAGTTCACCGTGCGCACTTGTTCAGGGCGGAACCACACCAGGTAGTGCGAATGGATTTGTGAGATGGCCACCGCCAGCACACCGCCGGCATGGGCCGCCAGCTCAGGCAACTCGTCGATGTCGCGGCGTACGTTGTCGCTGTGGAATACCGTGTCTTCACCGCGCTGGGCCAACCAATGCACCAGCGCCGTGACTTGCGCTTGCGGTGGCGTCTTGCCGATCAGGTCGCAGCGGTCGGCCGAGATCACCGCAGCGCCGCAGGCGTCGGCGAACTCCAGCAAGACCTCGGGCAGGTCGCGCAGGCCGTCACTGACGCTGTCATGGTCGGCCATCGACGAAATCATGCGCACGATGTGCTGGCGCAGGTCGAGCAGTTTGCGCGTGCTGGCGTGAGACTCGCGCGATTCGATCTGCAGCGACAGCACGCTGGCCAGCAGCTCGCAGGCGGTGCGAGTAGGCAGGCCCACCGGGCGCGGCTGATCGTGGTGACAGGACACCAGCCCCCACAGCTGCCCGTCGACCACGATCGACAACGACATCGACGCCAGGGTGCCCATGTTGCGCATGTATTGCAGGTGCACCGGCGACACGCTGCGCAGCGCAGCGAAGCTCATGTCCAGTGCCTTGCCGGTACGCGGGTTGGCGGCAGGCACCAGCGGCGAGGGCTGGTAGTTGGCGTCTTCGATCACGCGGATACGGTTGACCCGATACAGCTCGCGGGCCTGGCGCGGGATGTCCGAAGCGGGGAAGCACAGGCCCAGGTAGCTGGGGTAGCCTGGGTCGGCCACCTCGGCCAGCACCTGACCGTTGCCTTCGCTGTCGAAACGGTACGCCTTGACCCGGCCAAAACCGGTGATGCGCTTGAGCTGTTGCACCGACTGCTGCAGCAACTCCTCAAGGCTGGTAGCCAGGTGCAGGTTACCGACAAAGCTGCGCACCAGTGGGTAGTAATCACCTTGCTCGGCCGTGTTCGCAAGCCTGCGCACCGGCTCGAACTCAACGATCAGCACCTGGTCGTGACGGTGGGCCATTACGCGCAATGGCTCGGTGCAGGGGGCGCCCTGGCGCAGGCGCACATTGCCTATATGGAAAGGAAAGGCCTCGTCGTCGGGCAGGCGCGCAAGGTGCGCCCGTACATCGAAGGCGTCACTGACCAGGTCGGCAACCGTGCGGCCCAGCAGTTCCCTGGCCGGCAAGCCGAGCCAGCGCTCGGTGTTCTCGCTGGCCTGGAGGATGCGCAGGTCGGTTTCGTCCAGCACCAGCAGAAACCCGTGGGGCTGGATGCTGCCAGGCACCTGGATAGGCTCCTGGGCACAGCGCTCTGCGGCCTCGGCGAATGGGTTGTCTGCAGTCATCAATGAAAACGCTCCTGTCATGCCTGTCCGTGCATGCCGCATCTGTCTGGCACGGGATGAGGGTAGCCATGCACCGTACCAGAATGTCGGCTGATTTGCCGGCTCATGGCCATTGGAGGCACTGTGCGACGAGGGGTTCGCTGATGAAGAAGATTTTTTCCTGACGGCTGTCGAGGAGTGGCCTTGAACACGCGCTATCGCTTTCTCGCTAGTACCAAAAAAATGGCTTGAAGCCATCAATGATATTCCAACGCGCTGCTACGCTCAGGTGAGCACACAGCGACAAGGATTATCAAGTGACGGAACGCTTTGTGGTCGCGTTGTTGGGCCTGATGTTGAGCGGCAGTGCCGTAGCGGCTGACTTTCTCGTGGAAGTGCGGGTGCTGGTGCAGCGCGGCTGCATGCTCGTCAACCAGACGCGCGACGCTGGCGCACAAGCGTTGGGGCGGATCGACCTGGGTAGCGCTGCGCGTCTGGATGGCCCTGATGCGCCCTTGAGCGGTGTACTCCTCAACCAACGGCCGCCACGCCTTGAGTGCAACCCTGACACGCCCTACCAGGTGCGGGTCGATGGCGGCCAGCACGGTGGCGCAGGTGAGCTGCGCTTTCTGGCCAACGACGACGCCAAGGCCCGGCCCATTCCTTATCGCTTGTACCGCGACGCTGCCTGGCGCGAACCGGTTGCGGTCGATGTGGCGCATTCGGCACGGGTGCCGGACAGCGGGTCCATTGAATTGCCGTTATACGCCCGTATCGACAAACTGGCCTGGGTACCACGGGCAGGCCTGTATGGCGACCTGCTCAAGATCACGGTCACTTGGTAGGGACGCCACCATGCACAAGGACGCGACGCCATGAACCGCACCTCGATCCTGCTGCTTACCCTTGGCCCACTGCTGTTGCCCGGCGGTATGGCCCATGGCACCACCACCGGTTTCATCCAGGCACGGTTGGTGATCAGCGCGGCCTGCCAGATCAGCAGCGGCACCGACCAACCCGCGACTCTGGGCAACCCCGGCCTGATGGACTTCGGTGAACGCGGCCCGAACTGGGACCAGCCACTGCGCAGCCGGGTCGACGAAGTGGCTGGTGAAGGCAGCTTGCAGATCAGCTGCACGCCCGAGGTGCGGGCCTTCAATGTGCGGATCAATGGCGGCTTGAATGGCAGCGACGGTGTGCGACGCCTGAGCAACGGCCGTGAACTGATCCCTTATCAACTGGCGGTAGACCCAGGCGGCAACAGCCGCTACGGCATCGGCCAGGCGCGCGCCTTCACCATCAGCAGCACCCAGCAGATTCCGATTCCGATTTACGGTGTGGTGGTGGCGCAACCGCGCGCGCTGCCTGCCGGGCTGTACCGCGACACCCTGAGAGTGACCCTGGACTGGTAACCACGCAAGGAGACTCCGATGCGAACGAACCTCACCCACTGCATCCTCGCCGGCCTCGGTTTGGCCTTGGCTTCCCAGGCCCAGGCCGCCACGGTGACTGGCAACATCACCTCGACGCTGACACTGATCTCGGCCTGCCAGGTCAACGGCAGTTCCGCGAGTTCAGGGTTGAACTTCGGTGCCCTCGACTTCGGTACCCAGGATGCTCTGTTCGGCACCGCCAACGCACAAGTGCTTGGCGGTAGCGGTGGCGCCATGAGCATCCTGTGCTCGGCGGGCACCATACCGGCGATCCGCGTGCGGGCCGGTACCAACGATGGCCAGTCCAGCGGCGGCACGCGTGCGCTCGCCGACGGTGCCGGCAACTTCGTGCCGTATGACTTCTACACCGACACCGGGCGCACTCAGGTGCTGGATATCGACGGCACCATCACCTTGCCGACCAGCACCGGCGTGGCGCAGACCGTCAACCTGTACGGCCAGGCACGCGGCAAGGCGGGGCTGCCGGCGGGGGTGTACACCGACACCGTGGCGGTCGAGCTGACGTTCTGAGCCATGCGCGCCTGGCTGGCAGGTGGCCTCACGGGTATCGCTGTGCTGCTGGCGACGCCCCTGGGTGCGGCGCCCACCAGCACGTTCCAGGTGTCTGCACAGATCGTCGCCGGCTGCCTGGTGGTCGGGGGCGTGAGCAATTACGGGGCCCTCAACTTCGGCACCGAGTCGGCGCTGGCCAGCGGTACCCTGAGCACCTCGCTGGGGGGCAGCACGGTGACCTTCCAGTGCACCCCAGGCGTGGCCTTGAGCATGAGCCTGGACGGCGGGCAGAACAACGCCAGCGGCACCCGCAACCTCAAACGCACGGGCGGCACGCAAGTGCTGGCCTACCAGTTGTACCGCGACGCGGCCTACAGCCAAGCCTTTGGCATCGGCCAGAGCGTGGCGGTCAGTTACACCGACCCCATGGCGATCAAGTTGCCGGTGTATGGCCGAACCCAGTTGACCGGCACGCTGCCGGCAGGGACCTACACCGATGTAGTGCAAGTGACGGTGACCTGGTGAAACAGCCGGCACCAATGACAGCAATCTAAGGAGAGTGGCATGGGGGCAGGCGCGAAGTGGGCGCATGGTTTGATCGGGTTGTTGCTGCTGGCAAGCCTGCCGGCGGGGGCCGCCACCTCGGTGCTGATCTGGCCGATTGATCCGGTGCTGGAGGCCGACCAGAAGGCCGGTGCGCTGTGGCTGGAAAACCGCGGCAGCGCCCCGGCCAACTTGCAGGTGCGGGTGTTCGCCTGGCGCCAGGGGGATTACCAGGAGCAGTTTCAGCCGCAGCGCGACATCATTGGCAGCCCGCCAGTGGCCAACATCGCCCCTGGGCAGAAGCAGCTGATTCGCCTGACCCGCACCGGCAGCTCGCCCGCCGGCCAGGAGCAGGCCTATCGCATCATCATCGATGAAATCCCCCCGGCGATACCGGCCGACCCCGCCAGCCAGGGCGCCACGGCCGCCATCCGCCTGCAGATGCGCTACTCGGTGCCGCTGTTCGTCTACGGCGAAGGCTTGTGGGGCAAGGCCGATCCCGAGGGCAAGCGCAACGCCGAGGGCGTGGGCAAGCCGCAATTGAGCTGGCGCGCGGTGACGGTGCAGGGCAAGCCCTACGTGGAACTGCGCAACACCGGCCCGGTGCATGCGCGCCTGACCGACATGGTGGTGCAGCAGGGCAGCCAGAGCAAACCATTGGCCGAAGGCCTGCTGGGCTATGTGCTGCCCGGTGCCCGCATGCGCTGGCCTGCACCACTGGCGCCGAGCGCCGGCAGCGTGCTCAAGGGGCGGGTCAATGGCCAGAGCGCGGCGGATGCCATCCGCCAAGGGCAATGAGCCAGCAATTGAATGAAGGGCAGGGGCCAGGGAGGACCCGGCAATGGTTGGAAACCGTGTGTGAACTGGCTGTCGGCGACAACGCGCCGCTGGTGCCTGGGGCTGACCATGTTCGGCCCCTGCCTGGTGCTGGCCAACGACCTGCCGCCACCGCCAACGGAGATGTCCGCCACCGCCGATGCCACGCTGTACCTCGACCTGCTGGTGAACCAGATGCCCAAGGCTGAGCTGGTGCCCGTGCAACAACGGGCCGGGCGCCTTTACCTGAGCAGCGATGTGTTGCGGGCTGCCGGTATCAGCCTGCCGGGCGAGCCCCAGGGCGAACTGGCCCTGGATGCGGTGCCGGGCTTGCACACCGACTACGACAGCGCGAACCAACGCCTGCTGTTGCAGGTACCACCCGCCTGGCTGCCGGGCCAACAGGTCGGCGACCGCAGCCTGTACCCGGCCAGCGATGCACGCAGCAGCTTCGGCGTGTTGTTCAACTATGACCTGTACCTCAACGATACCGATGAAGGCGGCACCTACCTGGCGGCCTGGAATGAACTACGCCTGTTCGATAGCTGGGGAACCTTCTCCAGCACCGGTCAGTGGCGTCAGTCGTTCAATGGTGCGCAGGCCGACCAGACGCGCCAGGGCTTCCTGCGTTACGACAGCACCTGGCGCTTCACGGATGAACAACGCCTGCTCAGTTACGAAGCCGGTGATTTCGTCACCGGTGCTTTGCCCTGGACCAGCTCGGTGCGGGTCGGCGGCCTGCAACTGTCGCGAGACTTCGGCGCCCGTCCCGACCTGGTCACCTACCCACTGCCTGCATTCGCCGGTGAGGCGGCGGTGCCGACCTCGCTCGACCTGTTCATCAACGGCTACAAGTCCAGTACTACCGAGCTGCAGCCGGGCCCTTACACCCTGACCAACGTGCCATTCATCAACGGCGCCGGCGAGGCAGTGGTGGTGACCACCGACGCCCTTGGCCGGCAGGTGTCGACCACGCTGCCGTTCTATGTCACCAGCAGCCTGCTGCAAAAAGGTCTGTCGGACTTTTCGGTAGCTGCCGGTAGCCTGCGCCGCGACTACGCGGTGCGCGACTTCAGCTACGGCCCAGGCGTCGCCTCGGGCAGCTTGCGCTATGGCCTGAGTGACAGCTTTACCCTCGAAAGCCACATCGAAACCTCTGAATCGCTTTTGCTGGGCGGGCTGGGTGGCAACATGCGAGTGGGCAACTTCGGGGTGCTCAACGCGGCCTTGGCGCAGAGCCAGTTCGAGGGCGAGAAGGGCCATCAGGTCGCCCTCGGCTACCAGTACAACAGCCAGCGCATCGGCTTCAGCTACCAACGCCTGCAGCGCTATGGCGACTATGCCGACCTGTCACGGGTCGACAGCCCGGACATGCAGCTGAGCCAACGCAGCGAGCAGGCCACTGTCAGCTTCAACCTCAACGAATACGGCAGCCTCGGCGCCGGCTATTTCGATGTCCGGGCCGGGGACGGTTCGCGCACCCGGCTGATCAACCTCAGCTGGAGCAAGTCGCTATGGGGCAACACCAGCATCTACCTGTCGGGCAACCGCGAGGTTGGTGACAGCCAGTGGGCCGTGCAGGCGCAACTGGTGATTCCGTTCGACTTCAATGGCACCTTGGCCATGAGTGTGGAGCGCAGCAAGGAAGGCGAGGACCTGCAGCGGGTCAATTACAGCCGTGCGGTGCCGGTGGGCGGTGGTGTCGGCTACAACCTGGGTTACGCCACCGGTGGCAACCGCGATGCCTACCGCCAGGCCGATGTCACCTGGCGCCTGCAGTCGGTGCAGTTGCAGGCCGGTGTGTATGGCAGCAGTGGCGAGATGACCCGTTGGGCTGATGCCAGTGGCTCACTGGTGTGGATGGACGCCGGGGTGTTCGCCGCCAACCGCATCGACGACGCCTTCGTAGTAGTCAGCACCAATGGCTATGCCGATGTGCCGGTGCGCTACGAAAATCAGCAGATCGGCCGCACCGACAGCAATGGCCATCTGCTGGTGCCTTACAGCAGCGGCTACTACCGGGGCAAGTATGAAATCGACCCGATGGACCTGCCGCCCGACATCCTGGCGCCGGAAGTGGAGCAACGCGTGGCGGTCCGTCGGGGCAGTGGTTACTTGCTGGAGTTCCCGATCAATCGTGTGCTGGCGGCGAGCATTGAACTGGTGGATGGCAACCAGCAGGTGATCAAACTCGGCAGCCGCGTGACCCATGAGGAAAGTGGCAGCCAGGCCGTGGTTGGCTGGGATGGGTTGGTCTACCTGGAGAACCTGTCGCCGCACAACCGCCTGCAAGTTGCGCTGGAGGGGGGCGGGCATTGCCAGGTTGAATTCGACCTGCCTGAAAGTGCAGGGTCGATCCCCTTGATTGGCCCATTGGTGTGCCGATGAAGGCCTGGCAGCGAAGGTTATGGGCCAGCGCGCTGCTGCTGCCGGCAGGTGTGGCATGGGGCAAATGCACGTCAGTGCCAACGGTGCCCGCGACATTTGGCACCATCAGTTCGACCTTGGTGCGCAGCACGGTACAGACCGCTTTCAGCAGCAATTCGGGGTTGCAGTGCAACGGCTCGGTGCTCAGCGTGCTCGGCAGCGGCGATACCTTCAAAGCGACCATACTTCCGGCCACAGGTGGCTTGGTCGGCCCCACAGGCGACGTCATCCCCTACACGTTGTATGCCGACAGCAGCACCAACTACCCGATCACCCGGGGCGTGGCCTTCGATTTCGCCCGCAACGGCATTCTCGACCTGCTCGGGTTGCTCAATGGTACGCCCAAGGCGGTACCGATCTACATGCGGACCCAGATCGGCAGTAACGTTGCGGCGGGGCTTTATCAGGAAACGCTGAGCGTCGGCTGGGCCTGGAACTATTGCGACGGCATCGGCATTGGCGGCTTGTGCATTGGGCGCGACAACAGTTCTGGCACCCAGCCGCTCACGGTCAGCCTGACGGTGAGCAACGACTGCCAGATCACCACCCCCGCCATCAGTTTCGGCAGTGCACCCGTGGTATCGGGGTTTGCCACGGTGAACCAGGGCGTAAGCCTGACATGCACCAAGGGTACCAGCTACACGGTGGGGCTGGATGACGGGCAGAACGTGTCTGGCGGGCGGCGCAGGATGAAATCTGCAGCCAACAACTACCTGGCCTACGATATTTTCAAGAGCGCCAGCGCGGTGCGCTGGGGCTCGGTCACCGGTGACCGGCGTTCGAGCAGTGACGCCGACATCAACCCGGGGGCTGGCACCGGCACGGGCAGCCAGGTGTTCAACTACAACGCCAAGGTGTACACCGACCAGGCCACACCGCCGGCGGCCACCTATACCGACAATGTGACGCTGGATGTGCAGTTTTAGCGGTCGGCCCTTGCGATCAACGCAGGTCGTCAACCATTTTCAGCAACGTCTCCAGCACAGCCCCGGCCAATGCCTTCGACCGCGCCCCCGACCACCCGGCAACCGGATCAGGCGCATCGTCATGGTCCTTGAACGGCATCTCCAGCGTCAGTGACAGGCAGTCATGGGCCATCCCCACGGCATTGCACGCCAGCGTGGTATTGGCCTGCCCAGGCTCATCGCGCGTGTAGCCATGCACGGTCTGGAAGTCCGGCGTCACGCTGCACAGCGTGCTACGGAACTGTTCCTCCAGCGTCGCCAGGCGTGGCGTGTAACCGGGGTTGCCTTCACACGCTGCGGTGAACACGTGGGGGATTTCTTCATCCCCATGCACATCGATGAATGCATCCACGCCGTACTGCTTCATCTGCGCCTGGGCAAAGAATACCTCGGGGCTGAGTTCGACGCTGGCGTCCTGCCAGGCGCGGTTGAGGTCCTTGCCTTTGAAATTGGTGCGCAGATGCCCGAGGAAGGCACCGTCCGGGTTCATGTTGGGGATCAGGTACAGGTCGGCTTTTTCCAGGAGTTGCCGCACCTTGTCATCGTTTGCTTGCAGGCGGTCGATCACGCCCTCCATGAACCACTCGGCCATGTGTTCGCCCGGGTGCTGTTGGGCGATCAGCCACAGCTTGCGTTTGCCGGGTGCGCCGTTGCCGGCACGCAGCAAAGGGATGTCACGGCCCTGCACGCTGCGGCCGCAGGCCAGCAGCTCGACCCCCGGAATTTGCCGTGCGCGTTCGATCAGTTGGTTGTGGCGGGCGCGAGGGTAAGGTTGGAAGTAGGCGAACCAGACCTGTTCGTGCTCAGCGTTCAGCTCGAACGACAAGGCCTTGCCATCGAACTGGCTGGGTACGCGGAACCAGGCCTGCTGGTCGTAGGAGGCCACCGCGTTGTAGCCGGCCCAGGCCTGCTTGTACGACGATTCGGAGGCGTTATCCAGGCTGAAGCGATGGACCTGCCCCGGTGTCAGCCCGCTGACCTTGAAGTGAAACCACTGGAAGTGGCCGCTGTGGGTGTCCGGGCGGATGGCCAGGTGCACCTGGGCAGGGTTGCTGGCATCCAGTACCTGGATGTTGCCGGAATCAAAATCGCAGTCGATCTGCAGGGGGGACAGCGTCACGGTCATCGCCGGGCTCCTTGACGGGCTTTGTTGTGGGGTTACTGTACACCGGTTGCGTGCTGGAGTGATGCACATAGCCTGTTGCTGCGGGTGCCAAGCCAACGCTGGCCCGCCGCGATGGCGGCGGCGCCGACGATGGGAGCCAGAACCCTGGGGCTGCTCGGCGGGCGTAGTGGATCAGGCCAAGGTGGCGTTGTCGATCACGAAGCGGTACTTCACATCGCCTTTGAGCATCCGCTCATAACTTTCATTGATCTGATCGGCCCGGATCAGCTCGATGTCGGCAACGATCCCATGCTCGGCGCAGAAGTCGAGCATCTCCTGGGTTTCGGCGATACCGCCGATCATCGACCCGGCAATCGCTCGGCGCTTCATGATCAGGTTGAATACGTTCGGTGATGGATGCGCCGTAGCAGGCGCCCCCACCAGGCCCAGCGTGCCATCGCGCTTGAGCAGCACCAGGAATGCATCCAACTCATGCGGCGCCGCGACAGTGTTGAGGATGAAGTCGAATGACAGGCGGTGCGCTGCCATTGCGTTGGCGTCGCGCGACACCACCACTTCATCGGCGCCCAACGCCAGCGCCGCTTCACGCTTGGACTCGGACGTGGTGAAGGCCACCACATGCGCGCCCATGGCATGGGCCAGCTTGATGCCCATGTGCCCCAAGCCACCGATGCCAACCACGCCGACCTTCTTGCCCGGCCCAGCGCCCCAGTGGCGCAGCGGGTAATACGTGGTGATACCGGCGCACAGCAGTGGCGCCACGGCCGCCAGTTGCGCTTGCGGATGGCGTACGCGCAGCACATAGCGCGCATGCACGACAATCTGTTGCGAGTAGCCGCCCAGGGTCCAGCCGGGTTCGTCGGGCGTGGCGAAGTTGTAGGTACCGATCATGCCGTTGCAGTAGTTTTCCAGGCCCGCGTCACAGTCGGCGCAGTGTTTGCAACTGTCGACGATGCAGCCGACACCGACCAGGTCGCCGGCCTTGAAGCCTTTGACATGTCCACCCACGGCAGTCACCCGGCCGACGATTTCGTGGCCCGGTACGCAGGGGAAGCGGGTGCCCTCCCACTCGGAGCGCACCTGGTGCAGGTCGGAGTGACAGATGCCGCAATAGTCGATGGCGATCTGCACATCGTCAGCGCCTGGCGCGCGACGGGTGATGCGGATCGGTTCGAGGGGCTGGTCGCTGGCGTGGGCGCCATAGGCGATGACGTGCATGGGGAGATCCTCGGGTGAAGAGTCGGAACAAGCAGCATGTCCGACCCTCTCCGGGCAGGGGTAACTCGATTCAGCCGACGGATTGCCTGATTCTGTTGCCAGCGTCAGCGCGATGGCGCGCTGAAAAACGCCATCAGCATGGCTCGCCTTCTGCGCCTTCCCTGGCCATCCACTTCAGCAGCGTTGCGATGGGCACGCGGCGGTGCACTTCGTGCCGCTGCTGCGCAGCTGCCTCGCCAGAGCGTTCGCGATAGCGGCTGATGATCAGGTCCCGGCCATCCTCGGAGACCCGGGCCTCCAGTTCGTGTAGCAACTGTTGCCGGGCGTTGCTCTCCAGGCGCCTGAACAGTACCACGGGTGGTTGTGCATCACGCATCGGCCGGCACCCCCTGGCAGCGCGCTGGGTGGTCAGCTTTGCCCTCGGCCACCCGCTCGGCACGCTGCTGGGCAGTGTAGTCGCGCACGGCCTGATAGTAGTCTGGCTGAGTGCGCAGCCTGTCGGTCAGCGGCAGCACGTCGGCGCGGCCATCCACCAGCCCACCTGCCGTTGCCGCGTTGCCCAGGGTGTCGACCGTGTCGCTGTTGTCGCCAAACGGCGCGACTGCAATGCCCAGCACCCTGCCGGTTGCATCGCGCAGGTTGTGCGTGCCGAGCAACGGCAGTTCGACGATCGGGCCATCGGCAATGTTCCACACACCGAAGGTCTGGCCAAAGTCCGAGGTGTGTCGGGCCAGCCCCATCTTCCCGGACACATCGACCAGGCCTGCCACGCCCAGGGTCGTGTTGAAGGTGAAGCGTGCAAGGCTGGTCATTGCCCGCTCGCCATTGCCTTGCAGCAGGTCGTTGAGAAAGACCTTGGGCTCGCCGAAGTTGGCGACGAAGTTGTGCACGCCCTGCTGGGTGAAATCAGGCAATGCGCTATAGCCACGGGCGATGGGTGCCAGCAGGTAGTCATCGACACTTCGGTTGAAGGCGAACACGGCGCGGTTGGCGGGTTCGGCGGGGTCGCTGAGTTGATAGGCCACAGGCTCGCAGGCACTGGCAGGCGGCCGCTGACTGCAGCCCGCGGCGGCGAGCAGTGACAGGGCGAGTAGGGCATTGCGGGCTGAAGACCAGGCATGGGGGAGGGTGGGCATGGGCGCATTCCTGACAAGAACTGGCGCCGATGGTGTGGCCGATTGATTGCCTGGGAATGTCCGGATTGCTTCGCGGTTGTCACTTTGTTTCTGGGTTGAAATATATGACGGCAGCTGCGCGATGGCCGTACAGTAAGCCTTTACTGTCCCTGTTCGCGGTGCCCCGGTGTGAGCCATTTGCTGATTGTCGACGATGATGTCGAAGTACTCGACCTGCTGCAGAAGTTTCTCCGTCAGCATGGTTACGAAGTCGATGTGGCCAGTGATGGCAAAGGCCTTTGGCAGGCGCTCGAACGGCGGGTGCCAGACCTGGTCATTCTTGATGTGATGCTGCCGGGCGACAGCGGCCTGGTGCTGTGCCAGCGCTTGCGTGCCGAATACAAGGTAGCGGTGATCATGCTCACCGCCATGGGCGAGCTGAGCGACCGTGTGGTCGGGCTGGAGCTGGGCGCGGACGACTACCTGACCAAGCCGTTCGCTGCCCGTGAACTGTTGGCCAGGGTGCGGGCGGTGCTGCGCCGGGCAGGCGAAAGCGCGAGCAGCCCACCCGCTGACGTGCGTACGGTACTTGAGTTCTCGGGCTGGCAACTGGAGGTACTGCGCCGTGAGTTGCGCTCGCCAGAGGGCGTGCTGATCCCCTTGTCCACGGGCGAATTCGAACTGCTGCTGGTGTTTGCCGAGCACCCCAGGCGTGTGCTCAGCCGCCAGCAATTGCTGGACCTGGCGCGGGGTAAAGCGCACGAAGCCTATGATCGAAGCATCGATGTGCAGGTGAGCCGGCTGCGGCGCAAGCTTGAGCGCGATGACGACTGCGAGCCGCTGATCCGCACCTTGCGCAACGTCGGCTACCTGTTCAGCGCCAGCGTGAACAAACGATGAGCCCGCTTGCCTGGGTGCGCAAGGCGCTGCCGCGACCGCGGGTCACCATCGCCCGCTGGATTGCACTCACCACCCTGGCTGCCATGCTTAGCCTGCTGCTGCTCAAGTGGCTGTTCAGTGTGCTGCTCAGTGTGTGGGCGCAACCGCCGTTGCTGGAAAGCGGCCTGATCGACAAGGTTGCCTCGGTCGCCCGCATGATCGACGCCGCGCCTGCGGCGCAGCGGCCGGCCCTGGCCAGCGCAGCGGGTGATGCGGCCTACAGCGTGCAATGGCTGCGGCGGCATGCCGACGCTGGGTTGCCGACCCTGGCCGATAGCGAATTTCGCGAAGGCGCGCCGACCTTGCGTGCGCTGTTGAAGCGCCCGGATGCGCAGATCGAGGTCTTCGGACCGCAGGATCTGCCCGCGCAGGCGCAGCAGCGTGGGTATGCCCTGCTGATCGAACTGTCGGACAAGTCGTGGCTGCTGTATCGCGCCAGCGACCGCAGCTGGGGGCTGGATGAACTGCCGCGCAACCTGATCATTCTGGCGTTGATGATTGCCTCCAGCCTGGCCTTGGCGCTGCTCGCCACGCGTTACCTCGCCCAGCCTCTGGAGCGTTTCGCCGAAGGGGCGCGGCGCTTTGGCAAGGACTTCAACGCGCCGCCGATACCGGTAGTCGGCCCTTACGACCTGCGCCGGGCCATCCTTGCCTTCAACGCCACGCAGGCCCAGCTCAAGCACTTTCTCGATGACCGCACGCAAATGCTCGCCGCCATCTCCCATGACCTGCGCGCCCCGCTGACCCGCATGCGCCTGCGCGCCGAGTTCATCGAGGACAGTGAACTGCAGGCCAAGTTGTTCAAGGACGTGGACGAGATGCAGGCGATGGTCGACGCCGCACTGCAGTTCTTCCGTGACGATGCGCGGCTGGAGCCGAGCACGGCGTTTGACCTGGGTGAATTGCTGTCGACGGTGGTGGATGACTTCAGGGATGCAGGCCTGGACATCCGCCTCAGCGGCCCGCGCCGCTGCGTCTATGCGGGCCGGCCCATCGGCATCAAACGGGTGGTGGTGAACCTGATCGACAACGCAGTGAAGTACGGCTGTGAGCCGACCGTGCAGTTGCACGTTGCTGACGAGCACCTCGTCATTGCGGTGCTTGACCGAGGGCCGGGCATTGCTGAGCCGCTCCAGGCGCGCGTTTTCGAGCCTTTCTACCGCATCGAAGGCTCGCGCAACAAGGACACCGGCGGGGTGGGCCTTGGCTTGCCGGCGGCACGCGCCATCGTGCTGGAGCAGGGCGGCAGCGTGACCCTGAGCAACCGCCAGGGCGGCGGGCTCGAGGTCAGGGTCACACTGCCGGTCGGTTGACCGGGCCGCCGTGCTCAGAGCCCCAGGTCACTGAGGCCAGGGTGATCGTCCGGGCGCCGGCCCAGGGGCCAGTGGAACTTGCGATCCGCTTCGGCTATGGGTTGCTCATTGATACTCGAATGGCGGTAGTGCATCAGGCCATCGTCGGCGAACTCCCAGTTCTCGTTACCATACGCGCGGAACCATTGGCCGCTGTCATCGTGGTACTCGTAGGCGTAACGCACGGCAATGCGGTTGCCGGTGAAGGCCCACAGCTCCTTGATCAGGCGATACTCCAGCTCATGGTTCCACTTGCGTGTCAGAAAGGCCTGCACCTCGGCCCGGCCACGGGGGAACTCGACGCGGTTACGCCACACCGTATCGGGCGTGTAGGCGAGTGCCACCTTGGCCGCGTCGCGGCTGTTCCAGCCGTCTTCGGCGAGGCGGACTTTTTCGATGGCGGTTTCGCGGGTGAAGGGGGGCAGCGGTGGGCGGGGCATCGTAGGCACTCCTGAGGTGATTTGCACCTGTTCAGAGTAGTCACCGAGTCTGGTGAGGAGAATGGGTGCGTTTGACACTTCATAGTTGCGGGCTGCGGAACAATGCGCTGTACGGGGTAATATCGAGTTCTGGCACCGTAGCGCAACCCAGGTTCAGCCGGCTCAGTCCCAGTGCGGCGCCAGGCCGTCGGGGCTGACTTCGCGGCCATTGCGCTCGAGGGTGGCAATGCGCGCCATGTCGTCGGTATCCAGGTGCAGGTCACGGGCGAGCAGGTTGCTGGCCAGGTTTTCGCGCTTGGTGGAGGACGGGATTACCGCATAACCCAGTTGCAGGGCCCAGGCCAGCGCGACCTGCGCGACGGTGGCTTTGTGCTTGGCGGCGATTTCGGCCAGCAGCGGGTCCTTCAGGACCTTGCCATAGGCCAGGGTCATGTAGGAGGTGACGGTGATGCCCTGTTCCTTGAGGAAAGCGCTCAGCGCGCTGTTTTGCAGATAAGGGCTGAGCTCGATCTGGTTGGTGGCGATTTCGCCCTTGCCCACCACTTCGATGGCCTGGCGGGCCAGGTCGATGTTGAAGTTGGACACACCGATCTGGCGGGTCAGGCCCAGCGCCTTGGCCTCAGCCAGTGCAGTCATGTATTCGGGCAGCTCGATGCCATTGCCCGGTGCGGGCCAGTGGATCAGCAACAGGTCGACATAGTCGGTGCGCAGTTTGGCCAGGCTTTCGCGCAGGCTGGGGATCAGTTTGTCGGCTGCATAGTTGTCGACCCAGATCTTGGTGGTGATGAACAGCTCGCTGCGCGCCACGCCGCTTTCGGCAATGGCCTGACCCACGTCGGCTTCGTTCTTGTAGATCTGTGCGGTGTCGATGGCGCGGTAGCCCAGTTGCAGTGCCGAGCTGACCGAGTCGATGACGGCTTGGCCGTTGAGGCGGAAGGTGCCCAGGCCGAAAGAGGGAATGCTCATGGAAGTGCTCCTGTTGAGTGAGACTGTTCGAGTGGGCAGCAGTGTGCGGGGTTCAGGTGAAATGATTAAGGCGGGTCTGGGCGAAGGTCATTTGACTTGTAGTCACGAATGGCGGGGGTGACCGTGATCAAGTCGCAGGCAATCCATCGATTGCCGCGCTGGTTGACTTAAGTAGTGCGGCTGCCCGGCGCACCGCTGTTTAGCTGCGGGCTGAACCTCCAACCGGAAAATGCCGCCCATGACCACGCCATCGCAGCAACCCAATCTCACCGACACCCTCATCGCCAGCCTATTACCCACCTGGCTCAGCACGGCCTCACTCGATCACCTGGGCAAATTGCGGACAAGTCTGCAGCACCAGCAGCGCACCCAGCACAGGCTGGCGACGCTGTTTTCCCGTGTAACCCCATTGGATGCCTTCGCCGAAGCGTTGCTTGACCAGGCATTGAGCGATCGACAGTTGCCTGGGCTTGATGTGCGGCAGGTCAAGTTGCGGCGCACCACCATCCTTCCTGGTTCGTCTACGGTACCTGGCGGGTTGGGCCAGTCGCAGACCGAGGTCAGCGAGGTGACGTTGCTGGCTGCTGCGCTGCACAACTTCGCCGAACAGGAAGCCGCGCCCGCAGGCTCGCTGCAGACCCAGGTGATCGTTGACGCTGAAGGCACGGTGCAGGCGCTTGACCCGCAAACCTACGTTGCGCTATGCCGAAGCGTGGATATCGGGGGGCAGTACCAGGGGCATCTTGAATCCATACTGCTGGCGCCGGGCGTGCCGGGTGCGCAGGTAGGCGCATTGCTCGAAGAAAGCGCCCGCGCCAACCTGGAGGCCGACGTGCGCCTGGCGGCAGCCAAAGGCGAGATCGATGAGCGTACGTACTTGCAATGCCTGCCGGTCATCGCGGAAGTTGCCGTGGTGGCGTCCGACCCAACCCGTTTGCTGCCCTTCGAACTGCGCCTGCTGGGCAAGTTGATGCGCGGGATGGTGGCGTTCGAAGCGCGCCAGGAGGGGCTGCCGAGCGCACCGCTCGAGGGGGTGTTGCTGTGGGTGCCGGATGATGTTCATGGTGCGTTGCAACGTTATGATTGCTGGGATGACCTGTGGCAGGCCCTGGGCCAAAGGTGCCGGCAGGACGGCTATCCTGCCTTCATTCAGCGCTTCGTCAGCGAGCGCGACCGGTGCGCCTTCAGCCAGACACTGCAACGTTTGTTGCAGACCCATACCAACAGCCAGACAGTCCAGCTCGATGGCCGCAGCCAGGCGATCGAAGGGCAGCTGTTTCAGCATGTACGCCAGGTGCGTATCGATACGCTGCTTGACGATGCGTGCGTGCTGGCCACACCCACTGCCAAGGCCAACCAGGCAGAGCGCGAGCGGCGCATGGGCGACTATGCCAGTGCAGGTCTTGACCTGTTGGGGCTGGCCAGCCTGTTCGTCCCCGTGCTTGGCCTGCCGTTGTTGGGTATCGCTGCGTTGCAGGCCAGCCATGAGGTTTATGAAGGGTATGCCGACTGGCAGCTAGGGGACCGGGAAGGTGCGCTGAATCACCTGTGGGGCGTTGCTGAAAACCTGGCCGCAGGGGTGGCATTGGCGTCGATCGGTTTGGTAGCAGGGCGCCTGATCGAACGGTCTGCCTACGTGGACGCATTGATGCCGGTGTTGACCGAAAACCATGGGTTGCGCCTGATCGATGCAGCTCTGCCAGGCTACGCGCTGCCAGATGGAGGACTGGCCGTTGGCGAGCGGGCCGAGGTGGTGGGGCAGATGCGCTTGCGTACCCACCTGGCGACCTACCAGGTGGTCGAGGATGCTAAAGGGGCGGGCTTGCGCATCCGCCACCCCAG
Organism: Pseudomonas sp. SWRI77; assembly: GCF_014269105.1. Classification (NCBI taxonomy): domain Bacteria; kingdom Pseudomonadati; phylum Pseudomonadota; class Gammaproteobacteria; order Pseudomonadales; family Pseudomonadaceae; genus Pseudomonas; species Pseudomonas sp. SWRI77. Next base: position 171,657 of record NZ_JABWRV010000005.1, on the reverse strand, counting down.
CAGGGCGCAGGCCTACTCGCCGTTGCTCGACGGCAATGGCGAGGGCGGTTGGCGCCATCAGTTGGAAGCCCCACAGCATTGGCAGGGTTCTACGCAACTGATGCAACGCTTGAACAGTGCCTGGGCGGCGCTCGAGCCACTGACTGCCGAGCATGTCATGCGCATTACAGGCTTCGATGAAGCGCGTCTGCGCCGCTTGCACCTTGAGCATGCGCCAGCGCCTGCACGGTTGCAGGATGCTGTGCAGCGCTACCAGTTGCATGCACAGCATCCCGCGTTGCACGGTGACGCTTTCGAGCTGCACCTGAGTGGGCTGCAGGCCCCTGCAGAACCCGCCGAGCGGGTGTTGAGGCGCGACTTCCCCGGCCTGACGCCGCGTGGCGCGCGGGAGATTACCCAACGTGCGGGGCCCGAAGTGATCGAAGCCATGAACAGCAGCCAACGCGTGCCGCTTGCCTTGGCCACCGAAGCACGCTGGCTGTTGCATGATTGCCGCTTGGATCGTGCCTGCGCAGGGTTCTATCAGGCGGCAGCGGTGAATGCTGACACCGAGCGGTTGGCGCTGGGCCTGATCGCAGAGGCGGCACCGTGGCCGCAAACCGTGCGGGTCGAGCTGCGCAGCGAGCGCCTGGACGGCGATCTGCTCGCCCAGTGCGGTGCACAGGATGCCAGCCAAGTGAGGTACATCGTCAGGCGTGGCCAGGGTTACCAGGCTCTGCATGAATCGGCGGCGCCACTGCCGTCGGCGAGCGAAAATGACAGCCTCTGCCAGGCGCTATGGTGGCACCTCGATGAGGCGCAGAAGCAGGTGCTTGGCGAGGGTGTAGCTACGGCTGAGCAGCTTGGCCATACCTTGGCCATTCGCGCTGGCGAACCAAGGGAGCGCGCGGCAACGTTGCTTGGCATGGCGCCGGCAGAGGGGGCTGTACGCCCGCCAGTGCGCCTTGGCGATGGTCGATTGGGCTACCCGCTGAGTGGTGGCGATGCCTCGCGCCCACTGCGCGGTCAGGTATTCACCACGGCAGACCTGCGTGCCCGCCGGTCCATTCGCACTGGGCTGCACCAGTTGTTCACACACCGCTCGGCAAGGGATGTGATGTGGTTGGCGATGCAACTGGAGCAGAGGCCGGGCCGCACGGTCTGGACAGCGTTCAGTGACCTGGCCAGGCAGGTCGAGCGGCTAGACCTCAGCCTGCGTGGTTGGCGGGGGCAAGCCACGCCGGAAAATTACCATCGCCGCCAGCGCGTCGGGCAACTGATTCGTGAGGCGTGGGAGCCTGATTTCTATGGACCCGGCGGTGTGGAGGAGTTGGTAGTACGCAATGAGCCAGTCGAGGGCCTGCCCCTGCTGCCAGCTGATATCCAGTTCGCGAACCTGCACCGACTGTGCTTGAGCAATCTCAGGTTGACCTCGCTGGAGGATGATTTCCTTGGCCGTTTCACCCAGTTGCGGAGCCTGCGATTGAGTGGCAACAAACTGACTGCGGTGCCTGGCTTGAGCGGCCTGCGCCGTTTGATCAGCCTGGACCTGCAGCACAACCGCTTGACCACCGTCGATGGGGTTCAGCATATGTCGTCGCTGACGCAACTGATCTTGAATGACAACGAGGTCAGTGAGGTGCCTGGGTTGGCAACGCTAACCAGACTCACCCGTCTGGATCTGCGGCGCAACCGGCTGACTGCGCTTGAGGGTGTGGAGGGCCTGACGCTGCTGACTCAGTTGGACCTGAGTGACAACCTGTTGACTGGCCTTCCCGATCAGATTCACAGCTTGATCCGGCTACAGTATCTGAGCCTGAGCAATAACCAGTTCACGTCGGTGCCAGCGGGTGTCGAGCGCATGGTCGGGTTGACCAAGTTGAACCTTGCCGGCAATCGCCTTGACCAACTGCCGGAGGCGTTAGGCGGGCTGAGCCGGTTGTTGCAGCTGCACGTGGCCGAGAACAGGCTAGTGAATGTCCCGGCGGCCATTGGTAACCTGACCAGCCTTAAAATCCTCAATTTGCGCGGCAACCAGCTCACCGCGATACCCGAGGGCCTGGAACGGCTGAGACAGCTGAGCGAACTGTACCTGGGCGATAACCAGATCGTCATCGATGTCTCAGGCGGCCAACGCCTGGAAGCGTTCAGCGCGTTGCGAACCTTCACCTTGAATGGCAACCCGATCGGCATGATCCCGCCACTGCGTAACCTCGACCACCTGGCCCATCTGTCGCTGCGCTCGACAGGCCTGAGGGAATTTCCATTGGCTTTTCTGGAGCATCATCCGCAGCTGTACGTGGACCTTGCCGATAATCTGATCGTCGAATTGAGCGAGCGGGCCTTGATCTGGATTCGCCAGCACCCGAACCGGCTCAACATCAACAACAATCCCCTTGATGAGCAGGTGCTGGCACGTTGGCGTGCCGCGCGGGTGCAGTTCGACACGCTAAGCCAGCGCGGTTGATTCAAGGGCTGCCGCTGCCAGTGGGGCGGTTTGCAATAGTTACCGCCAGCCCCCCGCTTGGCAGTGGTGCAATCGCAGCTCTCGCCATAAGGAGCCTGTGATGCAGACCCCGCCATTTCCCGAAGCGTCAACAGATGCCTTGATTGCCAGTCGCTTGCCTGCCTGGCTGACCGAGGCCCCACTCGATACCCTTTACGCGTTACACGAAAGCCAGCGCCGTCAACAGCAGGTACAACAGCTACTGCACGACCTGCTGGCGCAGATCGCACCGCTGGACGTGTTCGCCGCCCCATTGCTGCAACACGCACTGCAAGCGCAGCATCAGCTGACGCTCGATGTGCGTCAGGCCACATTGCGACGCAGAACCTTACAGCGCTTCCCCTCGCACATTGCGCACGTGCCAGATGGGGTCAAAGAACAGGTTTATGAACACAGCTTGCTGCAATCGGCCTTGCATAACTTCACCGAGGGCGAAACATTCGCCAGCGCAATCATGCAGGGGACCGCGGTGCTGGATGCAACCGGGCAGCCTTGTTCGCTTGCTCCCAAGGCATTCTTCAGGCTGTGCCGCTCGCTAGACCTCGGGGGCCAGTACCAGTCGTACCTCCAGGCGCACCTGACACCAGCAGGGGAGGCCGGTCGTCAACTCGAAGCACTGATCGAGGAGGGCTTGCGTGCAAACCTGGAGGCGGCGTTGCGGTTATCGCTGGCCAACGGGGAAATTGCGCAGCACGCTTATGAACATTGTGCTGCGCTGGTTGCGCTGTTTTCATCCGAGGCGTTTTCGGCTTCAGGGCTGCGGCCCATGCAACTGCGGGTATTCGGTCAGCGGGTACGCGGTGCGGTGGCGTTTGAAATCACTCATCAGGAGGCCACTGGTGAGGTATTCGAGGGGATATTGTGCTGGATCCCCGATGACCCTCAAGGCCCCTTGACCTGGTACCCGTCCTGGGATGTCTTGTACTTGACCCTGGGCAAGCAGTTTCGCTTGCCTGGGTACGTCGAGTTCTTTCAGCGGTTCATCGGTGCACGTGACCTGCAAGCCTACGTGCGCGCCCTGGATAACGCGCTGAAAGCCACCGACCGGGATGTGCCGGTCGAGCTTGACGGGCGTCATGAAGCAATCGAGCTGCCGCTGTTCGAGCATTTGCGCACGCAGCAGATCGACACCCTGCTGGACAACGCCAAGGTGCACGGCGTGCCCACTGCAGAAGTGGATGCGCAGGTACGCGACAGGCGCCTGCATTTCTACCTGAGTTTTGCCCTTGATGCGTTGGGCCTGGCAAGTTTCGCGCTGCCCGTGCTGGCTTTGCCGTTGCTGGGCATCACTGCGCTGCAGGTGGCGGATGAGGTCTACGAGGGTTATGCCGATTGGCAACTGGGGGACCGCCAGGGCGCTCTGGAACATGTGTATGCGGTTGCAGAAACCGTGGCCATGACCGCTGTGAATGCTGGTGCAGGCGCAGCATCGCACCGGCTGGCGCGTAACGTACGGGTCGAAACGTTGGTGCCGGTGCATGCGGTTGATGGCACGGTGAAGTTGTGCGACCTCGACTTGCCAGGGTATGCCGTTCAACACCAAGGCACCGTCGGCACGGTGGTCACGGTGCAAGGCGCAGAAGTGGTGCGTACCCCCCTGGCCAGCCATGTGACCTCAGCAGACGGCGAAACCCAGCAGCGCCGTATCCGCCACCCCACGCGCAACAATGCCTACGCACCGTTGCTTGAAGGCAACGATGCCGGTGGCTGGCAGCATGAACTTGAGACCCCACATGAATGGCACGGCAGTGTTCAGCTGTTCAAGGACCTCGCTGCAGATTGGGCGAACCTCGACGAGCAGGCCATACATAACGTGATGCGGGCCACAGGGCTCAATGAAGACCTGTTGCGCCGATTGCATGTGGAACACGCCTCGCCCCCGGCCCGGGTGTTGGATGCGCTGCAGCGGCAACAGTTGCACACGCAGTTGCCAGGGCTGCAAGGCGAGGGCTTCGAGCTGCAGTTGCTGGCGCAGCAGCCCTGGCCGTCCGAGGCCGAAACCCTGCTGCGTCGGGATTTCCCCGGGTTGTCGGTGCTGGGCGCGCGGGAGATCATCGCACACGCTGGTGAAGACCTGGTCGAGCAGTTGCAGGCACACCAGCGTGTACCGCTGGCCTTGGCCGAGCACGCGCGCTGGTACTTGCGCGATACGCGCCTGGACCGCGCTTGCGCGGGGCTGCTGCAAGCCGCAGCGATCAATCGTGATACCGAGCAACTGGCGCTGGGCCTGATCGCTGACCGTGCTCCTTGGCGCGGCGTGCGTATCGAGGTGCGTGGCGATACGCACTTGGGCGCACGGTCTGCCTGGGCCGGTGCGCAAGAGGCTAGTGAAGTCCGTAGCGTAGTCCGAACTGCCCATGGCTATCAGGCGTTGGATGCGCACGGTGTCCCGCTGCCTTCGGCAACGGCCGAAGACTCTTTGTTCCAGGCCCTGTTGCTGCAACTTGACCCTTGGCAGAAGCGGGCTTTGGGTAACGCTGGCGACTCACCTGAGGCGCTGGCTGAGGCGCTGTCGCTGTGGGCCGGTGAGCAGCGCGATCATGCCGCAGCGCTGTTGGGCATGGCGCCGATCGGACGTGGTTTCAGGCCACCGGTACGGCTCGGCGATGGTCGCCTGGGCTACCCGCTGAGCGGGCGTGGCGAGAGCAGCGATCGTGCGTTGCGGCGCGGTATCCAACGGCTGTTCCCCGACATTGACTCAAGTACGATGGCACGCTTCGCGCAAGACGCCCGCGCGCTTGGGCTGACCCCTTGGAACTACTACTTGCGCCTGTGTGAAGAGCTGCGTGCCCTGGATCATGCATTGGGCCTTTGGCGGCGACAATCGTCCGGGCCGATCCAGTTGCTCAGGCGGGTGCGTATGGCACGGCGGATTCGTCATGCCTGGCAACGACGCGTGCACGATGTTGAAGGGCATCCAGCACTGACGCTGGAAGGCACGCGCCTGGGCACCCTGCCGGAACTGCCAGAAACGGTGCGTTTTGATCATGTGACCACGCTTACCCTGCGTAGCCTGGATCTGACAACTGTCGACTCGGCTTTTCTCGCCCGCTTTCCCAATGTGCATCGGCTGGATTTGTCGTCTAACCGGTTAACATCGATACCCGAAACTGCTGCATTGACGCAGCTTCGGCAGATTGATCTGCGCGACAACCTCATCGTTGATATCAGCGAAGCGCAGGCGAACGCGCTGCGCGCCAACCCCGAACGGGTGCATTTGCTGGGTAATCCGCTATCGGCAGTAGCACGCGAGCGGCTGCCGCTGGGGGCGCCTGCAGTACCACTCGAGCAGGGTGCAGGAAGCAGTGAGCGCTGGTTCGAAGGGGTGAGCGAGCACGAAGCGGCACTGCATCGCAGCCAGTGGCGGGCGCTTGAGCATGAGGCTGGCAGCGGCGGGTTCTTCGCATTTCTCGATGCGTTGCGGGCTAGCGAGAAGTTTGCGCTTGAACCCGCAGAGATGCGGCGTCGGGTAGGCGAGTTGATAAGCGCCATGTACCACCATGCTCACATTCGACAGGCAATTTTCCTGCAAGCGGCTGTGCCTCGCAGCAGCGTCGACCTTGATGCCCTCATCATCAGGTTGCAGGTTGCATTGCGTACCGATGGGGTGCACGGCCGGCGTATCGAGCGTGAGCTGCGTAGCCTTGGGCGTGAGCTGTTCAGGCTCGATCAGGTGAACCGCTTTGCTGCACGTCATATGGAAGGCCTGCGTCTGCGCGCCGTGTCATTCAACCCGAGTGAGATCTACCTGGCATTTCGGGCACAGCTCGCAGAGCAGTTGGGCATTTATGGCCAGCCGACGTACTTGAGTTTCAGGCACGTCGAGCATGTGACGCCAGATGATCTTGTCGGGGCCGAAGCAGCTGTGTACGAGGCCGAGACGTCCGAGGCGCTCAGCCAGTTCCTGGCGCAGCAGGCGTTCTGGGAAGATCACGTTCGGGTTGCTTACGACGATCAGTTTGCCGTCATCCGTCAGGCCTACGTTGAACGACAAGCCGCACTTGCCGCAGACCAAGGCCATGATCAGGGGGCGCCAGAAGCGTTGGCACGCATCACCGAACAGCGCCGGGAGGAGGAGCAGGCACTGACGCTGACACTGGCCCGCGGCAGTTACTGGACATGGTATCGGCTCCACCCTCCCCAGGGGCCTGGCACCCGGGCGTTTGCGCACCTGTCGAGGCGGCTTGAAACAAGCCTGGCGCTATGGCGCGGGTTGCCGGGCGAGCCAGAGCATTCAGCGCGGTCCCATGTCGCGGATGTACTGCGCACGCTCTGGCAGTCGAATTATCGCGAAGAAGGGCCGTCCCTGAGCACAACCCGCACGGGAATGACCATCAGTTCTTTGCCAGTGCTGCCCGGCGGCATCATGTTCGACCGGCTACGAGCCTTGTCTCTGGGCAGTCATCAGCTTTCGACCATCGAGCCTGATTTCCTGCGTCATTTTCCCAATCTGGAGGTCTTGCAGCTGTCTGGCAACCGACTGACCGAGCTTGGCGGGCTGGAACACCTGCCGCAGTTGCGCAGCTTGGACCTTGGCGGAAATCTGCTTGAGACGGTGACAGGGTTGCAGCACCTGACCCTCCTGACCGATCTGGACCTCAGTGGCAACCACCTTGAGCAACTGCCGGCCGGAGTCGAGCAGTTGGCCCAACTGGCCAGCCTGGACCTTTCGTTCAATCGGCTCAACGTACTCGATGAGCGCATCGGGCAGTTGGCAAGCCTTGAGAACCTGCAGTTGAGCGGTAACCTGCTGAGCAGTGTGCCCAGCAGCCTTGGCAACCTTGCCCAACTGAATATTCTCAACCTTGGCGCGAACCGCTTTGCCACTGTCCCGGAGCATTTGAATCATCTGGGCAGGCTGACCCAGCTGTACCTGCACGACAATGTGATAACCCTCGATGCAGCAAGCCAGTTGCGCCTGGAGTGGTTCTCCCAGTTGGAAGTCCTGGACTTTGATGGAAACCCGTTGGGTGTGGCCCCTCAGTTGCGCTACAACGTTCACCTGCAGTACGTGTCGTTGCGTGCAACAGGCTTGCGCAGTGTTCCGCTGGCGTTGATGCAGCGCTACCCGGACCTGGTCGTGGACCTGCGTGGTAACCGCATTGCGACGCTTGGCGAGGACGCGTTGAACTGGATCGAAGCCCACCCGGAAACGATCAATCTCGAACACAATCAGCTGAACGAAGAGGTCATGCAGCGAATACGCGAGGCGCTGGCACGGGTGCAGGCCGAATGGGCCAGGGCGCTAGAGCAGCAGCAAGCCACTGCGAGCAGGAAACCCCGGGGCCGCAGAGGCTGAAAAGCGGTGTTGCGTGGGTTGCGGTAGAAGAAAGGGTACGGCCCGCCGGGTGGTGGGCCGTACTTGCAGCGGTCAGCGGCGGCGGAACAGCGGCAGCGGTTGATCGGTGGCGCCCTGATAGGTCACCGAGAAGTCTTTCAGACCTTCCAGTGCATCTTCCGGGTCCTTGTCGGGACGGATGGCAAACGCATCGAAACCGCAACGGGCCATGAAAAACAGCTGGTCGCGCAGAACGTCGCCGATGGCGCGCAGCTCGCCTTTGAACTGGTAGCGGTCACGCAGCAGGCGCGCGTTGGAGTAGTTGCGCCCATCAGTGAAGGCCGGGAAGTTCAGGGCTATGACCTGGAAGTGCTGCACGTCCTCGCCGATCTCTTCCGCTTCCTCGTCGCTGTCCAGCCACACGCCCAGGCCGCCGTCGCGGGCCTTGAGCACGTGGGCATGGTCACGCCACAGTTGCAGCGGGACGATGTAATCGTCGCAGTTGCTCAGCTCGTCGAGGGTGGTTTCCTTGGGCAGCAGGTGCCAGGTTTCGTCGACGATCTGGTTGTTCTTAATGATTCGCTGCATAGACGCGTTCCTTGAAGGGGTCGATGCCGATACGCTGGTAGGTGTCGATGAAGCGCTCTTCCTCGGTACGTTGTTCGACGTACACGGCGATCAGCTTTTCAATCACGTCGGCCATGGCGTCCTGGGCGAAGGATGGGCCGAGGATCTTGCCCAGGCTCGCGTCACGCGCAGCGTTGCCGCCCAGGGACACCTGGTAGAACTCCTCGCCTTTCTTGTCCACGCCGAGGATGCCGATGTGGCCCACGTGGTGGTGGCCGCAGGCGTTCATGCAGCCAGAGATGTTGAGGTCGATCTCGCCGATGTCGAACAGGTAGTCCAGGTCGTCGAAACGGCGCTGGATGGATTCGGCGATCGGGATCGACTTGGCGTTGGCCAGCGAGCAGTAGTCACCACCCGGGCAGCAGATGATGTCGGTCAACAGGCCGATGTTCGGCGTGGCGAAGCCACCTTCACGCAGCTCCTGCCACAGGGCGTGCAGCTGGCGCTGTTCGACGTCGGCGAGGATGATGTTCTGCTCGTGCGAGGTGCGCAGGAAGCCAAAGCTGTAGCGCTCGGCGAGGTCCGCCACGGCGTCCAGCTGCTTGTCGGTCAGGTCGCCAGGGGCAACGCCGGTGGGCTTCAGCGACAAGGTCACGGCCACGTAGCCAGGGCGCTTGTGGGCGCGGGTGTTGCGCGAGCGCCAGCGAGCGAAACCTGGGTATTCGGCGTCCAGGGCACTGTAATCGACGTTGTCGAGGGCCAGGTAGTCCGGGTCGACGAAGTGGCGCGACACGCGCTGGACTTCATCTTCGGTCAGGGTGCTGCTGCCGCCACGCAGGTGGACCATTTCGGCCTCGACCTTTTCGGCGAACACTTCAGGCGTCAGCGCCTTGACCAGAATCTTGATCCGCGCCTTGTACTTGTTGTCACGGCGACCGTAACGGTTGTACACGCGCAGGATGGCGTCCAGGTAGCTGATCAGGTCCTGCCAGGGCAGGAACTCGTTGATGAACGAGCCGACCACCGGGGTACGGCCCAGGCCGCCGCCCACCAGCACGCGGAAGCCAAGCTCGCCGGCTTCGTTGCGCACCGGCTCCAGGCCGATATCGTGCACTTCGATGGCAGCGCGGTCTTCCTTCGAGCCGTTGATGGCAATCTTGAACTTGCGCGGCAGGTAGGCGAATTCCGGGTGGAAGGTGGTCCACTGACGGACGATCTCGCACCACGGGCGCGGGTCGATCAGCTCATCTGCGGCGACACCGGCGAACTGGTCGGTGGTGGTGTTGCGCAGGCAGTTGCCGCTGGTCTGGATCGCGTGCATCTGCACCGTGGCCAGCTCGGCAAGGATGTCCGGGATGTCTTCCAGCGCCGGCCAGTTGTACTGCACGTTCTGGCGGGTGGAAATGTGGGCGTAGCCCTTGTCGTAGTCGCGAGCGATCTTGGCCAGTGTGCGGACCTGGCGGGCGTTCAGCTGGCCATAAGGCACGGCGACGCGCAGCATCGGCGCGAAACGTTGGATATACAGGCCGTTCTGCAGGCGCAGAGGGCGGAATTCTTCTTCGCTCAGCTCACCGGCCAGGTAGCGGCGGGTCTGATCACGGAACTGCTTGACGCGGTCCTCGATGATCCGCTGATCGTACTCGTCGTATACGTACATAAAAGTCCTGTCTCAGGCTGCATGCAGCTATTCGCGCGCACGGCCGCGCACTCCGGTTCGGAGCTGGGAAACGATATCAGAGTGTGTTTATGCGCTAAAGTGATGTTTTTGCATATGAAAAGAACCAAACGAACTAAGTGAGACTGACTGGCATTTGTTCGTCAACGCGGGTCGTAGGTTTATACTCGCGGGTTTGTTGCAAGGGGTGTAACCGCATGCTCAAGGCGCTGTGCCAAAGCTTGTGCCTGAGCCTGCCGTTGGCAGCCAATGCGCAGGCTGCTTCAGTCGTGTTCCTTAACCCGGGCCTTTCGAACGAGACATTCTGGGTTGGCTATTCGCGCTTCATGCAGGCGGCGGCCGACGACCTGGGCCTGACGCTGCGGGTGGAATACAGCGAACGCAGCGCCGAACGTGCGCTGAACCAGGCACGGGCGCTGCTCAAAGGCCCGCAGCGCCCGGACTACCTGGTGCTGGTCAACGAGCAGTACGTGGCGCCGGAAATCATCCGGCTGTCCCAGGGCACCGGGGTCAAGCTGTTTCTGGTCAATAACGGCCTGACCGCCAGCCAGGCGCAGAGCATCGAGGCCCAGCCCGAGAAGTATGCCCAGGTACTGGGCACGTTGATCACCAACGACGAGCAAGCCGGTTACCAGATGCTGCACGAGATGGTCGCCCTGCTGCCGCCGAGCAACGAGCCGGTGGACCTCGTGGCGTTTGCCGGGGTCAAGACCACCCCCGCCTCGCAACTGCGTGAAGCGGGCATGCGCCGCGCCTTGGCCGACTTCCCCCAGGTGCGCTTGCGCCAGGTGGTGTATGGCGGCTGGAACCGGCAGCGTGCATTCGAGCAGGCGCAACTGCTGTTGCAGCGCTACCCGGGCACACGCCTGGTGTGGTCGGCCAACGACGAGATGGCCTTCGGCGCCATGCAGGCGTTCGAGGCTGCCGGGCGAATACCGGGGCGGGATGCGGTATTCAGCGCCGTCAACAGCTCGCCGCAAGCGCTGCGTGCGCGCATCGACGGGCGTCTGGGCGTGCTCATGGGCGGGCATTTCACCTTGGGTGGTTGGGCCATGGTCATGCTCAATGACGATGCGCAGGGGCTGCCGATCAATCGGGACGGGCGGCGTGAGCACAGTGTGCCGGTGCTGCAGTCGATTGACCCGGACAAGGCCCGACGCTGGCTCAAGCTGCTCGGACGTGACGACTACGGCGTCGACTTTCGACGCTACAGCGCTGAAGGCCGTCCATCCGATTTTCAGTACCCCTTCCTGACATCCCCTGTGGACTATTGATCTGCCTGGCTGCGACTGGCGAAAAACCCTGCTTGAGGGAAGGGCATTGCTCGTCTTTACTGCTTTGGGTGAAGTGCATTCCCATAACCACTACAAGAGGCAATGCAATGGGAAACTCAACCAAGGTCCGCAAAGCTGACAGCAGTGTCGATGCCTGGGCGATTCTGTGCTTGATCGTGCTGGTGGTCGTTACCGCCGTGTATTGGGTCAGCCACCAGTAGACTTCCCGTCAGACCGTGATGCAGCCTGAGCGCCTGCGGGGTGGATGCCCGCAGGCGTTTTCATGCAGGCTGAACGTCAGCGTGCCGTCAGGTGCATGGCCAGCTGCACCAACCCGATCAGCAGCAGAATGAACAGCAGGGTGAACACCGTGCCCATGGCAATGAAGTGGCTGGCCTTGCCGTGGGTGAAGTCGCGCGCGCGGTTCTTGCCGCTTTGCACGCCGAAGGCGGCGGCGAGGATGCTGTGCAGCATTTGCCAGAAGGTGGGGGGCTTGCCTTGGCTTGAGTCGTCCATGGTGGCTCCTGGGTTTCGGAGGCAATCAGGGACAGTGTAGGCAATGCCAGGGTAGTTGGCTTTGCTGGCCCTTTCGCGGTTGAACCCGCGAAAGGGCCAGCAGAGTCTTAGTTGTCGTACCCGAGGTTAGGTGCCAACCAACGCTCGCTCACGCTCACTTCCTGGCCCTTGCGCGCGCTGTAGCGCTCGATCTGGTCCTTGTCTACCTTGCCCACGGCAAAGTACTGCGCCTGTGGGTGGGCAAAATACCAGCCACTGACCGCCGCCGCCGGGAACATCGCGAAGTGTTCGGTCAGGAACACGCCGCTTGCGCCGGTCTCGCCAATGGCCGTGCCATCGAGCAGGCGGAACAAGGTTTCTTTCTCGGTGTGGTCCGGGCAGGCCGGGTAGCCTGGGGCAGGGCGGATGCCGCTGTACTGCTCCTTGATCAACGCCTCGTTGTCCAGGTGTTCGTCACGGGCGTAACCCCAGTGCTCTTTACGCACCTGTTCGTGCAGCCACTCGGCGCAGGCTTCGGCCAGGCGGTCGGCCAAGGCCTTGACCATGATCGAGCTGTAGTCGTCGCCCTTGTCCTGATACGCCTTGGCCACTTCCTCGGCGCCGATGCCGGCGGTGGTGATGAAGCCGCCGACGTAGTCGGTGACACCGCTGCCCTTCGGCGCGACGAAGTCGGCCAACGACCAGTTCGGCTTGCCGTCGGGCTTGATGGTCTGCTGGCGTAGGTGGTGCAGGGTCGCCAGCGGCTGGCCGTCGTCGCCATACACCTCGATATCGTCATCGGCGACCTGATTGGCCGGCCAGAAGCCGAACACTGCGCGGGCACTGATCAGCTTCTCGTCGATCAACTTGTCGAGCATCTCGCGGGCATCTTTGTACAGCGCTGTGGCCGCTTCGCCGACCACTTCGTCGGTGAGGATGCGCGGGAACTTGCCGGCCAGGTCCCAGGAGATGAAGAAGGGGGTCCAGTCGATGTACTCGGCCAGGGTCCGCAGGTCGATGTCCTGCAGCACCTTGACGCCGGTGAAGGAGGGCACTGCGGGCTGGTAGCCGGCCCAGTCGTATTGCGGCTTGGCGGCAATCGCCTTGGCGTAGCTCAGGCGCTCGGTACGGGCACTGCGGTTGGCCGTGCGCTCGCGGACATCGACGTAGTCCAGGCGGGTCTTTTCGACGAAGCCGGGTTTGAGCTCCTTGGACAGCAGCTGGGTCGCTACGCCGACGGCGCGCGAAGCGTCGGTGACGTAGATCACCGCGTCGTTGCTGTACTTGGGCTCGATCTTCACGGCCGTGTGCGCCTTGGACGTGGTTGCACCACCGATCATCAGCGGCAGGTTGAAGCCCTGGCGCTGCATTTCGCGGGCAACGTGGACCATCTCGTCCAGCGACGGGGTAATCAGGCCGGACAGGCCGATGATGTCGCATTTCTCGTCGCGTGCGGTTTGCAGAATCTTCTCTGCCGGTACCATCACGCCGAGGTCGACGATGTCGTAACCGTTACAGCCCAGGACCACGCCGACGATGTTCTTGCCGATGTCGTGCACGTCGCCCTTGACCGTGGCCATCAAAATTTTGCCCTTGGCCTCGGGCTTGTCGCCTTTTTCGGCTTCGATGAACGGGATCAGGTGGGCTACGGCCTGCTTCATCACGCGTGCCGACTTGACCACCTGGGGCAGGAACATCTTGCCGGCACCGAACAGGTCGCCGACCACGTTCATGCCGCTCATCAGCGGGCCTTCGATGACCTCGATGGGCCGCGCGCATTGCTGGCGGCATTCTTCGGTGTCTTCGACGATGTGCGCAGTGATGCCTTTGACCAGGGCGTGTTCCAGGCGCTTGCCGACCGGCAGTGAGCGCCAGGCCTCGTTCTCGACTTCCTTGGTGGCGCCGCCGCCTTTGTAGTCGTCGGCAATGGCCAGCAGTGCATCGGTGCCTTCCGGGGTACGGTTGAGCACCACGTCCTCGACCTTGTTGCGCAGGTCGGCCGGGATCTCGTCGTAGATCTCCAACTGGCCGGCGTTGACGATACCCATGGTCAGGCCGTTGCGGATGGCGTGGAACAGGAACACCGAGTGGATCGCTTCACGCACCGGGTTGTTGCCGCGGAACGAGAACGACACGTTGGACACCCCGCCCGAGCTCAGCGCGTGCGGCAGGTGGTCACGGATGTAGGCGCAGGCTTCGATGAAGTCGACGGCATAGTTGTTGTGCTCTTCGATGCCGGTGGCGACGGCGAAGATGTTCGGGTCGAAGATGATGTCTTCCGGCGGGAAGCCCACTTCGTTGACCAGGATGTCGTAGCTGCGCTTGCAGATTTCTTTCTTGCGCGCGGCGGTGTCGGCCTGGCCGACCTCGTCGAAGGCCATCACCACCACGGCGGCGCCGTAGCGTTTGCACAGGCGGGCGTGGTGCTTGAACTGCTCGACGCCTTCTTTCATGGAGATCGAGTTGACGATGCCCTTGCCCTGGATGCACTTCAGGCCCGCCTCGATCACTTCCCATTTGGAGGAGTCGATCATGATCGGTACCCGGGAGATGTCCGGCTCACCCGCGATCATGTTGAGGAAGCGGACCATGGCGGCCTGGGAGTCGAGCATCCCTTCATCCATGTTGATGTCGATCACCTGGGCGCCGGCCTCGACCTGCTGCAGGGCCACTTCCAGGGCTTCGGTGTAGTTCTCTTCACGAATCAGCCGGGCGAACTTGGCCGAGCCGGTGATGTTGGTGCGCTCGCCAACGTTGACGAACAGCGACTGACGATCGATGGTGAACGGTTCCAGGCCCGACAGGCGGCAGGCCTTGGCGATTTCCGGGATCTCGCGAGGTTTGTACTTGGCCACGGCCTCGGCGATGGCCTGGATGTGGCCCGGGGTGGTGCCGCAGCAGCCGCCGATGATGTTGAGGAAGCCGCTGGCGGCGAACTCCTCGACCACTGCGGCCATCTCGGCCGGGGTTTCGTCGTACTCGCCGAAGGCGTTGGGCAGGCCGGCGTTGGGGTGCGCCGAGACATGGGTGTCGGCCTTGGTCGACAACTCTTCCAGGTACGGGCGCAGGTCCTTGGCGCCCAGGGCGCAGTTCAGGCCCACGGAAATCGGCTTGGCATGGCGCACCGAGTTCCAGAAGGCTTCGGTGGTCTGCCCGGACAAGGTCCGGCCGGAGGCGTCGGTGATGGTGCCGGAGATCATGATCGGCAATTCGACCTGGTCATCCTCGAACACCTGCTGCACGGCGAAGATCGCCGCCTTGGCGTTGAGGGTGTCGAAAATGGTTTCGATCAGGATCAGGTCGGCACCGCCCTCGATCAGGCCGCGGGTGGCCTCGACGTAGTTTTCCACCAGCTCGTCGAAGGTGACGTTGCGGTAGCTGGGGTCGTTGACGTCCGGGGAAATCGAGCAGGTGCGGCTGGTCGGGCCAAGCACGCCGGCGACGAAGCGCGGTTTGTCGGGCGTCTCCAGGGTCTTGGCATCGGCGACCTGGCGGGCGATGCGCGCGCCTTCGACGTTCAGCTCGTAAACCAGCGACTCCATGGCGTAATCGGCCTGGGAAATCTGCGTGGCGTTGAAGGTGTTGGTTTCGAGAATATCGGCGCCAGCATCCAGGTAGGCTTTTTCGATGGCGGCGATGACATCGGGGCGGCTGAGCAGCAACAGATCGTTGTTACCCTTTACATCGCTTGGCCAATCGGCAAAGCGCGTGCCACGATAGTCGTGTTCCTCGAGGCGATAACTTTGGATCATAGTACCCATGCCGCCGTCGAGGATCAGGATGCGCTCTTTGAGTGCGTGCTGGAGTGCTTGGAGACGAGCGCTGCGGTCGGACATAGGAACTACCTGGTCGGGCGATATCAGAAGGTGCCGAATCATAACAAAGCTGCGCGGTTTTTAGGCGCATCGCCCATTTGCATGAATTTTGCTCATGTTGACGCACAAGCACCCAGGCGCGACCAGGCAATCGTGATGGCTTTCAGGAACCAGGACTTTTCGCACATGCTGCAACGTATTCTTGCCGGCGTCTTCGCCTTGCTCATCAGCGGCGTGGCGTTCGGGCAAGCCCCCCAGTCGAGTCCGGCCATTTCCTACACCCGGGACATTCAGCCGATCTTCACCGAGAAATGCGTGGCCTGCCACGCTTGTAACGACGCGGCCTGCCAGCTCAAGCTGGAAAGCCCCGAAGGGGCCGTGCGCGGGGCCACCAAGGTACCGGTGTACCAGGGCGACCGAAGCAAGGCGGTGCCCACCACGCGGCTGTTCTACGACGCCCACAGCGAGGGCGAGTGGCGCAAGAAGGGCTTCTACTCGGTGCTCGACAGCCAGGGCAGCCAGGCGGCGCTGATGGCGCGCATGCTCGAACTTGGGCACAAGACACCGCTCACGCCCAATGCCAAGTTGCCCGAGGACATCGTCCTGGGGATCAGCCGCAACAACATGTGCCCGTTGCCCCATGAGTTCGACGCCTACGCCGGCGCGCACCCCAGGGAAGGCATGCCGCTGGCGGTCACCGGCCTGACCGACCAGGAGTACAGTACGCTGCAACGCTGGCTGGCCACGGGGGCGCCGGTAGAGTACCAGCCGGTCCAGCCGAACCCGGCCGAGGCCAGGCAGATTGCCGACTGGGAAGAGCTGCTCAACCGCCCGGGCTCCACCGAAGCCCTGGTCGGGCGTTGGCTGTACGAGCACCTGTTCCTTGCGCACATCTACTTCGTTGGCGGGGAGCAGGGCCACTTCTTCCAGTGGGTGCGTTCGCGCACGCCCAGCGGCCAGCCGGTCGACCTGATCGCTACCCGTCGCCCCAACGATCCACCGGGCACCGACTTCTATTACCGGCTGATTCCGGTGCAAGGCGTGATCGTGCACAAGACGCACATCACCTACCCAATGGGCCCACAAAAGCTCAAGCGGGTGAAGCAACTGTTTTACGCCGGTGACTGGCACGCTGCGGCGCTGCCCGGCTATGGCCCGCGTCATCGGGCCAACCCGTTCGAGACCTTCGAGGCGATCCCGGCGGTGGCGCGCTACCAGTTCATGCTGGACAACGCCGAGTACTTCGTGCGCACCTTCATCCGCGGCCCGGTGTGCCGTGGGCAGATTGCGACCGACGTGATTCGCGACAACTTCTGGGCGCTGTTCCAGGAGCCGGCCCATGATCGCTACATCACCGATGCCCAGTACCGCGGCGCCGCCACCCCGTTGCTGGCCATGCCGGGGCAGATCGATGACGTGGGCAGTGTGCTGAGCCTCTGGCACGCCTACCGCGACAAGCGCAACGAGTACGAAAAACTGCGCCGCGAAGCCTATGCCGAAATGCCGGCGCCGGGCTGGTCGACGTTGTGGGCGGGTAACGACAATGCGCTGCTGAGCATTTTCCGCCACTTCGACAGCGCCTCGGTGAGCAAAGGCCTGGTCGGCGATGTGCCGCTCACGGTGTGGCTGTTCGACTACCCGTTGCTGGAGCGCACCTATTACCAGTTGGCGGTCAACTTCGATGTGTTCGGCAACGTCTCGCACCAGTTGCAGACACGCCTGTACTTCGACCTGATCCGCAACGGTGCCGAGGTCAATTTCTTGCGCCTGATGCCGGCCGATCAGCGCGGTGCGATCCTCAGCGACTGGTACCAGACCAGCGGCAAAGTGAAGATGTGGCTTGACTATGAAGACATCGACACCGATACCCCGAGCGGCATCAAGCTCGACCCTGGCAACCCCAAGCGCGACTTCGGCCTCAAGCTGTTGCAGCGCACCGGCAGCCTGAATGCGGCGCCCGACCCGATCAACCGGTGCCAGGGTGCCTACTGCTCACGGCCGCAAATGAGCGAAGAGTTCCGCAATGCCGAGCAGTCGCTCAGCCGCCTGGTGTCGCGCCCGGCGGCGGGGCTCAAGGTCATCAACCAGCTGCCTGAGGCAAGCATGCTGCGCATCGAAGGACAGGGCGGTCAGCGCCAGGTGTACAGCCTTCTGCGCAACCGTGCGCACAGCAACGTCGCCTTCCTGCTGGGCGAGGCTTCCCGCTATCAGCCAGGGCTGGACACACTGACCTTGTACCCGGGCGTACTCAGCAGCTACCCGAATTTCATCTTCAACATACCGACCCAGGATGTGCCGGAATTTGTCGAAGACATGGAGTATGCGCGTGATGACCCGAGCAAGTTCGAGCGCATCGTCATGCGCTGGGGTGTGCGCCGTAGCCATCCGCAGTTCTGGCAGTACTTCCATGACCTGAACAGCTACATCAAGGAGACCCAGCCGGTGGAAGCGGGTGTGCTGGACATGAACCGCTACGAGAACCTCTGATCGGTTGGCCTGACCTTTCCGGGGTAGCTGCGGTCGGAAACGGTAGGTGGTCCTGATCGACTGCAGGGGGGGGCTGCTGGGCAGCCCTTCCCGGGTAACGCCCCCTCTGCGTTCGGTCACTGGCCTCAATGCACCGGCAATCGCAGGGTATTCCATGCTGTATTCGCTTCAGGCACTGCGGGCGTTCGCCGCCTGGGTGGTGGTTTGCCACCATTTCATGCAGATTTTCTTCGACTTCCACGCCCGCGGCCCGATCGGCCAACTGCTTACCGACCGGGGCGCCGTAGGCGTCGATATCTTCTTCGTCATCAGTGGGCTGGTGATCTACCTGTCGACCCGTGACAAAACCATCGAACCGCGTCAGTTCCTGCTCAACCGGGTGCTGCGCATCGTGCCGGCGTATTGGTTCTACAGCTTGCTCATGGCGGGCCTGCTGCTGGCGGCCAGCCGCTGGATGCCGCACCAGCAGTTCGACTGGCAGCACCTGTTGCTGTCGTTGCTGTTCGTGCCAGCGGAAAACCCTGGGGGGTACGGGCTCTACCCGACCTTGAACGTGGGCTGGACGCTGAATTTCGAGATGTTCTTCTACCTGCTGTTCGGCCTGGCGTTCCTGGTGCGCCAGCGCCATCACCTGTGGCTGGTGAGCGCGGCGCTGTTGCTGGTCAGTGAAGTGCTGGGCCGGCTGGGCGTGCTCAGCCATTTCTACAACAACGACATCATCTATGAATTCCTGCTCGGCATCGGCCTGGGTGTGCTGTATCGCCGGGGCCTGATTCGCGAGGGCGTGTGGATGCCGCTGGCGTTGCTCGGGGTGGCGGGGTACGCCCTCTATCACCTGGACGCTTCCCAGCGTCTGTTGCACTGGGGCGTGCCCAGTGCCTTGGTGGTGCTGGCCTTCATTGCCCTGGAACCTTGCTTCAAGGGTAACCAGGTGCTCAAGGCACTGGGCGACTGCTCGTATTCGGTGTACCTGATCCACGTGCTGGTGCTGTATGCCGGCTGGTTTGCCAGCCAGCGGCTGCACTTGAACCCGTATCTGGTGTTTGCCCTGTGCGTGCCGTCCATTGGACTAATGTCCTGGTTCAGCTACCAGTGGCTGGAGCGTGGCTTGTACCGGCGAATGCAGGCCTGGCTGGCGGCACCACGGGGGCAGGCCCCGGCTTACGTGCTTTCCCGAGTCAAATACTAGGACTTTGTGCCGGGGCCAGGTTGGCGTACACTTGGCCGCAAGTCTGTGAGGAACTTACATGAGCGCTATAACCATTACCGACGCCGCCCATGATTACCTGGCCGATCTGCTCTCCAAGCAGAATACGCCCGGCATCGGCATTCGCATTTTCATCACCCAGCCAGGCACCCAGTACGCAGAGACGTGCATTGCCTACTGCAAGCCGGGCGAAGAGAAGCCCGACGACACCGCCGTGGGTCTGAAGAGCTTCACCGCTTACCTCGATGCGGTCAGCGTGCCCTTCCTTGAAGACGCGCTGGTCGACTACGCCACCGACCGCATGGGCGGCCAGCTGACCATCAAGGCGCCAAACGCCAAGGTGCCGATGGTCAACGAGGACAGCCCGATCAACGAGCGTATCAACTACTACCTGCAGACCGAGATCAACCCCGGTCTGGCCAGCCATGGCGGCCAGGTGAGCCTGGTGGACGTGGTCGACGACGGCATTGCCGTGCTGCAGTTCGGCGGCGGTTGCCAAGGCTGCGGCCAGGCTGACGTGACGTTGAAGGAAGGCATCGAGCGCACCCTGCTCGAGCGCATTCCCGAGCTCAAAGGTGTGCGTGACGTGACTGACCACACCCAGAAGGAAAACGCGTACTACTGACGAGTACGCGTCCTTAGCAACAAACTGTTACGGATTCAACCCCTGCGACAACAGGCCGCAGCCCGTATTCAAAGGGCTGCAGGCCAACACCGCCTTCATCGGGTAGAAGCACTTGGGGTGTCATGTAAGAATGCCCCGGTTTTTCGACCGGCCCCTCCCTGGGTCGGCACCTTTCCTGTGAAGGATGGCCTGTAAAGGATGGTTCCATGAATGATCTGTATACCCGGCGCGCGGTTGTCGCTGGGATGGGCGTTCTCGGGCTTGGCCTGCTGGCCGGCTGCAGCCCGGCCCGGGGTCTCGAGTTCAAGTACGGCAAGAACATGAGCAACGAAATCCTTGGGCGCAAGTTCAACCTCAAGGACCCCCAAGGCAACCCGCGTACCCTGTCGAGCTTCTACGGCAGCATGCCGATGATCTTCTTCGGCTTCACCCAGTGCCCGGCGGTCTGCCCGACCACGCTGGCGCGCGCGGCGCAAATCAGGCAAATGCTCAAGGGCCGTGACCGTGACCTGTTCCAGGTGGTGTTCATCACCCTGGACCCGGAGCGCGACACCCCCGAAGTGCTCGATGCCTACGTCAAGGCGTTCGACCCGTCGTTCACCGCCCTGACCGGTACCCCTGAGGAAATCGCCGAGGTGGCCAAGGAATTCAAGGTGTTCTACGAGAAGGTCCCGGCCGGTGACACCTACACCATCTCTCATTCGTCCACCAGCTACGTCTACGACACACGTGGCACTCTGCGCCTGAGCCTGGGCCATTCCCTGAACGCCAAGGAATGCGCCGAAGACCTGGTCACCCTGATGGAGATTTGCTAATGGCTGTTTCACTGCAACCGTTCAAGCGCGGCCTGGCCGCCATCGCCCTGCTGGGGCTTGCCCTGCCAGCGTTGGCCGAGACCACCGTGAGTGATGCCTGGGTCCGTGCCAGCGTGCCGCACCAGCAGTCCACCGGTGCCTTCATGACCTTGACTGCCAGCAGCGACAGCAAGCTGGTAGGGGTCGAGTCGCCAGTGGCCAAGACCGTGCAGGTGCATGAAATGACCATGAACGGTGATGTGATGGGCATGCGTGAGGTCAAGGCGGTCGAGTTGCCGGCTGGCAAGGCGGTAACCCTGGACCCAAATGGCTTGCACGTCATGCTGATGGGCTTGGAGCAGCAGGTGAAGGAGGGTGAACAGGTGCCTCTGACCCTGCTCATCGAAGACGCCAAGGGTGGCAAGCAAACGCTGCAGGTGCAGGCGCCGGTGCGCCCGCTCAACGCCGAGGCTGGCGGTGGGCATGACCACATGCACATGAACCACTGAAATACCGGGGGCCGCATAGCGGCCCCAGTTCATTCAGCTGCGAAAGCGTGGCAGCGGCCTGTCCAGGGTCAGCGAGGTCAAGGTCTTGCGTACCTGGGCTTCGTCGGCCTCCAGGGCCTTGAGGCTCGCGCGAATCTTGCCGGCGACGGGCACATCGCCCTGCCGGTCGATCCAGTCGGCGATCTCCTTGCAAGCACTGCTCAGGCAGGCCTGACGCTGGTTCATCAGCGATATGAGGGTGGTGAGCTCTCTTTCGGACATGGCAGGATCCTCCAATTCAGCCCTGTCAGTGTAGCAGTGCCTGACCCGTTTGCCCGGCCAGTTCCGCGGCCTGCCTAGCTGTGCAGGCAGGCCTGTCGATAGGCCCCCGGCGTCACGCCATAGGCCTGCTTGAACTGCCGGCTCAGGTGGCTTTGGTCAGCGAAGCCCAGGCTGAATGCCACCTCGGACGCCGCCAGGCCGCTTTTCAAGAATTCCCGGGCTCGGGCCAGGCGCCGTTGCTTGAGCCAGGCATGCGGCGGCAAGCCGGTGGCCTGGCGAAACACCCGGGCGAAGTGGAAGGGCGACAGGTTGACCGCAGCCGCCAGGGCTTCAAGCGAGGGCGGGTCGGCCAATTGGCTCTCCAGCAATTCGCGCGCACGCGCCACCGCCAGGGGCTCGAGGCCGGGTGCTGATGGCTCGGCGCACTGCCCGTGGCGTTGCACCAAGGCCAGCACGGCATGGCGCCAGGCGGTCTGCTGCTCCAACGCACTGGCAGCCGATTCGGACAGCTGGTGCAACTGGCTGAAGGCCAGCGCCAGGGCCGGGTCCTGGATCACACTGTCCTTGAAGCTGGGCATGCCGTGCCGGCCGAGCTCCAGCTCCTCCAGCACGCCGGTGACCCGTTCATGTTCTGGGTAGAAGCCGCGATAGCGCCAACCGGCTTCATGGGCAGTGGCGCCGGTGTGCAGCTCGTCGGGGTTGATCAGCACCATGCTGCCGACCGGGGCCAGGTGCTCGCTGCCACGATGCCAGAAGCGCTGGGCGCCGGACTCGATCACGGTGAACACATAGCCTTCGTGCACGTGCGGGGCGAAGCGTTGCTGAAAGTACCGCGCGTGCAGCATCTCGACGTCGCCCAGCGCCGGCGCCTGCCACAGGTGTGTCTGTTCACGCAGGGGCGTGGTCATGCCAGCCAGCTGCGCAGGAGGAAGAAGATCAACATGCTCACCAGCATGCTCAGCAACACGCTGCGGGTCAACAGCACCAGGGCGACGGCCACCACTGAGCCCAGCAGATACGGGTTGAGCAGGCTCAGGTTCAGGTGATGGTCAGGCATGAAGATGATCGGCCCGCAGATGGCGGTGAGCATGCCCGGCACCGCAAACCCGAGAAACTGCCGGGCGTTGGAGCTCAGGCGCAAAGGCAGGCGCGGTTCGAGAAACGCATAGCGGTTGAGGAACACGATGGCGCCCATGGCGAATATCAGTAACCAAGTCATGCACGGCCTCCAAAGCACTTCTGGCAAACGAAACCGGCGCTCATGCCGAGCAGGCCTGCCGCCACCAAGGCGGTTTCCCAGTGCCAGGCACTGAACAGCACCGAGCAGAACAGCGAAACGGCCACACACACTACCGTTGCGAGGTTGCGCACCAGGGGCGCGATCAGGGCGACGAAGGTGGCGACAATGGAAAAGTCCAGGCCCAACTGATCGAGGTGCGGAATGTTCTGGCCAAGCACGATGCCGGCCAGGGTAAACAGGTTCCAGGCGACATAGAAGGTCAGGCCCACGCCCAGCGCGTACCAGCGGTTGAACTGTTGCTGGTCGTAATGGCTGGTCAGGGCAAAGAATTCGTCGGTCAGCAAAAAGCCCAGGCCCAACCGCCAGCGCAGTGGCTGGTTCGACAGCACAAGGCGCATGGACAGGCCGTACAGCAGGTGCTGCGAGGTCAGCAGCAAGGTGGTGAGCAGGATCGACGCCAGGTTGGCGCCGCCCTTGAGCATGCCAATCGCCACCAGTTGCGCGGCACCGGCAAAGACGATAGCCGACAGGCCTTGGCCTTCCCAGGCACTGAGGTTGGCTTCAATGGCCATGGACCCGGCCAAAAGGCCCCAGGGGGCCACGGCCAGGGACAGCGGGAGGATGGCGATGGCGCCACGCAGAAAGGCTTGGCGGGCAATGTGTGGGCTGTGGGGCATGGTGGCTGCAACGCGTGTACTCGGTTGCGCAGCATGCCAGAGTGGTAATGGCGATGGCTTGAACGATCTTGCTGGTTTGGGCCCTGTTCGGGCTCAAGGGCGTTAGCGATGGCTGGCCAATCCGTGTTGCGCTGTCACGCACCCGTTGATGTCCACGGCCTTCTGCAGCAAGGTCTGACGCTGTTGCGAGTCCAGGTCTGCCAGCAGCCGGTACACCTCGGCCTGGTAGTCGCGCTGACGCCCCCACTGCATTTCCAGGCCCTGCGGCTGGCTGCGGCTACAGGCCAGTCGCGTGGCAGGTTGCGGGTAGTAGGGGGCGTACTGGGTGGCCATGCTCGGGATCGCCTCCAGTGCAGCGCGATACTCCGCGCTGGCGTTGTAGGGCGGGCACCAGGTGGCGATGGCCGGTGCCGGAGCCGCGAAGCCTTGCTTGAGGCTGGCTACCAGCAAAGGGCAGGCCGCGTCGGGGATCTGCCCGGCGGGCAAATAGGTCATGTAGTAGAGCGCCAGCCGGTACTGCGCCACCGGGTGGCCCAGCGCCACTGACTTTTTCAGCAGTGCCACCGCGGTAGGCAACGTGTGGGCAAGGGCCTGGCCCTGACGGGTGAGTTCCGGGTCGCTGCCCAGGGCAGTGCGCAGTGAACTGGCGCTGTCATCTTGGCTGTCGGCCTGTTCCAGCAGCGGCAGGGCCTGGCGGTAGAGCAGGTCGGCATGAGGGTCGATGCGCACGTCAAGCGCTTGCGCAGCCAACGGCATCAGGGCGATCAACAGCGGGGGCAGGATGACCGCGCGACTCACAGGCATGCCTCGTGAAAAGCGCAGTCACGGCAGGCGGCCAGTTGTTGATGGACGGCTTCGATGTTCATGACAGGTACAGGTGCGCCTCAGGCGGATCGGAACGACGACGTATTCTAGCCACCCAAGGGCCCTCGCCGAAAGACCAGCAGGCAACTGTCAGACGAGCTTGATGGGCGTGACCTTGCGCTGAGCGTGTTTTTCCTGGGCCAGGCCCAGCTTGGCGGTAATGACCTTGGCCAGGGCATTGTTGCCCAGGTCGTTGAGGTGCAGGCGGTCGACGAACAGGTCGGCGCCGAATACCGGCGAGCTGCTGAGCATGCTGTTCATGTCGTAACAGGGTACCGGGTCGGCCTGGCTTTTGATGCGGCGAAAGAAGGCCATGTGCAACTGGCTGTCAAAGACCCCGTCGAGCAGGCGGTCGAAGTTGGCCGGCTGTTGCTCCAGCGCCGTCAGCATGGCCTGCTCACCCTCAGGCAGGGTTTCGCGGCACCAGGGCAGCAGTGGCTGGAGTATGAAGGTGAGGGTGGCATGGCTGTCTGCCAGCAGACGCTCCCATTGGCGCAAGGTGCGGCCGATGGTGTCGGCCGCGCGGGCCAGTCGCTTATCAGGGGGCGATAATGGCCTGGCGACAGGCGCTACGGGCGGGCGCGTGGTCAAGGCTTGGCCAAGCCGTCGCCAGAGCGATTGCGGGCGCGGGGCCACAGCAGGCGGCATGCCGTCGCTGTAGCTGTTCAGCGTGTCGCGCAGGGCCGTGGCGTGAAGCGGGTCGTGGGGGCTGGCGAGGACTTCGCCAAGGGCTTCATGGGCCAGTGTATTGAGGCCGCTGAGCACCACCACATGGCCCAATTGGCCGAGCCGATGCTGGTGGGTGAGGAACATCAGCAGCTCCTGGCCGGCATTGAGCCCGCAGCCGGCCAGGTTCAGCCAGACTTCACCGGTCAGCATCGACAAATGTGAAGCCACCGTATGTTCGTCGCAGCTGGCGCCGATACCCAAGGCGGTAGAGCCCCCCACCAGCAAGTTGATGCGCGGCGCCGCGCCGCGCTCGGCCGCCGAGAAACGCTTGCCCGCACAATGGCTGTAGCGCAGGCCAAGGGCATCGGTGTTGATAGTGCCGGAGCGATAACCGCGCTCGTGCACCTGCAGGGTGTGTGGCGCACGGTGGTTGCCGAGTAACAGAAAGCGCTGGTAGTCCTGTTGCAGCGGCGAAGGAGGGCCCGGGACAGGCGTGCTGGTGTCGGTCGATCTCATGGGCACTCCTTCGCGTTGTTGCTGGCTCAGGCCGCCAGTTCCTTGAGGTTGTAAAGCAGGCCGCCCGCTGCGATCAGCAACAGGGCGACGCCCGAAGCCAGGCTGATCAGGCGGTTGCTGCGTTGCGAGGCGATCTTGCCGATGGCGAAGATGTACAGGCTGAGCACGGCGAAATCGATGGCCACCCACAGCAGCGACAGCACCACCATGCTCTTGCCGAACGACTCGGTGATCTGGATGAACTGGGGGAAAAAGGCGATGAAGAAGATGATGTCCTTGGGGTTGGAGATGCCCACCATGAAGCCTTGCAGCAGGCCGCCGCGCCCAGGCCCCTGTGTCTCGTTCGCCGCGTCCGACGCCGGCGCCTGCAGGGCTTCCTTGAGGGTGCACACGGCGATGTAGCCGATGAACAGGCAGCCCATCAGGCTCATGCCGCTGAGCCAGGCCTTGTCGATGGCCGCGCTGGTCAGGATGATCCAGGCTGCCGCGCCTATCAGTACCAGGGACGCCCAGTTGGTACCCACGGCGGTGAACATGGCCTTGCGCGAGCCGGAGGCGGCAGCGGTGTTGACGATCAGTGCTACCACCGGGCCAGGGGTGGCGATCAGCAGCAGCACGGTCAGTGCATAGGTGGCGGTCAGTGCGGTATTCACGGTCAATTCTCGATCAGTGTGTCGGCGGGTACATGGGCGTGGAACGGGCAGCGTGACGGGTTGAGCGAACCTGCCTCCTGCAGTTGGTACTGCTTCCACTCGTAGTTGTCGGCATCGCCGAAAGCGCCAAGGGTGTCGGGCATGACGCCGTCGTTATAGTGGGCCACGCGCTCGCGGATGCGGGCACGAATACGCTTGCCACTTTCAGTGCTGGCGTTGGCCACTTCGTCGAAGTTCTCCCGGGGGTTGATGACGAAGGTGATGTGCGGGCCCAGGTTGCGGCTTTTCATTTGCCGGTGGCCCGGGAAGTTCATGTTGATGAACAGCGGCATGCCGGCGTAGCAGAACGACCAGCCGTTATCGTCCGGGTCGGAGGGTATGGCCTGCGGCCATGGATGTGGGTCGCGGGCATGGACCCCACGCAGCACCTTCCAGGCCAAGGCCTGTTGCTCGGCGAGGGTGTAGTCGCCAGGGGTTTCGAGAAACACCACCAGTGGGCTGCCGATGCGCTGCTTGAGCGGAATCGGTGCGATGGTGCGCACATAGTCGGCCAGGCCCTGAGCGATGTCATCGGCCAGCTGCTCGGCGCGGGCGAAGAGGATGTGGCAGGTCTCGCTGGCGACCGCCTTGCGCCCGAACAGGCACGGAAAGTCGGGGCTGGCGAGAATGCCGCGAAAATGCTGTATGGTTTTGTACGTCCAATGCTGCGTGTTCCGGACATGTTCAGTGGCCAGCTCTAGCGCATCCAGGCGATAGCAGTTTCCATAACCCGTAAACATGATTTCCCCAGGTTTCCAATTAAGTAACGTTCCAGGCATATGCAGGCAGAATCTTGGTTATCTTTATTATTTACATGCATTTTCTGAGACGGACTTAACGTTGTAAAACGCGTGGAACTATGACCTACTATTAGTCTTACTCATGCTTCGGACGTCGCCATGTCGGAACGGATTCAGGCTCTGCACGCCTTGCGTGCTTTCGAGGTGGCCTCTCGTTATGGCTCCTTTACCCGTGCGGCGGAGGAGCTGGCGCTGACCCAAGGGGCAGTCAGCCACCACATCAAGACCCTTGAGGCCATGTTCGGCTGCGACCTGTTCGAGCGCCGTGGCCCGAAACTGAGCCTGACCGAGCACGGTCGCCTGTTGTCCCAGGAGCTCAAGGTCGGCTTCAAGATCATCGAGAATGCCTGCGCGTTGCTGCGTCAGGACCGCTACGGCCTGCGCCTCAAGGCCCCGTCCACGCTTACCATGCGCTGGCTGCTCAGGGCACTGGACGGGTTCAAGAAGAACGACGACAGCTGCAGCGTGCAACTGTCGAGCGTGTGGATGGACATCGACAGCGTGGATTTCTATTCCGAACCCTACGACTGCGCCATCCTGCTGGCCAACGGGCGTTTCCCCGCCGACGTCGAGAGCTTCAAACTGTTCGATGAATGGCTGATCCCGGTCTGCCACCCCGACTACATGGCACAACCGCAGCCCGACCTGGGCGACCTGCGCCAATGCGAGTTCCTTCACCCGTCCCCGGACCGACGCGATTGGCGGCGTTGGCTGGCGCGCATGGATGCGCTGGACATCAGCATCGACCAAGGGCAGGTGTTCGACACCCTCGACCAGGGCATCTCGGCGGCTCAGCAAGGGTTGGGCATCTCGGTGGTGGACCTGGTGCTGGCCACCACCGATCTTTCGGCAGGGCGCCTGGTCACACCGTTCAAGTACGCGGTAGCCACGGGCGACGGCTATTACATGACCTGGCTCAAATCCAGCCCCAAGGCCCGGCAGATGCACAAGCTGCGAGATTTTCTGTTCGGCCAGGTACCGCCGCTGGCCTACAAGGACATCAACTACTTGTATGGCTGAGGGCCGCCAGGCAATACCCGTTCGAGCATGAAGTCGATGAACACTCGCAGCTTGGGCGGCACGTGGCGCCCCGACGGCCACAGCAGGTAGAAGCTGCCACGCCGTTCCATGAAACTCTCGAGCACGCTCACCAGTGTGCCTGCGGCCAATTCGCGGCGCACGCTGAAGTCTGGCAGGCAGGTGATGCCGCGGTGGTTTAGGGCAAAGCAGATGCGCGTCTCGACGTGGTTGCACACCATCGAAATGGGGATGTCATAGCCTTGGTCGGGGTGCTCCTGGCGCAGCGGCCAGACCTCCAGCTTGCCGTTGCTGGGGAAGCGGTAGTGTAGGCAGGCGTGTGTGCTCAAGTCACGCGGGTGGCTGGGCGTGCCGCGCTCGCGCAAGTATTCGGGTGATGCCACCAGGCGGTGCTGGAAGTGGCCGAGGAATTTGGCATTGAGGCGTGAGTCCAGCGGCTGGCCACCCCGCATGACCACATCGAAACCCTCTCCGACGATATCCACCATGCGGTCGGTGAACTCCAGGTCCAGCTCAACCTGGGGGTACAGCGCCATGAACTCGGCCAACGCCGGCATCACCAGCCCGGTGACCTGGGGCAGGCTCACGCGCAGGCGGCCGCGCGGGGTTTCGCTGGCCTGGGACAGCGCCTGCTCGGTCGCTTCGATTTCCGCCAGGATGCGCCGGCTGCGCTCTAGAAACAGCGTGCCTTCGGCGGTCAGGGTGATGCTGCGCGTGCTGCGATGGAACAGGCGCACACCCAGGCGACTTTCCAGCCGTGCCACGCGCTTGCCCACGGCCGAGGCAGTGATGCCCAGTGACTGACCGGCAGCGACGAAGCTGCGGGTTTCGGCAACCCGGTTGAAGACCACGAAGCCGCTGAGGCTGTCCATGACATGTTCCTGATTGCGGACATTGATGTCCGGGGTGAGCGGCATTGTAACCGTCTTTTTCCGTAATGCCGCCGCCGTGCACACTGTCGCCCTCGATTTCCACTTCAAGGCACCCTGCAATGTCCCAGATATCTTGCGCACCGCCATTGGTTGAGCGCGCCGAGCGCCTGCCCCTGAGTGGCCTGCTGGCGCTGGCCATGACCGGCTTTATCGCCATCCTCAGCGAAACCCTGCCTGCCGGTTTGCTGGACCAGATCGCCGGTGGCATGCACATCAGCCAGGCCATGGCCGGGCAATGGGTTACGGCCTATGCACTCGGTTCGTTGTTGACTGCCATTCCCTTGGTGACCCTGACCCAGGGCTGGTATCGCCGTCGCGCTTTGCTGCTGGCGATCGGCGGCTTTGTGCTGTTCAACGGCTTGACGGTGTTGTCGTCGTCCAACGCTCTTACCCTGGTGCTGCGCTTTTTCACCGGTGCCGCTGCCGGCCTGGCCTGGGGGCTGATCGCCGGCCATGCCCGGCGCATGGTCCCGGTGGCCTTGCAGGGGCGGGCGATGGCCGTGGCCATGCTTGGGCAGCCGATAGCGTTGTCCCTCGGGTTGCCTATTGGTACCTGGCTTGGGGCAATGCTGGGGTGGCGTGCCACCTTCGTCGTGGTCACCCTGGTGGCGCTGTTGCTGGTGGTCTGGGTATTGCGCGCGGTTCCGGATTACCCGGGGCAGGTAGCCGGCAAGCGCCCTGCGGCGTTGCAGGTGTTGCGCACACCGGGCGTGGCGCGGGTGCTGCTGGTGATCCTGGCCTGGGTCCTGGGCCACAACATCCTCTATACCTACATCGTGCCGCTGTTGGCGGCGGCGGGGATGGCCGCCGAGATTGGCCAGGTGTTGATGGTGTTCGGCCTATCGGCGCTGGCGGGCATCGGGCTGGTCGGGTTGTTGGTCGATCGGCATCTGCGCAAGCTGGTGCTGCTGAGCCTCGCCGGGTTTGCCGTGGCCACGCTGGTGCTGGGGCAGGCGTCTTCGTGGGCGATGTACCTGAGCATTGCGCTGTGGGGCGTGACGTACGGCGGCGCGCCAACGCTGTTGCAGACGGCCTGTGCGGATGCGGCGGGCGAGGGCGGTGATGTGGCGCAATCGATGCTGGTGACGGTGTGGAACAGTGCGATTGCGTTGGGGGGGATTATTGGCGGTTTGCTGCTGACCGGGGCCGGTGTCGCGTGGTTTGCGCCAGTGGCGTTGCTGTTGATCGGCTTGGCGTGGCTGCTGGCGTGGGCAGGGCGGCGTAGCGGGTTCGTCGCCGGTTCCCGCTGAAAACAGCGCTGAGTTGCCCCGGCAAGACATGCAAAGCCACAGGCTGCCCTGCAAAGGGTAGAATCGTCACTTCAGGCACAACAGACAACCAGAGGTCGACGCGGTGGATTTGCAGCAGGGCTTTGTCCTGACCCGGCATTGGCATGACACACCCGAAGGCACGTGCGTGGAGTTCTGGCTGGCTACCGACCAGGGGCCGCGGCAATTGCGCCTGGCGCCGCAGGTGTCGGTGGCGTTCCTCCCCCAGGCGCAAGCCGAGCATGCTCGCGTGCTGTTGGCCAACGAGCCGGGCGTCGAGCTCAAACCCTTGCAACTGCGTGACTTCGATCAGCGCCCGGTGCTGGGCCTGTACTGCCGCCAGCATCGCCAGTTGATGCAGGTGGAGCAACGCCTGCGCAACGCCGGCGTTGAGGTGTACGAGGCGGACATCCGCCCACCCGAGCGCTATCTCATGGAGCGCTTCATTACCGCCCCCGTGCAGTTCACCGGCCAACCCGACGGCCACGGCGTGCTCTGCGATGCCCAGCTCAAGCCCCTGCCGGACTATCGCCCGCCACTGCGCCTGGTGTCGCTGGATATCGAAACCAGCCAGCGCGGTGAGCTCTACAGTATTGCCCTCGAAGGCTGCGGCCAGCGCCAGGTGTACATGCTTGGCCCGGCAAACGGCGACAGCAGCGCCGTGGACTTCGACCTGCATTACTGCGACGACCCTGCCGCGCTGCTCGCGTGCCTCAACCAATGGATGGCCCGGCACGATCCGGATGCGATCATCGGCTGGAACCTGGTGCAGTTCGACCTGCGCCTGTTGCACGAACACGCCAAGCAATTGCAGGTGCCTTTGGCCCTGGGGCGCAACGGCGCGCCCATGACCCTGCGCGCTCACGCCAGCGGCGGTCACGTATTCGCCGATGCCCCCGGGCGGCTGCTGATCGACGGTATCGAAGCCTTGCGTTCGGCCACCTGGAGCTTCCCTTCGTTCAGCCTGGAAAACGTGGCACAAACGCTGCTGGGCGAGGGCAAGGCCATCAGCACACCTTATCAGCGCATGGACGAAATCAACCGCATGTTCGCCGAGGACAAACCGTCGCTGGCACGCTACAACCTCAAGGACTGCGAACTGGTCACGCGCATCTTCGCCCATACCCGCCTACTCGAATTCCTGCTTGAGCGTGCCAGCGTCACGGGGTTGGCCGTGGACCGAAGCGGTGGCTCGGTGGCGGCGTTCTGCCATTTGTACATGCCTCAGATGCACCGCCTGGGCTTTGTCGCGCCTAACCTCGGCAGCCGCCCTGACGAGGCCAGCCCCGGTGGCTTCGTGATGGACTCACGCCCCGGTCTCTACGATTCGGTGCTGGTGCTGGACTACAAAAGCCTGTACCCCTCGATCATCCGCACCTTTCTGATCGACCCGGTCGGCCTGGCCGAAGGCCTGCGCCAGCCCGATGACCAGCACTCGGTGGCCGGCTTTCGCGGCGCTCGCTTCTCCCGTAGCCGGCACTGCCTGCCAGCCATCGTCGAGCGTGTGTGGCAGGGCAGGGAGGCGGCCAAGCGCGCGGGTAACGCGCCGCTGTCGCAGGCACTGAAAATCATCATGAATGCCTTCTACGGTGTACTGGGTTCCAGCGGCTGCCGCTTCTTTGACCCGCGCCTGGCGTCGTCGATCACCCTGCGCGGCCACCAGATCATGCGCCAGACCCGTGAATTGATCGAAGCGCGTGGTTTTGATGTGATCTACGGCGATACCGACTCCACCTTCGTCTGGCTCAAGGGCGCCCATGACGAAGACGCCGCCGCGCGCATCGGCCGTGAGTTGGTGGCAGAAGTGAACCTGTGGTGGCGCCAGCACCTGCACGATTCGATGGGGCTGGACAGCGCCCTGGAGTTGCAGTTCGAAACCCATTACCGACGCTTCCTGATGCCCACCATTCGCGGCACCGAAGAGGGCAGCAAAAAGCGTTACGCCGGCCTGGTACAGTGCGCCGACGGCAGTGAACAGATGGTGTACAAGGGCCTGGAGTCGGTGCGCACCGACTGGTCGCCGCTGGCGCGGGAGTTCCAGCAGGCGCTGTACGGGCGTATCTTCCGCGGCCAACCGTACCGCGACTACGTGCGCCAGTACGTGCAACAGACCCTGGCCGGTGAACTGGATGAGCTGATGGTCTACCGCAAGCGCTTGCGCCGCCCGCTGGCCGACTACCAGCGAAACGTACCGCCGCACGTGCGTGCGGCGCGCCTGGCCGACGCGTACAACAGCCGCCTCGGCCGTCCACGGCAGTACCAGAACGGTGGCTGGATCAGCTACCTGATCACCACTGCCGGCCCTGAACCCTTGGAGAACCTGAAGGCGCCCATCGACTACGAGCACTACCTGAGCCGCCAACTGCAGCCGGTGGCCGATGCCATCCTGCCCTTTGTCGGTGATGATTTCGCGGCGTTGACGGGCAGCCAGTTAGCGTTGTTCTAAGTGCGGGCATTAGCTATCTAACGCCTCGACCAACCTCTTCTGCCTAGGCTGGCCTCTTCACTGAACAGGAGGCTTTGAGCATGGGCACTACCGTGGGCAATGATGTCGAGTCAGGCTTGCCGTATCTGGACACGCTGCAGCGCGACAGCGAGGCGTTTCAGGATGACATCATCGGCCAGCGCTTGCCCCGCTGGCTGCGCCAGGCGCCGGTTGAGCAGCTGCCGGAGATCAGTCGCGCACTGGCCAAGAGCCTTGAGTGCCGTCAGCAACTGGGCGCGCTGCTGGCGCGCATCGACGGGATCGATCATTTCGTCGTATCAGCGCTGCAGAACGCGCTCACCGAGCGCTATGGCGTCACGGGCAATCCACGCCGGCTGACGTTTCTCGAAGGGCGCCGTGAGCCGGTAATCAACGCTCAACCCGTTGGGGCACACCTCACCAAGTTGGTGTACGAAGAAAAACCATTGCTCGAGGTGGTACTGCGTAACTTCACTGCCGAACAGGCCAGCACGGGCGGCCAGCCTGTCGGCAACCGGCTGCTGGTACCGCGTGCAGGCACCCACAACCTCCCCACCGCCATCGCCTTTGCCGCACTGTGCCGCGAGCTGGACCTGGGCGAGGGCTATCAGCGTCATCTGGATGCCATCCTCAAGCCCGACGATAACCGCAAACGCATCGAGTCGCTGCTGGTCGATGCAATCCGCTATGCCATGTTGGTGGATGGGTACAAGGCCAGGCAAGAAGAGGTGCTCGATGCCAGCGACCTGAAACTGTTGGTGAGCATGTGCCTTGAGGGCAAGCTGTTGCGCCTGGCAGGTGACTTGGTGGTGGCCAGGCAACTGAGGCTGCTCGGGTGCGCCATTGAGCAGGTCGTGGTGCTCGAAGTGATCGATCAAGGGCCCCTGTTCAACACTACCCGGCGGTTGTTGATGCATGTGCCGGGTGACCCGGTGGCGGCCTGGAGTGCATTCGACAGCCTCGATGACCTTAACCGCGCGCTGGGCCATCGCCTGCGCCTCAAGACGTATCAACGGTTCTTCAGCCGTTTCGTGCTCAGGCGCGACAGCCAGGCATTTTTCGCCAGGGTAGTGCCGGCTTTTGACGACCTTCCAGACTGGGCCGGTTTTGACCTGAAACCGTATTTGCAGGCGTATCCGTCACCGCTGTTCAACAGCCTGGCGCAGGCGCGAATCCGCCAGATCAAGGAGGACGCAGCGATGATCGCGGTGCCGGTGGCTCGGCTTGATCGCGAGCTTCAGCGTGCCCATGACGAACGGCTGGCCGCAGAAGGGTGGGCGCTGCTCAACCTGGCGTCGTTCTTTGCACCGGGCTTGGGGCTGGTCGTGCTCGCGGTGACCGTATGGGAGTTGCTGGGCGAGGTCTACCACGCTATCGAGGCCCTGCATGACGGTGACACCCAACAGGCACTTGATCACCTGACCAACGTCGCCACCGACCTTGCAATTGTCGCGGCCACGGCGGCGGGCGTCTCGCTGACCAAGCGGCTGTGGGCACGTTCGGCGGTGGTCGATGCGATGGTGCCTGCGCGGCTTGAAGACGGTAGCACCAAGCTCTGGCAGCAGGACCTGGCAGCGTATCGCAGCATCGCGCCGAGCAGTGCGGCGGCCCAGGATGCCTTGGGTATTCGGCGCTACGGTGGCCAGGCCTGGGTCGAAATGGACGGGCATCACTACCCTGTGGTCGAGCCGGCTGGCGATGGCCAATGGCAACTTCGCCCACGCGGTGGCAACGGGCCTGCGCTACGCCACAACGGCGCTGGCGCCTGGCGGGTATGGACCGAGCAGCCCGCGCAATGGGACGACACCTACCGCATGTTCCGCCGTCTTGGCGCGCCGTTGGACAGCATGAGTGACGAGCAGATCGACCAGGTGCTGGGCTTTCATGAGCTCAACGCCGATCACCTGCGGGCGCTGCATATTTACGGGCGTGCGCCGGAGCCGGGGATGCTCGACAGCGCCGAGCGCTCCAGGTTTGACTGGCGGATCCGCCAGGTGGTCAGCCATTTGCGCGCGGGTGAGCAGGTTGAGGATTTCACCGTGCTCCAGCATGCCCGGCGCCTGCAAGGTGCCTCCGGTGCGTCAGACCAGGCGTTGGCCGAACTGGCATGGGCCCAGCGCAGGCACTTGCTGGGGCACTTGTATGAGGCCGTGCAGCCCAGCGACACGCCCGGTTCTGTCTTGCTGCGCAAGGTGTTTCCGGGGCTGCATTCGCGTGCCGCACGAGCGCTGCTGGCGGCTGCCAACGGGGATGATCGGCGGCGGTTGATGCAAAGCGGTCGCGTGCCATTGAACCTGGCCGAAGCGGCCAGGCGCAGTGTCTCGGACATCCGCAGGGTTCGAGTGCTTGAAGCGTTGACCCTGGATACCCCACAGAACGCCGACCTGGCACGAGTGGTACTGGGGTTGCTCAAGTACCTGCCTGGCGCTGACCAAGGTGTACGCTGGCGTCTTTTCGAAGGCCAGCGCGGTGGGCCACTGCTGTCATCGGTTGAGGAGGGCACTCACGGTTTCGATCTCTTGCACCAGCATGGCGCCTTCCAATTGCTCGATTCGCAAGGCGTACCGCAAGGTCAGACCGGCGAGTTGTTCGAGGTGATGACTGCTGCCTATGCACCGCATCAGCGCGCGGCCATGCAGGTGAACGAGCCTTTCGCCCATAACCTGAGGGTCACGCTGGCGCGTGAGGCCATGCGACGGCACGCTGAAGTCGAAGGCCTGCTGGGTGTACAGCGCCTGGGCTTTTTCCGGCTACCGCAGCGTTTGGCTGATGGCCGTTTGGGCTACCCCTTGGGCGGCAGCAACTCGGGTGGCCCTGGACGGCCCGAGCGGGCGCTGGGGGCGATGGTGCGTGACCTGTTTCCGTCGTTCAGTGATGAGCAGGTGGCGGTATGGGCCGACAATGTGCGGCGCTCGGGTCGGCAGCTGGATGCGGTACTGGCCGCGCTGCGCACAGAGTACAGGGCGCTGCGCAACAGCCTGGACGCATGGGTTGGGGAGGCCGTAGGTGAAACCAGGGAGGACCGGGCCTGCTTGCGCGACACGCTGATCGATTGTTGGCAGCGCACCACCGACGCCGGGCAAACCCACCTCAACACCGACCACAACTATCGCATGGTCTTGTACAACATGAACCCTGAAGGGCTGCCGGAAATACCGGCCCAGGTCAGCTTCGCTCATGTTTCCGATCTGTCCCTGCTGCGCTTGGAACTTCGAGACGTTCCTGCGAGTTTCCTGCTCGCCTTCTCGCGCCTGAGCATGCTGGACCTGGGCGGGAACCTCCTGACTCAATTGCCGCAGCCCTTGTTGCAGCTACCGTACTTGCGTCAGCTTACCCTGACCAATAACCGAATCGTGTTGAGCACCAGCCAGGCGGCTACCTTGGCAAGCGCCACAAACTTGGAGTACATCGACCTATCCCACAACCCATTGGGGCGCACCTTTACCCTGAGTGGGTTGACTACGCTGCGCTGGTTGAACTTGCGCAACACTGGCCTGACGCATTTTCCCCATGGTATGGCCAGCCGTTCAAACCTGGTTCTCATGGATATGCGTGAAAACCGCATTACCCAGATCCCCCACTGGTTCTATCAACTGCCGCCCGGGGTTCGGCGGCGCACCAGGTTGGCCGGCAATCCGCTGGAAGGCGACGAGCTGGTGCGTCTGCAGGCTTCGTCCATGGCACCTCTCGTGCCGCTGGACGAGGCCTTGCTGCGAGAACAGTTTGTCCGTAGCCGGGAGGTTTGGGGGGATGCTATCGGTCCGCAGCACCGTGGCCTGCTGATCGCTGCATGGGAGGCGGTAGATGTAGGCGAGCCTGCAGAGCGTTTCTTTCGCGTGCTGCAGCAGTTGCTGCAGTCTGCGGATTTTCACATCAATCCCCAGGCACTCTCGCAGCGGGTACTGGCTGTGCTGCAGGCGATGTCCAAGGAACCCGCTCTGCGTCAGGCATTGTTGGACATCGCCAACGACGAGTGGGGTTGTCAGGATGGCGCTACCTGGTGCCTCAGCAACCTTGAGTTGAATGTGCTGGTGTGGCAAGCCCGTGCGGATGCGCAAGGTAATACGGAGCATGCCTTGCTGGCGTTGGGGCGGCGTTTGTGGCGTCTGGATGAAGTCGACCGCCTTGCCGTGCGCGACATTCTTGATCGCGGTGGCAACCCGGATGAAAGCGAGGTGGGGCTCGCCTATCGCCTTGGATTGCGTGATCGTCTGGGCTTGCCCATTCAAGTGGGAGACATGAGTTTTCGGCCACTGGCAGGGGTGACTGAAGCGCACCTTGCACGGGTCGAAGCGCAAGTGCTTGAGGCCGAGACGCAAGAGCAGGTCGCCCGTTCGCTGGTGGACCGGACCTTCTGGCAGGCGCACCTGGAACGCACTCACCCGGAACGTTTCGCGCAAGTCGACAGGCCGTTCCGGCGCCGGCTCGACAGCGTACTCGATGATGAGGCGCTGACCGACGAGACCAGACAGGCACAGTCCGATGCCATTCTTGGCGAACAGCGCGCAGCACGGCGGGGGCTGATGCTCGACATGACGCTGGCGGCACTCGAAGCCGGGCCCACGGATGCGGGTATCGATGTGTAATGGCCCCGACTGGCAGGGCACAGCCGTCTCTGCAGCGGCTTTGGACTATGCTCAGTGACAGGGCGGCGTGTTCGGTAAAGGCCGTCATCCTGTTCTGACGCATGGCTGGAAATTGCCCGTTACTTTTCCCTGACACACCGAGTGTTTGAAGTGGTTTAGGCTCCAGGTCGGATTTTTCTCCGTGATCTGCAGTCATTGGTTTATCGAGATATTAAGGAGATGTGTATGCTCGTTCGGTCACTGACCCTCGCCACCTTGCTCGCCGTCACCAGCCCACTGTTCGCCGCAGACAGCGACGCGCCTTTGGCCAAGGAGTTGGGCAAGGCACGGCCTTTGGTGATCATCGCCCCCAGTACAGCCGACCCGACACTGCGCGGGTTGAATAAAGCACTGGAAGACCCTGCCATTCAGGCGGCCTTCAAGGAGCGCAGCCTGGTGCTGTACAGCGTGGCCAAAATGGTGGGCAAGCGCGAGGACAAGAACCTCGAGCAGCAGACCACCATGGCCCTGATCCGCGAGCTCAAGCTCGGCGCGAGCGCGGGTACCAAGGTGATCCTGGTGGGCAAGGACGGTGAACGGCACATGCTCAAGGATGACGCGACCGGCGAGCCGATCGACCCGCAGGCCATCCTCAAGGCGGTCGATGAACTGCCGGCGAGCGAGAAGGCCGTGACGGCGCCGGAGCCTGTCGCGGCAGCGCCAGAAGCCAAGGGCAAGGACAGCAAACCGGTCAAACCGGCCAAGCCAGCTGCACCGCCCAAACCGCTGGAGGACTGATCGCCTTCGCCCGCTCCCTGGCCGCAGGGGCGGGCGCTTTGTATCGCACTGTATCCTGCACGGCTGCAGACCCATTTCTGTACAAAATTCGGACATCGGCGATACATCCCCGACACACCCACGCGGCCTAATGGCTCCACACCCCAACCACAGTGGAGCAACATCATGACTCATGCACGGAACACCCTCGGCCTGCTCGGCGCCGCACTGCTCGGCAGCATGGCCTTTGGCAGCAGCGCGTTCGCTGTCGAGCCCCTGTCCCAGGGTTATCAACTGGCTTCGGCTAAGGTTGCCGGCGAGGGCAAATGTGGCGAAGGCAAGTGCGGGGGCAGCAACAAGGCCAGCCAAGGTGAAGGCAAATGCGGTGGCGACAAGAAGGCCAGCGAGGGCGAAGGTAAATGCGGTGAAGGTAAATGTGGCGCCGCTGGCAAGGCGGGTGATGCCAAGGTGACTGGTAAGTCCTGACTTCAATCTTTGAAATGCCACAACGCCCCGCCTGCTGGTCAGGTGGGGCGTTGTGCATGTTGCGGAGACTTATCGATGACTACCTCTCGCTTGTTTACAGGCCTTGGCCTGCGCCGTGGCCTGATGCCCGAGTTGTTGACCCTTGAAGAGGGCGCAGTGGACTTTCTCGAATGTGCGCCGGAAAACTGGATCGCTGTCGGCGGTGCCTATGGCCGAGGCCTGGCGCAACTGACCGAACGCTTTGCCCTGGCCTGCCACGGCCTGTCCCTGTCCCTTGGCGGCAGCCTGCCGCTTGATCGGAGCTTTCTGGACCAGACCCGTGACTTCCTCGATCGCTACCAGGTACGCCTGTACAGCGAACACTTGAGTTACTGCAGCGATGACGGCCACCTTTATGACCTGTTGCCGATGCCTTTCACCGAAGAGGCGGTACATCACGTTGCCGCCAGGATCCGACAGGCCCAGGACCACCTGCAGCGGCGCATCGCCGTGGAAAACATCAGCTACTACGCAGCGCCTTACCAGGCGATGAGCGAGTTGGATTTCATCCGTGCGGTGCTCGACGAGGCTGATTGCGACCTGCTGCTGGACGTCAACAACGTGTTCGTCAACGCGTGCAACCATGCTTACGATGCGCAGGCGTTCCTTCAGGGGCTGCCACAGGCGAGGGTCATCGGCATGCATGTGGCGGGTCACTACGATGAGGCCCCCGACCTCAAGGTCGACACCCACGGAGCACCGGTAAAAGAAGATGTGTGGGCCTTGTTCGCGATGGCCTGCAAGTGTTTCGGTGCCAAGCCGACGGTGCTTGAGCGTGACTTCAATTACCCGCCATTGGCCGAACTGCTCGACGAACTCGCCCGCATGCGTGCTGTGCAGCAGGAGGTGGCGCATGCGCGAAGTGTTGCGTGAACAGCAGTACACACTGGCGCGGCATTTGCGTGATCCGGCCCGGCATGGCCCACCGCCTGGCATCGAAGCGCGCCGCTTGAAGGTTTACCGTGAACTGTTCTACGACACCATCGAGGGTCTGTTGGCCGGCAGCTTCCCGGTGATGCGGCAAACCCTGGGCGAGCCGCACTGGCATGCCCGGGTGCGTGATTTTTATGCCAACTACCGCAGCCAGACACCTTTGTTCACCGAAATCGCCGAGACGTTCATCGACTACCTCCAGGGTGTCGAGCTCGATGCTCCGTGGCAGCTGGAGCTCGCCCACTACGAGTGGGTCGAAGCCCAGCTGTACCTGAGCGATGCCCAGGACCCGGCGCATGATCCGCAGGGGGACCTGCTGCAGGGCGAGCCGCTGCTGTCGTGCATGGCCAGGGTGTTGGCTTACCGTTGGCCTGTCGAGCGTATCGGCCCTGGCTATCAGCCGCAGGCGGTGCCTGAGGCGCCCACGTTGCTGCTGGTCTACCGAGATGTCGGGTTGCAGGTGCGCTTCGCCCGTCTGGCGCCCATGGCCTATCGCTTGCTGGCCGAGGTGGGGGGCACGGGGCGGGAGCGCCTGCAAGCACTGGCAGCGGACCAGGGGCAGGGCTTGGCACTGCTGGAAAGCTTGCGCGCGCAAGGGGTTGTTATCGGTACGGTTGCCGGGGCAGGCTGAGGCAGGCAGGGGATAGGGTTGGGGTTACCAACCTATCCTGAATAATCATTTCATTGCTATTCAGCCTCTGGCCGCGAGCCGTGCCCGGAGCCAATGGTCAAGGCTCAGACGGCCGGCGCCCTGGAGCAGCAGTGGCAGCAATGCCACCAAGTAGATCACTGGCAACTTGAAGTTGCCAAAGCCCTGGTCGGTGATCGCATACCCCTGTGCCAGCTCCCCAAGGCCCGACCACTGTGCCGGCCAGTGCACCGCCGCGATGGCCACCACAGTAACGACCATGAGCCCGGCCGAGGCCAGCCGCGTACCCAGGCCAAGCAGCAGAAGCACAGGCAGCACCAATTCGGCCCACATCGAGAGTTGCCAGTTCAGTTCTGCCGGCAGTGCGCTGAAGGGAAACGGCAAGTTCGACTGCAGGTGACCGAACCAGTTGTAGCCGGTGAATTTCTCCCAGCCAGACTCGAAGAACTCCCAGGCCAGAAACAGCCGCAGCGGCAGGTCGGCGCTCCAGCTGCCGATACGGTCGATACGGGTGAACGCGTGGGTGATTGCCGTCATGCTTAGCGGTTTCATCGCTGTAACTCCTGGTGTGCCATTGTGTGGCCAGGAGTGTGTAGCGGTGGCGTATCGGCAGTGTGTCGGTGGATGCGTCAGTGTGTATCGGACTGTAGCCATCGGTTGTGTAAGCCAGGAGTAGGGCCTGAACTCACCGCAGCTCGATTTCTGCACACAGTCCGCCGCCCTGGCGATTGCTCAGGGTCAAGCGCCCGCCCATGGCCTGGGTCAATTGCTGAGCGATCGCCAACCCCAGCCCTGTGCCCCCGGTACTGCGGTTGCGCGAGCTTTCTACCCGGTAAAAGGGCTTGAGCACCTCATTGAGCTCATCGTCCGGGATACCGGGGCCGTCATCGAGAACCCGAATTCGGGTGCAGCCCTGTTCATGGCTGACCTCCAGTTGTGCTTTGCCAGCGAACTTGAGGGCATTGTCCACCAGGTTGACCAGCACCCTGCGCAGTGCATGCGGGCGGGTTTCCAACAGGCCATCGGCGTTGCCGTGCCGTTCGACCTGGGCGCCGCTGTCCTGGTAATCGAACACCAGGCTGTCGAGGAACGCGCCGAGGTTGATCCGGCACGGGGCCTCGGTGTTGATGTCCATGCTGCGGGCATACGCCACACCTTCGCGTACCAGGTGCTCCATGGCACTCAGGTCATGCCACAGCTTGTCTTTCTCGACCCCCTCGTCCATCACTTCGACGCGCAGCTTCATGCGGGTGATGGGGGTTTGCAGGTCGTGGGAAATCGCTGCCAGCAGCTGCATGCGCTCCTTGAGGTAGGCCGCGATGCGCGCTTGCAAGGCATTGAAGGCGACGGCGGCGTACTTCACTTCGCGTGGGCCGCTTTCGTCCAGTTGTACACCGGGCTTGTCCGGGTCGAGGTTGTCCACCGCCTGCGACAGGCGGGTGAGCGGCCCGATGGCCAGGCGCACTGCCAGCCAGGTGCACAGCAACAGCAAGGCCAGCTGGATCAGCAGCACCACAGGCAGCCAGCGGGCCACCGGTACGCTTGCCGGGGTGACGTCGAGGGTCAGGGGGGCGCCGTCGGCCAGGGTCAAGTGCACCTGAAAGTGCGCATTCGGGCCTGGGATCTCCTGGAAGGTAAGGCGATAGTCGTCGCCGATGGCCTTGACGATCGACTCAGCGGCCATGGGCGGGTCGCTGGTCGGCATCGCCTGGCCTTGCAGGCCCTGGTCAAGGTGGTAGCGGTAGGTGCGCCGTTCCAGGCGTGGCAGCCAGGCAGCGCGTTCGGCTGCGGGCAGGCGGTCGAGGATGGCCA
Organism: Pseudomonas sp. SWRI77; assembly: GCF_014269105.1. Classification (NCBI taxonomy): domain Bacteria; kingdom Pseudomonadati; phylum Pseudomonadota; class Gammaproteobacteria; order Pseudomonadales; family Pseudomonadaceae; genus Pseudomonas; species Pseudomonas sp. SWRI77. Next base: position 129,764 of record NZ_JABWRV010000005.1, on the reverse strand, counting down.
CCGACGTGGCGACGTCCTGCTCCAGGTTGCTGAGCATCATCGAACGGCTGCTGATGTAGCGCTCATAGGCTTGCAGGCCGAACGAAAGCCCATAGGCCAGCACCAGGCCCGTGAAGAAGATCAGCGCCAGGCGCGAGGCCAGGGTACGTGGCCATTTCATGAGGGCGACTCGAGCAGTTGCACCGGCAGTGAGAACACATAGCCCTCGCTGCGCACGGTCTTGATGCAGGCAGGTTCGCGGGCGTCGTCCCCCAGGCGCTGGCGCAGGCGGCTGACCAGCAGGTCGATGGAGCGGTCGAAGATGTCCGCCTCGCGGCCCTGGGTCAGGTTGAGCAGTTGTTCGCGGCTGAGTACCCGCTGCGGGTGGTCGAGGAATACCCGCAACAGCCGGTACTCGGCGCCGCTCAGGGCCACCAGGGTATCTTCGCTGTCGAGCAGGTGGCGTGCGGTGGTGTCCAGGCGCCACGGGCCGAAGGCAAGCAGGCGGCTGCTTTCACTGATGGTCAGGTTGGGCGGCAGCATGCGCGTGCGGCGCAGCACGGCATTGATGCGGGCCAGCAGTTCGCGTGCGGAGAACGGTTTGGTCAGGTAGTCGTCGGCGCCCATCTCCAGGCCGATGATGCGGTCGGTTTCATCGTTGCGCGCAGTCAGCATCAGCACCGGCGTGTTGCGGTGCTTGCTGGCGCGCAGTTCACGGCACAGCAACAGGCCATCGTCGCCGGGCATCATGATGTCGAGGACGATCAGGTCGACGCTGTTGGCTTCGAGAAAGGCGCGCATCTGCCGGCCATCGGCGACGATGCTGGTGCGCAGGCCGTTCTTCTTCAGGTAGTTGCCGACCAGTTCGCGGATCTCGCGGTCGTCGTCGACGATCAGGATGTGATCGACGTGTTCCATGCGCAGCGTTCCTGTGTGGAAGGGGGTGGGCGCAGTGTACCGAGCGTTATCGGGCTTGCCTGCGGGGCTTTGTATTGCAGTGTATCTGCTGCGGGTACAGATACAGGAGGAAGCAGATCACAGGCTCAGGTGACACATACGGGATACCTGGCGGACGTGTAATGGCTCTCGACCGGGGAGCAATCCTCCCCGCCCCCAGCGTTCCACAGGAGAGTTGCCATGAACCTCAAATCCATCGCCAGCGCCAGCCTGCTTGCCGTGCTCAGCTTCGGCGCCTTGACCGCCCAGGCCGCCATGGCGCCGATGAACGATGCCAGTGTCATGCAGTACCGTTACGGTGATCACCTGGATGTGAAGAAAGTCTTGTCGGTGCAGGATGATCAAAGCAACACCTGCGGCCTGGTCAACACCCGCATGGACTATCTCGACTCCAAAGGGCAGCAGCGGAGCGTGCAATACCGCTCCTACGCCACCGGCGGCTGCCATGAGAATTGATCGGCGCCTGGCGCTGAAGGTGGGCGGCCTGGCGCTGGCGCTGACAAGCCTGGGCCTGGCCGGTTACCTGAATGCAGGCGACAGTTACGGCGCCATGCCTTCGCTGGTGGGCGCCAGCCAGTGGCTGAACTCCCCGCCACTGGATGCGCCGGCACTCAAAGGCAAGGTGGTGCTGGTGGACTTCTGGACCTGGGACTGCATCAACTGCCAGCGCAGCCTGCCGCATGTGAATGACTGGGCACGGCGCTACGCCGACCAGGGCCTGGTCGTGGTCGGCGTGCATACGCCTGAATACGATTACGAGCATGATGTTGCAACCTTGCGCGACAAGGTGGCCATGCTGGGGATCGCTTACCCCGTGGCAGTGGACAACGACCATCAGGTGTGGAATGCCTGGGGCAACCAGTTCTGGCCGGCGCATTATTTTGTCGACCGCAAAGGGCAGGTACGCCATGTGCATTTTGGCGAGGGGGACTATGGCGCGCAGGAACAGGTGATACAGGCATTGCTGGATGAAAAGGCTTGATCGGCCTGTGCCGGCACTTTCGCGGGGCAAACCCGCGAAATTGCCGATGCCGGTTCAGCTGAAACTGGCAAAGTGGGCCTGCATCCGCCCCGCATCGGCCTCGCGCCCGCTGAACAGTTCGAACGCCTTGACCGCCTGGAACACCGCCATGTTGCTGCCGTCCAGCGTACGGCAGCCCAGCGCTCGCGCTGCCCGCAACAGTTCGGTTTCCAGCGGGAAGTAGATGATCTCCGCCACCCATAAACGTGCGTGCAGCAGCGCCACCGGCAACGGCGTCCCCGGCAGCTTGGCCATGCCCACTGGCGTGGTATTGACCAACCCGTCTGCCTCGGCCACTGCCGCGCTCAAGTCTGTACCGACCACTGCTCGGCCTGCGCCGAAGTGCGCGTTGAGGTTGTCGACCAGTGCTTGCGCCCGCGCAGTGTCCACCTCGAACAGCACCAGCTGTTCCACGCCGCCACCCAACAGGGCATGGGCCACCGCTGAACCGGCGCCGCCAGCTCCCATCTGCACCACCTGCCGGCGTGCCACATCTGGCAAGCCGCGGCGCATGCCTTCGGCAAAACCCAGGCAGTCGGTATTGTGGCCAACCCGCTTGCCGTCCTTGAGCACCACGGTGTTCACCGCGCCGATCCCGCGCGCTTCATCCGACAGGTCGTCGAGCAGCGGCAGAATCGCCTGCTTGAACGGGTAGGTGATGTTGAGCCCGGTGAAGCCGGTGTGCTGTGCGGCATCGAGCAGGCCGGGCAGGGCGCTGTCGTCCAACTGCAACTGATCGGCATCGATCAGGCGATAAAGGTAGCGCAGCGCTTGAGCGTCGCCTTCGTGCTCGTGCAGCGCCGGGGTGCGTGACAGCTGGATGCCACGGCCGATCAGGCCGGCGAGGATGGCTTGTTTGCTCATGCTGCCTGCTCCCGCAGCATGTCTGCGAAATGGCTCAGGGCCAGGCGGTAGCCATGGCTGCCGAGGCCGCAGATCACGCCAACGGCAATCGACGAGACGAACGACAGGTGGCGGAAGGGTTCGCGTTTGTGCACGTTCGACAGGTGCACCTCGATGACCGGCAGTTCACTGGCAACCAGGGCGTCGCGGATGGCCACCGAGGTGTGGGTCCAGGCGCCGGGGTTGATCAGGATACCGGCGCAGCGGCCACGGGCCGCGTGGATCCAATCGATCAGTTCGCCCTCGTGGTTGGTCTGGCGAAATTCGATATCCAGGCCCAGGGTGTGGGCGCTGTCGGCGCAGCCCTGGGCGAGGTCGGCGAGGGTTTCGCGACCATACTGGGTAGGCTCGCGGGTGCCCAGCATGTTCAGGTTAGGGCCGTTCAGCACAAGAATAAGGGGCTTCATGACAGGCATCGCTTTGTTGTTTTTGGTTGCGCTTATATTTGTACCACCTGGTTAGTTTCGTCAATTGCATGGAGCCGCTGTGGCCGGATAGTGGGCGATAACCGGACGTTTTGCGCCATGGCCGGCATTCTTCGGATGACAGAATTGTAATGTTGCCGCCACCACCCCGATAAGCACGCCACCCTACAGTCCCTCGCCAACGCTCGCCGACGAGGACCTGTTTCGTGCCCCGCACCCATGCCATCCCCCGCAAGATCGCCTTGCTCAGCCTGCTATTGGCGGCCATCGGCAGTGCCCAGGCCAATGCCGGCCTGAGCCTGCCTGAAGCGCTGGCCGCCGCTTTTGCGCATAACCCGGAACTCGCCGCCGCCGGCCGTGAAGTGGGTGTCGCCGAGGGCGAGCGGCACCAGGCGGGTTTGCTGCCCAACCCGGAACTGTCCTGGGAGGCCGAGGACACTCGCCGCGATACCCGCACTACCACCGTCACCCTGAGCCAGCCATTTGAACTGGGTGGCAAGCGCGGGGCGCGCGTCGCCGTGGCCACCATCGGGCAGGCCATCGCCCAGCTTGAACTGGAGCGACAGCGCAATGGCTTGCGCGCCGATGTGGTACAGGCCTTTCACACGGCGTTGCGTGCGCAAACGGCGCTGGAACTCGCGCAGCAGTCGCAGGCGCTGACCGAGCGTGGGCTGCGTGTGGTGCAAGGGCGTGTTACGGCCGGCCAGGCTTCGCCGGTGGAGGCTACGCGCGCCCAGGTGCAACTGGCCCAGGCACAGTCTGAGGTAGGCCGCGCGGCTTCGCAGCGCAGCGTGGCCTACCAGGCCTTGGCGCGGCTGACAGGTAGCCCGCTGGCGACCTTCGACCACCTGCAAGCCGCCAAGCTGTCGCCGGGTGCCGCGCCCACGGCCGAGGCCCTGCTCGACAAGGTCGAGCAAACCGCCGAGTGGCGCCTGGCAGCGGCGCAGGTCGAACGCGGTGAAGCGTCGCTGGTCTCGGAAAAGGCCCAACGCATCCCCGACCTCACCGTCAGCCTTGGCAGCCAGTACAGCCGCGAGGACCGCGAGCGGGTCAATGTGGTCGGGCTGTCCATGCCCCTGCCGTTGTTCGACCGCAACCAGGGCAACGTGCTGGTGGCCGCGCGCCGGGCCGACCAGGCACGTGACCTGCGCAATGCTGTCGAGCTGCGCTTGCGCAGTGAAACCCGCAGCGCCCTCAGCCAGTGGGCCACGGCCATGCAGGAGGTGCAGGCCTACGACCGCACCATCCTGCCCTCGGCGCAGCAGGCGGTGGACACCGCCACCCGCGGCTTCGAGATGGGCAAGTTCGCCTTCCTCGATGTGCTCGATGCCCAGCGCACGTTGATTGAGGCGCGCGGGTTGTATCTGGCTGCATTGGCCGCGGCGACCGATGCGCGGGCCCAGCTCGAGCGGGTCTATGGCGACCTCGAAGGCAGTTTGTGATTCGCAAAAAATCCTACAGCAGGAGCAACAATGGATAACCCACGCAAGATTGCCATGCTGGCTGTCGCCTTGGCCGTGCTCGGCCTCGGTGGCCTGGCCTGGACCGGCAACCTCGGCCAGGCCAGCAGCGGCGAAGCCCAACACGACGCGCATGGCGAAGATAGCCACGGCCACGCTGATGAACAGGCCGGCGAAGACCACGAAGACGAGGCGGGCCAACTGCACCTGTCCGGCGCCCAGATCGAGGCGGCAGGCGTGCAGTTGGCGGCGGCCGGCCCTCGTGAGCTGGGCACCGCCATCAACTTCCCGGGTGAAATTCGCTTCGATGAAGACCGCACCGCCCACGTCGTACCCCGTGTACCTGGCGTGGTGGAGTCGGTGCAGGCTGACCTTGGCCAGGCGGTAAAGCGCGGCCAGGTGCTGGCGGTGATCGCCAGCCAGCAGATTTCCGACCTGCGCAGCGAACAACAGGCCGCGCAGCGCCGCCTGGAGCTGGCACGCCTGACCTTCCAGCGCGAACAACAGCTGTGGCAGGAACGCATCAGTGCCGAACAAGATTACCTGCAGGCTCGACAGGCGTTGCAAGAGGCCGAGATCGCCTTGGCAAACGCCCGGCAGAAGGTCGCGGCAGTCGGCCCGGCCGGCGCCGGCAACCGCTATGAGCTGCGTGCCCCCTTCGATGCGGTGGTGGTGGAAAAGCACCTGACCGTGGGCGAGGTGGTCGACGAGACCAGCAATGCGTTCACCTTGTCCGACCTCAGCCGTGTCTGGGCGACGTTCGCCGTGGCCCCGCGCGATTTGAACAGAGTGGTCACCGGCCGCAGCGTCACGGTCAGTGCACCGGACCTGGGGGCCGAGGTCGAGGGCAAGGTCAACTATGTCGGCAGCCTGCTCGGTGAGCAGAACCGCGCCGCCACCGTGCGTGCCACCCTGGCCAACCCCAATGGCGCCTGGCGCCCTGGGCTGTTCGTGAACATCGCGGTCAGCGTCGAGCGCGCCGGCGCCGCCGTGGTGGTGCCGGAAAGCGCTCTGCAGACCTGGGAAGCGCAGACCGTGGTGTTTGTCCGCACCGAGCAAGGCTTCGAAGCGCGCCCGGTGCAGACCGGCCGCCGCGACGCAGGCCAGGTGGAAGTCACCGCCGGGCTGGCGGCAGGCACCCAGGTTGCCACCGCCGGCAGCTTCGTCCTCAAGTCGGAGCTTGGCAAAGGTTCTGCCGAGCACAGCCATTGAAACCGGGAACGCACCCATGTTCGAACGTCTGATCCAATTCGCCATCGAGCAGCGCCTGGTGGTGATGCTTGCCGTGCTGTTGATGGCCGCAGTGGGTATTCACAGCTACCAGCAACTGCCGATCGATGCAGTCCCGGACATCACCAACGTCCAGGTGCAGATCAATACCGCCGCGCCCGGCTACTCACCGCTTGAGACCGAGCAGCGCATCACTTTCGCCATCGAGACGGCCATGGCCGGCCTGCCTGGCCTGAAGCAGACCCGTTCGTTGTCACGTTCGGGTTTGTCCCAGGTCACGGTGATCTTCGCTGACGACACCGACCTGTTCTTCGCCCGGCAACTGGTCAATGAGCGCCTGCAAGTGGCGCGGGAGCAGTTGCCCGAGGGCATCGAGGCGGGCATGGGGCCGATTTCCACCGGATTGGGGGAGATCTTCCTGTGGACCGTCGAGGCCGAGGAGGGCGCGCTCAAGGACGACGGTACGCCCTACACCCAGACCGATCTGCGCGTCATCCAGGACTGGATCATCAAGCCGCAGTTGCGCAACGTGCCCGGGGTGGCCGAGGTCAACAGCATCGGTGGCCATGCCAAGCAGTACCTGATCGCGCCCGAGCTCAAGCGCCTGGCCGCCTACAAGCTCACCCTCAATGACCTGATCGCGGCGCTGGAGCGCAACAATGCCAACGTCGGTGCTGGGTATATCGAGCGCAATGGCGAGCAGTTGCTGATTCGCGCACCGGGCCAGGTGGACTCCGCCGAAGACATCGCCAACATCGTTATTTCCAGCGTCGATGGCACCCCCATACGCGTCAGCCATGTCGCCCAGGTTGGCCTCGGCCAAGAGCTACGCGCCGGGGCGGCGACCGAAAATGGCCGGGAGGTGGTATTGGGCACGGTGTTCATGCTGATCGGCGAGAACAGCCGCACGGTCTCCCAGGCGGTTGCGGCCAAATTGGTCGAGATCAACCGCAACCTGCCCAAGGGGGTGGTTGCGGTCACCGTGTACGACCGTACCAACCTGGTCGAAAAAGCCATCGCCACGGTGAAGAAAAACCTCATCGAAGGCGCGATCCTGGTCATCGCCGTGTTGTTTCTGTTCCTGGGCAACATCCGCGCCGCGCTGATTACCGCCATGGTCATCCCGTTGTCGATGCTGTTCACCTTCACCGGCATGTTCAGCAACAAGGTCAGCGCCAACCTCATGAGCCTTGGCGCGCTGGACTTCGGCATCATCGTCGATGGCGCGGTAGTGATCGTCGAAAACGCCATTCGCCGGCTGGCCCACGCGCAGCAACGCCATGGCCGCATGCTGACCCGTGCCGAGCGCTTCCACGAGGTGTTCGCCGCCGCCCGTGAAGCACGCCGCCCGCTGATCTACGGGCAGTTGATCATCATGGTGGTGTACCTGCCGATCTTTGCCCTGACCGGGGTCGAAGGCAAGATGTTCCACCCTATGGCCTTCACCGTGGTCATTGCCCTATTGGGCGCGATGATCCTTTCGGTGACCTTCGTGCCCGCAGCAATTGCGCTGTTCGTGACCGGCAAGGTCAAGGAAGAAGAAGGCCTGGTCATGCGCACCGCGCGCCAGCGCTATGCACCGGTGCTGGGCTGGGTACTGGGCCGCCGCAAGCTGGCGTTCAGTGCGGCGGCGGTGCTGGTGCTGTTGTCCGGGGTGATGGCCAGCCGCATGGGCAGCGAGTTCATCCCCAGCCTCAGCGAGGGCGACTTCGCCCTGCAAGCCCTGCGTGTGCCAGGCACCAGCCTGACGCAGTCGGTGGACATGCAGCAGCGCCTGGAACGGGCGATCATTGCCGAGGTCCCGGAGGTGGAGCGCGTGTTTGCCCGTACCGGTACCGCCGAAATCGCCTCCGACCCGATGCCGCCGAACATCTCCGATGCCTACGTCATGTTGCGCCCGCATGCGCAATGGGCTGACCCGGGTAAATCGCGTGAAGCATTGATTGCCGAGGTGCAGCGCGCCGCCGCCAGTGTGCCGGGCAGCAACTACGAGTTGTCGCAACCGATCCAGTTGCGCTTCAACGAACTGATTTCGGGCGTGCGCAGTGATGTGGCGGTGAAGATCTTCGGCGATGACATGGACGTGCTTAACCGTACCGCCGCAGCGGTCGCCAGCAGCCTGCAGAACGTACCAGGTGCTTCTGAGGTGAAGGTCGAGCAGACCACGGGCTTGCCGGTGCTGACCATTGACATCGACCGCGACAAGGCTGCCCGGTATGGCCTGAACGTGGGCGACGTGCAGGACGCCATCGCCATTGCCGTGGGCGGGCGCACGGCCGGCACGTTGTATGAGGGCGACCGGCGTTTCGACATGGTGGTGCGGCTGTCCGAGGCCTTGCGCACCGATGTCGACGGGCTTTCTGGCCTGTTGATTCCGGTACCGGCCAGCAGCGCAGCCGGTGCTGCCCAGATCGGCTTCATCCCGCTGTCGCAGGTGGCGTCACTGAACCTGCAGTTGGGGCCGAACCAGGTCAGCCGTGAGGATGGCAAGCGCGTGGTGGTGGTCAGTGCCAACGTGCGCGGGCGCGACCTTGGATCGTTTGTGCGCCAGGCCGAACAGGCCCTGATCGAGCAGGTACAGATCCCGCCCGGTTACTGGACGCGCTGGGGTGGCCAGTTCGAGCAGTTGCAGTCGGCGGCCGAGCGTCTGCAGGTGGTGGTGCCGGTGGCCTTGCTGCTGGTGCTGGCGCTGCTGCTGATGATGTTCAACAACCTCAAGGATGGCTTGCTGGTGTTCACCGGTATCCCGTTTGCCTTGACCGGGGGGGGACTGGCGTTGTGGCTGCGGGATATCCCGATGTCCATTTCGGCCGGGGTGGGCTTTATCGCCCTGTCGGGGGTGGCGGTGCTCAATGGCCTGGTGATGATCGCCTTTATCCGCAGCCTGCGCGAGGAAGGGCGTCCCTTGCGCACGGCGGTCGAAGAGGGCGCGCTGACGCGCTTGCGGCCGGTGCTGATGACCGCGCTGGTGGCATCGCTGGGGTTCATTCCGATGGCGTTGGCGACCGGGACCGGAGCAGAAGTGCAGCGGCCGCTGGCGACCGTGGTGATTGGCGGGATCCTGTCGTCGACGGCGTTGACGTTACTGGTGCTGCCGGCGTTGTACCAGTGGGCGTATCGGCGCGATGAGGAGCAAGAAGGCTGAGAATGCCGGGGCCGCAAGGCGGCCCCATACGCTCAAACGTTACTACGCGCTGTAACCTGCACGCCGTCGACGCCTGCCTCATCATGCAGAGAAATCCGCGACGTCTCCGGCAGCGCCGACCCGCCCACCAGCGCCACCAGTGCAATCACCACCAGGTAGAATGCCGGTGCCAGGCTGCTGCCGGTCTGCCCGATCAACCAGGTAGCGACCAATGGCGCAGTGCCGCCAAACAGCGTATACGCGACGTTGTAGGTGATCGCCGAGGCGGTGTAGCGGGTCCGCGTCGGGAAGCTTTCCGACAGTAATGCCGCGGTCACCACGCCACTGCACAACGCACCCACCGCCAGCAGAATCACCCCCAGCAGCGCCCCGAACAGCGAACCGGAACTGGCCAGCCAATACGCAGGGAACACGCAGATCATCACCCACAGGCAGGTAAAGCCAATGGTCTTGCGCCGCCCCACCCGGTCGGAAAACGCCCCAGCCAGCGGGCAGCCGACGGCGGCGAACAGCAAGGCCACGGTGGTTACCAGCAGCGACTGGGCGCGGGTCAGGTTGCCGACCAGCTGCAGGTAGGTGGCAAAGTAGGTGGTGAACATATAGAACGACAGCGCCGTCAGCGAGATGAACGCCCCCAGGTTGCGGATGGCCCGGCCATGGTTGCGCAGGGTCTCCTTGAGCGGTGAATGCTCATGTTCTTTGCCCTGTGCCACGGCTTCGCGGAACGCCGGGGTTTCCTCCATGCGCCAGCGCAGGTACAGGCCCACCAACCCCAGCGGGGCGGCGATCAGGAATGGCACGCGCCAGCCCCAGCTGCTCATGGCCTCGGCCGTCAGGCTTGCTTCCAGGCCATAGGCGATCACCGCCGCGCAGGCAAAGGCGGAAAAGGTCGAGACCGGCACGAAGCTGCCGTAGAACGCGCGCTTGTCGTTTGGCGCATGTTCCATCAGGTAGGCGCAGGCACCGGCATACTCGCCGCCTGCCGAGAAGCCTTGCAGGCAACGGGCCAGGGTTAGCAGGACAGGGGCCGCCAGGCCAATGCTGGCATAGGTCGGCAGCAAACCGATCAAGGTGGTGGAGCCGGCCATCAACAAGATGGTCAGCGACAGAATGCGCTTGCGCCCAAGGCGGTCGCCCAGCGCGCCGAACACGATCCCGCCCAGCGGGCGCAGGGCAAACGCCACGGCAAACACGGCGAAGGTCTTGAGCAAGGCCACGCTGGCATCTTCACTGGCGAAGAACTGGCTGGCGATAAGGGTTGCGAGAAAGCCATAGACGGCGAAGTCGAACCACTCGACGAAGTTGCCGATGGCCGAGGCGGCGATCACCCGGCGCAGGGTGGCGGGGGATACCTCATGAGGTGTGGACATGCGGATGCTCTCCGGTTTCCATTGGCAGCCTGAATGAACGTGACACGGTCGGGCCGCGTCATCATTGTTGTGCTGTCCAGTAGAGCGGCGAGCGCCTGCGGGTGCTTCGTCGAGGGCGACATCGGGATACCTGTTTCAACCGTTCTGTAGGAGCGGCCTTGCGTCGCGAAAGGGCTGCGAAGCGGCCCCGGCGATTTTTGCTGCGCCACACAACCTGGGGCCGCTGCGCGACCCTTTCGCGACGCAAGGCCGCTCCTACAAACCCACCATCCACGGGGCATAGTCGACTTCGCTGTAGCCTTCGGCCTTGCCCTGCTCGTTGCTGCTGAAGCCTGGCATCTTGCTCAGGTCGAGCTTCATGCAACGGCTGTTGAGTTGCGCCTGCAGGTTGCCGTCCAGGCGGAAGGCGTCCTCGCGCAGCGGGTTGGGGGAAAGCTGCACCAGGCAGCCGTCGACCTTGCCTTGTGCGTTGGCCTGGTAGAACACCGAGGCCTTGCCGATGCTGGTGACCGGCAGATCGCGCAGCAGTTGTTGCCAGAAGTACTCGCGTTGGGCAATGGCCCGGTAGCGGGCGGTGCCGGGGGCCTGAACCGCGCGAGGTAGCTGGACGATGATCGGCGCCCGGACTTCGACGGTTTCATCGTCGTTGTACAACGCCGCCGGCACGACGGGGTAGATGGTCTTCCAGCACAGGGCTTCGACCAGGTTCGCCAGCGCCTGATGGTCGGTGGGCGTTACATCGGCAGGCAGCAGCGCGCCATACTTGAACGGGGCTTTTTCGGCCTTGCAGGCGACCGGCGCGCTTTGCCGGTCGAAGGTGACCTTTAGCGTAACGGCGCCCATCTGCTCGCCGGTTGGGGCCAGGGCGATGCTCCGCTGCAAGGCTTGCTGCGTGTTGACGGTGAACGTTTTCAGGGCTTGCGGATCGACGTCTGCCGGTCGGTCGGCGGAAGGGGACGATTGGCAGCCAATCAGGGTAATCAGGGCCGCGCCGAGAAGCGCGGGGGGCAGTGTCTTGTACACGTGAACGTCCTTGCTGAAGCGGTAGCCGGGTGTCTTCGTGAGCCGGCTGATCATGAAGGTGGAAGCTTATCACTGGCGGCCCTGTCGCGAGGTAACCCCCGCGCCAGAGCCGGTTGGTCAGAAGCGCATATCCAGCGCCAGCTCGAAGGTGCGCGGGGCACCCATGTAGTACTGGCTGCTGTAGGCCTGCTTGGCATACACCTCGTCGGTCATGTTGCGCACCCGCCCGGTGACCGTAGTGTACTCATCCAGCCGGTAGCGCGCGAAAGCGCCGAACAGTGTGTAGGCCGGTGCCTTGAGGGTGTTGGCGTTGTCGGCATAGACCGAGCCCACGTAGCGCCCATCGACCCCTGCCGACCACGCCTGGGTGAAGCTGTAGGTCAGCCACAGGTTGCCGACGTTGGCCGGGACATTGACCGGGGCATTGCCCTTGCGCGATACCGATACCCCGTTGACTGCTTCGTTGAACGCATCGTACTGCGCATCGACGTAGGCGTAGTTGGCCTCGGCTAGCAGCTTGGGCGTGACCTGCAACCGCCCGGACAGCTCGACACCGCGCGAGGTCTGCTGGCCGGCCTGCACCGTCAGGTTGGCATCGTTGGAGTCGCGCACGGCAAAGTCCTTGCGCACGATCTGGTACAGCGCCAGGGTGGCGGCGGCGCGGCCGTCGAGGAAGTCGAACTTGCTGCCGACTTCCCATTGCTCGCCTTTGGACAAGTCGAACAAGCCCACGTTGGAATAGGTCGCCGCCGCCAGCGAACCGGCCGGCAAATCCGCAGAGCTGCTGTACTGGGCGTATACGCTGGCGGTGGGGGTCAGCGCGTAGGTCAGGCCGATGCGCCCGGAAAGCGGCTCCCAGCGGCGCTCGAAGAACGCCGGCGAAGTCGGCGAGACCGCGCCATAGTTGGTCACTTGCATGTCCAGGTAGTCGTAGCGCAGGGCAGTCAGCAAGGCCAGGCGATCGGTCAGTTGCAAGCGGTTTTCGGCGAACACCGCGCGGTTGGTGACTTCGTGGCGGCGCTGTTTGGTCAGCCCGGCATTTACCCCTGGGATATCGTCGAAACTGCCGGGGTCGAAATGGTCGGCGTCGACGACGTCGCTCCAACTGCTCGACGTCGGGTAGAGGGTCTGGCGCATGCGCGAGTACTCCAGCCCCAGCGACCACTGGCTGGCGAAGCCGAACAGCGTGTTGTCATGGCGCAACTCGATGCGATCGCCCAGCAGGTTCTGGTCGTGGCTTTGCAGGTAGGGGCTGCTGCGCTGCACCTTGCCATCAGGGGTGTAGCTGTAGCGTTCGACGTTGCGGTAGTCGCGCTGGGCATTGTAGTGGTACAGCGTATTTTGCACGCTGGTGCTGTCGCTGAGCTGGTAGTCGAGGATCGAGCGCAGCCAGCGTACCCGCTGTTCGTAGCGACCGTCAGCGACGTTGTAGTTTTCAAAGCGGCGGCTTTTGTCGATTTTCATCGTGCTGCGCCCGGGCAGGATCGGCGAGCCCCAGTAGGGGCTGTCCTCGCGGTCTTCCTGATACTCCAGCGCCAGGGTGTGGGTCAGGTTGGGCGCCAGGTCGCTGAGCAGCGAGAAGGCCAGGCTGTCGCTGTGTCGCTGGTTGCGGTCGATGTAGCCATTGCCCTGGCCCCGGCTGAAATCCAGGCGCATGAAGTGGCGGGCATCGGCGGGGTTGCTGGCCAGTGCCTGATTGATGCCGAAGGCCACCTCCGAGTCATCGTAACTGCCATAGCGTACGCGCCCGTCGAGGGTCTGCTGGTCACGGCTGGCAAGCTTGGTGATGTAGTTGATCGAGCCGCCCACGGCACCTGCGCCGTGCAGGAAGGATGACGGCCCGCCAATCAGCTCGACCCGGTCGAGCACCCAGGCATCCACGGGCCGGGTGGCACTGCTGTAGCCCAGGTTGATGCCGTTGTAGAGCTGGGTAACCTGGTTCTGGGTGAAACCCCGGTAGGCGACGAAGCCGCCGTAACCTGGGTTGGCCGAGGCGTTGACGCCAGTCATGGCGTTGATCACGTCCTGGCTGTCCTTGGCGTCGCGCGCCTCGATCAGGCGGCGGTCCGAGACGCTGACCGACGCGGGGGTTTCCCGCGCGCTGAGGCCCAGGCGCGAGCCGGTGCGGATCGGCTCGTCCAGTTGCACGCCGGAGGGGGTGTCGCGTTCGCCATCGATGGTGGTGGCGTTGAGTTCGAGCGGGGCGGTTTCGGCCCAGGCGAAAGTGCAAGTGCCCATGAGGAGCACCAGGGAGGTATTGCGGATCATGTTGTCGTGTCTTCCACGCAAAGGTCATGGCTGACCACCCGCGCGCACTGAGGCGCGCCGGGTCGAGGTCAGGCGAACTGAAGGGCGGCGTGAAGCACAGCGGGGGAGGCGCGGGGGTTGAGGGCGGGGCGTAGGTAGCGTGGCGGCGGTTGGGCCCAGCTGCGCACGACGATGGGTGAGTTGGCCCCGGCCTGGGTGGGCATGAACGCCCAGCTGGTGTGGGCAAGCGGTACTGCCAGGCCGAACGAGGAGCATACCGGGCAGTCGAGCTGGGCCATGTGCTGGTCACCACCGGCGTGATCCAGGTCGATGGCCGGGCCATGCTCACTGCTGATCGAGCAGAAACCACCTTCCAGGCCAGCCAGGCGCAGGCCGCCCATCTGGCCGTGGTGCAGGCCGCACAGCAACAGGCTGAACAGGACGCTGGCATAGAGCGTCCATGCGGTCAGCGTGCGGGTCTGCCGGGTGGTTTTCATGGCGGCGAATCTATCACCCGGATGAGTGATCGGGTAGCCCTGATCACCCAAAATGCTGGGTCTGTAGGCAATTGCCCACACTGTCCTCTACTAAAGCAACGAGGTAGGGTGTGTTCCAGGTCCGCTCAAGCCGCCCGCTCCAGCACATCCAGCAGGTCGGCAAATTCCAGCGTCAACTTGTGCCGCGGCGCCAGATGCACCAACGGCACCGACACCTGATGCGACTCGCGCATCTTGATAGAGCTGCTCAAGTACACCGGCAGCACCGGCACGCCTTCCCCCCGCAATTGATCGACCAGGGTCTGATGCAGTGCAGTGCGCCCGGCGAACTGGTTGACGACAATCCCTTCCACCTGCAGCGTCGGGTTATGGTCCTGACGCAGTTCTTCCACCTCGGCCATGACGCTGTGCAGCGCCTGGCGCGAGAAGCTGTCGCAATCGAACGGGATCAGCAGGCGTTCGGCAGCCACCAGCGCGCTGAAGGTGTAAAAGTTCAGCGCCGGTGGCGTGTCGATATAGATCCGCTCGTAGTCTTCGGCCAGTTCCACCAGCAGCTTGCGCAGCTTGTTGATCTTGAACTTGCTCTCCAGCTTGCTTTGCAGGTCGGTAAGGTCAGGGCTGGCGGTGATCAGGTGCAAGTTGCTGTAGCGGGTCTCGGTGATGGCCACGCGGTGCTTCTTGCCGTGCGCGGTGGCGGGGGACAACGTCTGGCGGAAGAAATCGGCAATGCCCGAGGGGATGGCGTCATTGACCAGCCCGGTCAGGTAGTAGGTGGCATTGGCCTGCGGGTCGAGGTCGACGAGCAAGGTGCGATAGCCTTCAGCGGCACTGGCGGCCGCCAGGTTGCAGGCAATGCTTGATTTGCCCACGCCACCTTTCTGATTGAAAACCACACGACGCATGAGACGCTCATCCATGAAGAGTGAAAATGTCAGGTTGGGGTCAATCCTATGACTGAAACACGACAGTTTTATGACAAGGCTTGTAACAACTCAGGGGGCGAGCGGGCTGTATGGGTTCAGCGCTATAAACCCTCGACGCACACCCGATTGCGCCCCTGTTGTTTGGCGCTGTAAAGCGCCCGGTCTGCCTTGCTCAATGCATCGCCAGGCTCGCTGCCTGCATGGCCAGGCCAATGCGCCACGCCCAGCGACACGGTTACTGCCCCCACCGGTTCCACCGGCGTATCCTGCACCGCCACCCGCAGCCGCTGCGCCACCGCTGCGGCAACCTCCAGGCTGGCCCCCGGCAGCAGCATGAGAAACTCCTCGCCGCCGGTGCGACATAGCAGGTCGCCTTCGCGGCAACAACGCCGCATGAGCTCGGCTAGCCGCTGCAGCACCTGGTCGCCGACCTCATGCCCATGCCCATCATTGACCCGCTTGAAGTGGTCGATATCCAGCACGATGGCCGAAAATGCCCGCCCTTCGGCCTCCAGCAGCGACAGGCTGAAATCCAGGCTGCGGCGGTTGCCCAGCCCGGTCAGCGGGTCGGTCTGGGCATCGCGGTTCAGCCGGCCGATGCGCTCTTGCAGCAGGTTGAGCCCGAATAGCAGCGCACGTTTGAGTTCGGCCGCCTCGAAGTACCAGGCCGGCACCCGATGCAGGCGCTCGGCGGTGCCCGCGCGGTCCATCGACCTGGCCCCGGCCGCCAGTTGCCAGAGTGGCCGGGCGATGGTCATTGCCAGCCACCACAGCACCAGGCTGCCGACCAGTGCCAGCGGCGCGGAGGTGCCCACCACGTTGAGCACAAGGCGGCTCAGCGGTGCCACGGTCTGTTCCAGCGGTTGCTGCGCCACCACCCCCCAGCGAGCGCTCGGCACCGTGGCGAAGCCTGCCAGCATGGGTACGCCCTGGCTGTTGGTGAGCTGGCGGGTACCGCTGTCCAGTGTCGCCAGTTGATCGATCAGCGCGTTGCCTTCCACCACCGTGCCTACTCGCTGGCTGTCCGGGTGATAGAGCAGGCGACGATTGCGGTCGACCACATAGAGGTACGAGCCATCCTTGTAGAAGTGCTCGCCCAGCAGGCTGTTGAGGATGTTGCGCTCGCGCAGGTACAGGCTGCCGCCGACGTACCCCAGGTAGCGGCCATTGCTATCGAAGATGGGTTGCGACAGTGCCACCACCAGGTTGTTGGCGGCTGACAGGTAGGGTGTCGAAACCAGCGCCCTGCGCTCATGCAAGGCTTCCTGAACACCGGGTGACTGCACCTTGGTGTTCAGGTAGTGGCGCAATGTAGCAGGGGATATGGCCCGCAGGATGCCTTGGGCATCGACCACGAAGGTCGAGTTGAAGGCCATGCCTTGGTGCAACACGCGATCGGTTTCTGCCTGCAGGGCGTCGGCATCGGCCAATTGGTTGGCTTGTACCCCGGCGCTGAACGCCAACTGCCGCAAGGCGCTGGCGATGAAGGTCTCGGTGATCGAGGCCAGTTTTGCTGCGTACACCCGGTTGGCCTCCAGGGCGTGGTCGATCAGCAACTGGCGCTGAACTCGATAGCTGGCGAAATAACTGGCGCAGAGCATGACCAAGGCGGTCAGGGCGCAAAGAACCAGAATGAGCGAGCGTAGATCCAGGCGCAATCCATGCTTGGTGTGTGTCAATCCTGACCTCGCTGGTACGAAAAGGGAGTAACCCTGCTTTTTATAGGTGTAGTGGGCTATTGTCGCCGCAGCCGCGTGCAACGTCGATCAGGAACCTGACTTTTCCTTTGCCAGTGCATCCAGCTCATTCTCGACGTCTTGCATGCGCTGCTCGACCAGTGCCTGTACCTTCGCGTCACGGGCGGTTTCGCGCATCAGGGCGGTCAGCTTCTCGCTCAGGCGTTTGCCAGCCTCGGTGTCTTCCATGGCGCGGGCCTTGGCCGGGTCCTGCATGGCTTCGACGATGCTGGCGAATTCGGCGTCGCTGAAGTTCTTCTCGCTGTAGAGCTTGAACAAGTCCTGGCGCTGGTCGTCGACCGTCAGGTGCTTGCGCAGGACATCCCGGATGCTCGCTTCAGGCACTTGCGGGTAGCGGCGTGACAGCAGCGCCGCCATGCGGTCGATGTTGTGCTCATAGGCGTCCTGCAGTGGCAGTTGCGCCAGTATCTGTTGTTCGCGAGAGGGTTTCTGGTCGCAGGCGGCGAGGGCCGCGGTCAGTAGCAGTGGCAGCAGCAACGTCTGGAAGCGGGGCATGGAATGGCCTGGTGGGCGGTCAAGACCTCGGATTATAGCGAGGTCGGCCAGACCGCGACGACCCCTGAATTTGCCAGGGGCGGCCCGCTGCGGTAGAACCTTTGCCCTCACTCCCAAAGCCTTTGCCCCCATGCCGAACTGGATCATCCAAGCCGTCCCGCAGGCAGCCATCGACGAAGTCGTGGCTTTCGTCGACAGCGCCCGCCGCGAGCTCTTCCCCCTGCTCGCCGCTGCACCGTTGCCCCATGACCTGGCTCGTTTTGCCGAGACCTACCTGGACGGCGAAGGCGTGTTCCTCGAAGCCCGCGATCAGGGCCGGCTGGTGGCGGTGATTGGCTATGTCCCCTATGACCATCGCTTTGCCCAGCTTGCGTATCAGCGCATGCACGTGGTCGAGGTGGTGCGCCTGTTCGTCTTGCCGGCGTATCGCCGACATGGGCTGGCCGCGGCGTTGTTCGCCGCGTTGCGCCAGGCGGCCGAGCAGGCGGGCGTCGAGTGCCTGTACCTGCACACGCACCCGTTTCTGCCGGGAGCGATTACGTTCTGGCAGCGCCAAGGGTTCGCGGTGATCGATGTGGAGCTGGACCCGGTGTGGCAAACCACCCATATGCAATTGCAACTGGCATGAGCTGCGTGTAACCGTTCAGAAACCCCCTACAGCTGGCGTTCTGCTGTGCTCAACGCGTTCATTTCAAAAGCACGCCAGCTTGCTTACCTTCCCGCTCACAGCTCGAACCATGCACAAGCGGGAGAATCGCCGATGCCACACATGGCCTTGTACAAGCTCAAACTGCTCGATGAATTCGAAGACCGTAGGGACCTATGGTCATTCGGCCACTTCGAAAACAGGCTGATGGACTTGTGGCGGGGCGCCACGCGCCACGACGCCAAGGGCATCATCAATACGGCGCACAAGGAAGGGCGTTGGCCCAGGACCGTGAAGCGCTACCTGCTGACCAACTACAAGGCATTCGGCAATGTCAGCGCAGAGTTGGGCCAGACGTTTGCCGAAGTGCTTGTGTCGATGACGGCGCAGGAAAAGGCCGAGTGGGGGTTGCAGGCGCAATCCGCTGCGGCACCTTGACCTTGGGAGCTGCTTCGAGGCGTGTCAGAACCCGCCCCCCAGCGGCCACTCGACTGCCAGGCGAATCTGATCACCGTCGAGCTCCGCCTGCGCCGTGTTGCCCCGGTGTGCATTATGGCGAATCGAGAACGTGGTGCCCTTGGCCTTGCCACTTTGCACCACGTACCGCGCCTCAAGGTCGCGCTCCCAATGCTTGCCGCCCTTGCCGTAGCCCAGGTACGCATAGCCGCCGGCGGGGTCGACATGCGTGCCATCGATATCGAACCCGCGCACATACAGCGCCGTCAGGTTCAAACCCGGCACCCCGTAGGCGCCCATGTTCAGGTCATACCGCGCCTGCCATGATTTCTCGTTTGGCGCGTTGAAGTCCGACATCTGCACGGCGTTGGCAATGAAGATCGCGCCGCGCGTCACATAGTCGAAAGGCGTATTGCCGTCCACCTGCTGCCAGCCCAGGCTGAAACCGTGCGGCCCCTGGTTGTAACGCGAAACCAGGCTCCAGGTGGTGTTGTCGATGCGCCCGGACAGCGCCTTGCCGGTGTCGGTGGTGCGGTACAGGTTGAGGTCCAGGCTCAGGCTACGGCGCTCGTCCAAGGCGTGGGTGAGGGTGCTGCCCAGGTAGTGCTGGTTCCAGCTGTCCTCGTAACGTGAGGTATACAGGCTGGCGTTGAAGGCCGCGCCGGGGTTCCAGACCACGCCGGCCAGGTCGAAGCTATTGCCCTGGCGGCCATTGGAGTAGTTCACCACGAACCCCTGATCATGGCTTGAGGCGTTGCGGTCGGTGCTTTCGTTGAAGTGGCCGGCGACCAGCCGGAGCGTGTCGATCTCGCTACTGTTGAGGAAAAAGCCGGTGGCGGTCTCGGGCAGCAAACGGCTGTCGGACGAACTGAACACCGGGGTCTTTACCCGCTGCTCGCCGTAGGACAGCACCGTGTTTGACACCCGCACCTTCAGCGCAGCGCCCGCTCGGCTGTATTCGTTTTTTGGGTGCCCATCGTTGTCGACACCCAGCAGACGCGCCTTGCCGACACGGCCACCGCCACTGTCGAGCTGTACGCCCAGGTAGGCATGGGCATCGACACCGACGCCAACCAGGCCCTGGGTGAAGCCGGACTGGAACGTGCCCATCAGCCCGTAAGCCCATTCCTCAGCCTTGCCGCTGCGTTCGCTTCGGGGCTTGTAGGCATTGCGGCCACTGCTGTTGCGCCCGCCGTGCCGGTAATCGCGCTGGTCGAATACGCTGCGATTAAGCAGGCTCCAACTGCCGTCTTCAATGAAGCCCTTGCTGTTGGACTGGGCAGAGTCAGCCGTCGCGAAAGGAGTAAGCCCCACCAGTGGAAGCGCCAACAACAGGCGCTTCATTGCCCAGCCCCCAGCTTCTGCAGTTGCGCAGCAAAGCGGGCTTGCGCCCGTGCAGGTAGGTTGGCAGGCAATTCGGCAGGCGCCGCGTCACCCACCTGAATGACCATCACCATACCCATCGCCAAGTGCGGAATGCACTGGATGCCGTACACGCCCGGCACGCTGAACTGGTGCTCGTAAGGCTGGTTCAGTTTGCTCTTGAACGCCTGCGCCCCCTGTGGCAGCAACCCTGGCACGCTGGCAGCGTTATGCCCACTCATGGTCGGTAGAAAGCGCACCGTGTCACCGGTTGCGATGTGCAGGTGATCGGGCTCGTAGACCATCGCACCCTGCGTGCCACGGTTGAGCATCTTCACTTCGTGCACCTCTGCCAGCACGGCAGGGGCAAACAGGGTACTGGCGAGCAGCAGGGCGACAGGGCGCAACAGCATGGTGGGAACTTCCTGGTTCAGGGGGCGCGAAAACGCAGAATGCGCGCGCCGTCGAAGGGGTCGGTGAGGTAGTGGGCGTGCACGCCGAAGGTACTCAGCAGGCGCTCGGGGGTGAGCACGTCGAACGGCTTGCCGAGGGCGACCAGGCGGCCTTGGTCGAGCACCGCGACGCGGTCGCAGGTCAGCGCCTGGTTGAGGTCGTGCAGGGCCACCAGGGTGGTGACCGACAGCGCCTGGACCTGTTGCAGCAGGCTCAACTGGTGCTGGATGTCCAGGTGGTTGGTTGGCTCGTCGAGCAATAGCACCTGCGGGCGTTGGGCCAGGGCGCGGGCAATGTGCACACGCTGGCGTTCGCCACCTGAAAGCGAATGCCACAGGCGCGTGCGCAGGTGCAGGGCGTCAAGGTCGGCCAAGGCCTGCTCGACGATGGCACGGTCCTGGCTGGCGAACGGCGCCAGGGCCGACAGCCAGGGGGTACGGCCCAGGGCAACCGCGTCGTATACGCTGATCGCATCAGCTGTGTCCGCCTGCTGCTCGACCAGTGCCAGGGCCTGGGCAATGCGCCGGCGTGGCAGCTGCGCCAGGGGCTCACCCAGCAGGTCGACACGGCCACTGCCAGGCTTGCGCAAGCCCGCCAGCAGTTTTAGCAGGGACGATTTGCCAGAGCCGTTAGGGCCGACGATGGCCAGCGTTTCGCCCTGGATAGCGGCCAGGTCGATGTCGCGCAGCACGCTCCTGCCGCCCAGCTGCAAGCCCAGGCCCTGGCAGGCAAGCGGGGCGATCTGCAGGTTGGCCATGACGGTCATGGGCGCCCCCGTCGGCTGACCAGTATCAGCGCGAACACCGGAGCGCCGATCAGCGCGGTGACCACGCCCACCGGGATCACCTGGCCTGGGATCAGCGTGCGCGACAGGATATCCGCAGTGATCAGAAACAATGCCCCACCCAGTGCGCTGGCCGGCAGCAGGCGGCTATGCCCGGGGCCGAGCAGCAGGCGCAGGGCGTGGGGAATTACCAGCCCGACAAAGCCGATGGCGCCGACGATGGACACCATCACGGCGGTCACCAGCGCGGCGCAACTGATCAACAGCAATTGGGTACGCCGCACCGGGATCCCCAGTGACGCCGCCGAATCGGTGCCGAAGGTAAAGGCATCCAGTGCGCGGCGATGCCACAGGCACACCACCAGCCCGAACAGCGCCACCGGCAATGCCAGCCACACCGACGGCCAGCGCACGCCGCTGAGGTTGCCCAGCAGCCAGAACAGAATGCCGCGTGCTTGCTCGGCGGTGGCCGACTTGGTGATGAGAAAGGCGGTAAGGGCGGTGAACAGCTGCGAGCCGGCAATGCCGGCAAGGATCACCTGAGCATTGTTGTTGCTCGGCCCGGCAGCGCGGGCTAGCACCAGCACCAGCGTGAAAGCCGCCAGCGCGCCGATGAAGGCACCGCCTGACATGCTCAGGGCCACGCTGCCCAGCCCCAGTAGGCCGACCAGCACCGCGCCGGTCGAGGCGCCAGCGGACAACCCCAGCAGGTAGGGTTCGGCCAGCGGGTTGCGCAGCAGCGCCTGCAGGATCACCCCGCACGTGGCCAGCCCGGCGCCGCAGGCGGCCGCCACCAGGGTGCGGGTCAGGCGGTAGTTCCAGACGATCCCGGCGTCGATCGGGTCGACCGGGTAACCGGCCTGCCACAGGTGATTGGCCAGCACCTGGTAGACCACGTTCGGCGCCAGGTCGCTCTCGCCGATCGCGGTACCGGCCAGCAGCGCGGCGCACAGGGCTGCCAAGGCCAGGACGGTGTAAGGCAACAAGCGGCTCATCACTGTGCCGCTTTACCGCTGGCGAACGCCGCAGACAGGGTCTGCAGGCCTCGGAACAGGCGGATGCCGGCCTGCATGGCGTCGGCGTCAAGGACGATGATGCGGTCGTGCTTCACCGCGTCCATGTTGCGGGTTACCGGGTCGTTGTGCAGGAACTCGAGTTTTTTCTGGTAGTCGTCTGCGGGGAAGCGGCGGCGGTCCATGCGGGCGATGATCAGCCAGGTCGGGTTGGCCTTGGCCAGGGTTTCCCAGCCCACGGTCGGCCATTCTTCGGTGGACTCGACCACGTTGCGTACGCCCAGGGTGCGCAGCATGAAGTCGGCGACGCCTTGGCGGCCAGCCACATAGGGGTCGATATCCAGGTCGGCGCTGGAGAACCAGAACAGCGCCGAGGTGTTGGACAGGTCCTTGCCGGCCAGTTGCGCCGTGGCGCTGTCCAGGCGGCCCTTGAGGTCGGCGTTCAACGTCGCACCGCGGTCTTGCGCGTCGAAGATCTCCGCCAGCTGGCTGACGCTTTTATAGATGCTGTCGACCTGGAATGCCTGCAGGCGGGTGCCATCGGCACCCACCAGGTTGTCCTTGCCTTCGCAGTCCGAGGGCAACAGGTAGGTCGGGATCTTCAACTCGTCGAACTGTTCGCGGGTACCCACCACGCCTTGAGCGCCGACCATCCACTCGAATTGCACCGCCACCAGCTGCGGACGCTTGCCCACCACAGCCTCGAAGCTCGGGTCGTTGTCGGCCAGGCGCTCGACCTTGTCGTTCATGGCCTTGAACTCGGGCAGCACGTTGTTGAACCACAGCGACGTGCCGGCCAGCGTGTGGCCCAGGCCCAGTGCATAGAGGATTTCGGTGCCGGCCTGGCCGATGGTGACCGCACGCTCGGGGGCGTGGGCGAAGGTCTGTGGCATGCCGCAGTTGTCGACCGTGAGCGGGTAGTGGGTGGCAGCGGCCTGGGCCAGGCCAGTGAGGCCGAGGCCAGCGATCAGGGCGGCAATACGGGGCAGCATGGTGGGGCGATCTCCTATCGAATGGTTCACGGCATGAACGCACGGACAGGCATCGCCGATGCCCCTTGCGCAGGGCAGGGGGCAGCACCCGCAAACGGGTGGAGATGGCCATCCCGGACACCCCGCCGGTTGGTGGATTTTCGCCGGCAGGTCTCCTGACTGGTGCGTCATGGCCCGGCTCCAGCCTTCCCGGATTGATCCAGTGGCATTGATGGAGCAGGCTCGGCACCTACAGTTGCGGGGGCAGTTCCGTTTGGCCCGGTGACGGGCCTGGGATTCCCTATTGATTCCGTGGTGGAAACCGGCGGCCCGCATGGTAGACCATCAGGCAACCGGGTGAAAACGCTTTTCAGAAGTACTTCAGCCAGGTGATGTCACGCCGCCGCGCCTTCAAACGGGCGAACCCGCGTACCGGCAGGTACAGCGACACGGCCAGCAACGCGGCACTCAGCCACACCGCGGTGATGCCGTCGAAACCGAAATAATCACCCTGGTTGTGACCGAACAGGGCGACGCAGGCCAGATACAACAGCTTCAGCACATACAGGTGCAGCAGGTAGAAAAACATCGGTGCTGCGCCGTACACCGCAAGGGCGCTGATCCAGCGCGCCTGGCCGACGCGCTCGAAGCCGCGCAACAGCAGCAGGCCGCAGCCCAGGGTGAGGGCGAGGAACAGCAAGCTGGGCGGGTACTTGGTGATGTTGAAGAAGCTCATCAGCGTCTGCGTCAACGTCGGGTACCCGCTCCAGGGGGCTTCGCCATAGCCGTTGAGCATGCGCAGCGCGATAAAGCCGAGCAATGCGATCGCCCCGGCCAGCAACAGCCGGTGTTGGCGTTGACCTGCATCGCTGTTGCGGGCGAACCAGGGGCCGAGGCCGTAGCCCAGGGCGATCACGCCGATCCAGGGCAGCACAGGGTACGAGGTGCGCAGGCGCAGATTGTCGGAAAACGCCAGCCAGCCGCGATCATGCAGGATCGCCCACGGCACGTGCATGGCCGACTCTGCGCCGAAGTGCAGGTGGTCGAGCAGGTTGTGGCCGCCGACGATGATTGCACCCAGGGCGATCAGCGCCGCACGTGGCAACCACACCAGCAGCGACAGCGCGATCATGCTCACGCCGATAGCCCAGATCACCTGCAGGTAGACCACGCTCGGGGGCAGCTGGAAGGTCCAGGCGAAGTTGACCAAGGTGAACTCCAGCACCACCAGAAACAGCCCGCGCTTGAACAGGAAGGCGCAGACGTCGCTGCGGCCCTGATACTTCTCGCCATACAACCAGGCCGACAAGCCAGTCAGCAGGACGAACACCGGCGCACACAGGTGGGCCAGGGTGCGGCTGAAGAACAGCGATGGGTCGGTGGCGTCGATGGCCATCGGGTCGCTGACCTGGCGATGGAGGAAAAAGGTCTCGCGGACGTGGTCCAGGAGCATGAACAGGATCACCAGGCCGCGCAGGGCATCGATGCTCTGCAGGCGCTGGGTGAGGAGAGTGGGGGTTGCGCTGGCGCTGGTCATGAGGGGTCGCTGGTAGGAATGAAGTGTTGTTATGAAATGTTATCTTATATCTTTATTCGGGTTTCCGGCAATGACGGTTTAGGTTGAATTCAGGCATGCACCCCACCAACTACCTTGCGCGTCAATTTTTGGCGCCCCAGAAATACCTTTTAAAAACATGGCATTGCGCGTTCTAACTGATTTCTTTTCGAACTTTCTCGACAGCGTGTGTCTCGAACCGATCGTTCATCATTTATTCACAAGTCATGGAGACTCCACGCATGTCCGCTCGTCATCTGCTGCGTCACACCTGCCTGCTTGCCCTTATTGCATCGCCCCTGGCGGCCACCGCCGCGCCCAGCACCGACCCTCTGTTCACCTTCGGCCTGCTGGGTGCCTACGACAAATTCAAGTTCGAAGGGGGCAGCGAAACCGACAAGGAACACCTGGGCCAGGGCGGTGTGTTCGCTACCTTCGGCAACAAGATGACCGCCGAATCCGGCTTCATCTATCAGGTCGGCGCCGAGGCCAAGTACGGCAAGAAGAACGACAACAAACTCAAGGAAGCCCAGGCCGATCTCGACCTCGGCTGGCGTGCGGCGCTGGATGCCCGCAACTTCGTCGACGTGACCGTGGGCGGTGGTTACAGTTGGTCGCGCTTCGAGCCCGAAATCAACGACCTGGATACCAAGCTCACGGTCAAATCGCCCTTCGCCAAGGCCGCGCTGGGCTACAACCACCAGTTCGACGCCTCGACCCTGCGCGTGGAAGTGGGGGCACGGCATACCCTCGATGGCCGGGCGCGCCTGAAGGTGGATGATTTTGGCAGTGACAGCGTGGACCTCAAGGACCGCACCAACCCTTATGCCGAGGTAACGCTGCTGATGAACCAGCAGGGCGGCATGCCGGTGCAGGCCGGGGTCTACTACACCCGCACTGAGTACAAGCTCGATGGCGACTCGCCCGTGGCGGACAACACCAAGCTCAAGCGTGACGAGTTTGGTTTCAAGGTCGGCTTGGCGTTCTAAGCCGCGATTGGCCAACGCCGTGGTACGTGTAGGAGCCGCGCAAGCGTGCTCCTACCCCGGGGTTGACGATTAACGCCCGCGCCGCCGCGACACCCGGGCCTCGATATTCTTGCGCCCGATCAGCAAGGCGGGTTTTTCCACCACGGGCTCATCCGCCAGCCACTTGTACATCACCAGGCAATCCACCAGGCCCAGGCGGGCGTGGCGGAATGCCTTGGGCAGGCGGCCGACGGTGTCGAAGCCAAGCTTGTGCCACAGCGCCACGGCCACTTCGTTGCTGGCCACGACCGAATTGAACTGCAACGCAAGAAACCCTTCCTGACGCGCCAGCTTCTGCGAATGCTCGCACATAGCACGGGCCACGCCACGGCCGCGTGCGGCCTCGCACACCATGTAGCCACAGTTGCCCACATGGGCACCGGGGCCGGCGGCATTGGCTTTGAGGTAGTACGAGCCCAGCAGCTCACCGGCGTCCTCAAGCACCCACGTATGCAGGGGTAGCTCCAGCCACAAGTGCCGGGCCTGTTCGACGCTCAAGGCGGGGTCGAAGGCGTAGGTTTCGCGGGCCTGGACAATGGCCTGGAAGGTGGGCCAGAAGCGCTCGAAGTCCTCAAGCGTCATGGGGCGGATGTGGCTCATGGTGGATCCTGCAATGGCTGGCCGCCAAGTCTGGGTGGCGCGGCGCCATCGCGCAAGGGCGATGCGCCGCGTGGGCTCAGCCGGTGGCCTTGCCCACTGCATCCATGGCGCGGGCCGAGTAGACCAGTGCGGCCCCGGCATTCATTGCCACGGCCACACCGAGGGCCTCGGCGATCTCTTCACGGCTGGCGCCGTGTTTCACCGCTTGTTGCGAGTGCACGGCGATACAGCCGTCGCAGCGGGTGGTCACGGCCACTGCCAGGGAGATCAGCTCACGGGTCTTGGCGTCCAGGTGGTTGGTCTTGGCGCCCGCACCGCTGGCGGTCATGTAGCCGGCCACGGTGTCGGGGGACAACTGCTTGAGGTCGCCGATGCCGGCCATCAACTGCTTACGGTAGGCGTCCCAGTCCATCATGCTCATCGTCTTCACCTTGGGAAGGGTTGCGAGTGGAGCTTTCAGGCTAGTCGATGTTAGGGATGCCTGTGTGCTGTCTTTGTAGGAGCGGCCTTGTGTCGCGAACGGGCTGCGTAGCGGCCCCTGGGTACTTGCGTGACGCTGAAATACAGGGGCCGCTACGCAGCCCGTTCGCGACGCAAGGCCGCTCCTACAACGACAGCACCCACGGCGAAGCGTCAGATGTAGATAAACACCAGTACCAGCGCTGCCACCACCGCCCACTTCTCCAGGTAGTAGCGCATGCGGTTGCGCTTTTTCAGCGCCTTGCCGCGCTCGCGGATCTTGTAGATGCGGGTGAACAGCCGGTTGATGCCGCCGGTCTTGTCGTTGGCATCGTTGGGCGCGGCAGCGGCAGCCATGACGTTGCGGCTGAACCATCGGTTGAATGCGGTTGCCCAGCGGTACTTGAGCGGGCGCTCGACATCGCAGAACAGAATGATGCGGTTGTGCTCGGTGGTGTTGGCGGCGTAGTGGATGTAGGTTTCATCGAAGATCACCCCCTCACCGTCGCGCCACGAATACTTCTCGCCGTCCACATCGATGTAGCAGCCGTCGTCGTTCGGCGTGTCCAGGCCCAGGTGGTAGCGGTAGGACCCGGCATACGGGTCGCGGTGGCGCACCAGCTTGGCGCCCGGTGGCAGGGTGGCGAACATCGCCGCCTTGACCGTGCCGATACCTTGCAGCAACTCGGTGGTACGCGGGCACAGGGCCATGGCAGACGGGTGGCTTTCGCCGTACCACTTCAGGTAGAAGCGCTTCCAGCCGGTCTTGAAGAACGAGTTGAAGCCCACGTCGTCATAATTCTCGGACTTCTTGATTTCGCCCACGTGCAGCAACTGCTGAGCCTCGGCACGGATTTCCTGCCAGTGATCCTGCAGCGGTTGCAGTTCAGGGAAGGCCTCGACCGGCAGGTAAGGTTTGGCCGGGTGCTTGGAAAACAGGTAAAGGAAGCTGTTGACCGGCGCCAGGAAGCTGGAGTGGTCGCCCAGTTGGCGAGTCAGCTTGTGACGAACCCGACCGCGCAGGTGAACATAGGCGATCGAGAGAACGAAAAGGAGTACGAGTGCAATTTTCATGGACGTTTACTTGTCGAAAAATGGCCATGCGCCATGGCATAAGCTCGCCAGCATAAACAATCATGGGGGCAGTTTGTACTTATTGTTACGTGACTACCGCGCGACTTAGGTGTAATGGCCTAGCGCTTGCGCAAACGATTCACGCCAAGGAGATCACATGGTTCAGGACGCTCGCGCCAGTGGCGCCCCCTTCAAACGGCTGTTTTTCGCCTTGCCGGTCAGCGATGTCCAGCGCCGTGCCCTGGCCCAGTGGCGGCGCGGCTTGAACCTGCGCAGCGGCAAGCCGGTACCGGCCGACAACTTCCATGTGACGCTGCTGTTTTTGGGGGATGTGGACACTGCCCTGGTGCCGGCGATCTGCGCTGCGGTCGACGTGCTCAAGCGCCCGGCTGCGCCGCCGCGCCTGTTGCTTGACCGCTTGCAGGTGTGGCCGCGCGCCGGCGCCCTGGTGCTTGAGCCGCAACAAACGCCGCCGGCCCTGTTGCAGCTGGTCTATGGCTTGCAGCAGGCGCTGCTGCCCTTGGGCCTGGAGGCGGCGAGCCGCGAGTACCGCCCGCACCTGACCTTGTCCAGGGACTATCGCGGCCAGCCGCCAGAGGCCGCCAGCGCCCCGGAGTTCTTCCTGGCCGCGCGGCATTTCACCCTGTACGAGTCGCGCAAGGGCGTTTACTGGCCGCTTGCGCAATGGCCGATGGCCGACTGACGCCTGCTCGGAACGTTCTGCTGCTTAAAACTCAGGGGTGTACTTGACCGTCAGCATGAAGTTGCGCGGTTCGCCGTAGTTGTTGCTGCCATTGAGCTGGTTGAAGCCGGCGACCCAGTACTTCTTGTCGAACAGGTTGTTGGCGTTCACTGCCAGGTTCACTTCCGGCGTCAGCTGGTAGGCCAGGCGCGCGCTCCATACGGTGTAGCCGGGCACGGTGTAGGTGCGCTCGTAGCCCAAGGTGTGGCTTTGGCTGGTGAAGCCCAGGCCGGTGCTCCAGCGCTGGCCGTCCAGCGGCAGGGTGTAGTCGGCCCAGGCGCGCAGCATGTGCTTGGGGGTCCACTGGCTGAATACGCGGCCTTCGTTATCTGGGTCGTCGAGGAACTCGGTGGTGTTGTAGGTATAACCTGCGAACAGTTGCAGGCCGCTGAGCACCTCGCCGCTGATCTCGGCCTCGATGCCCTGGCTGCGCACCTTGCCCGCCGCGGTGGAGCAGTACCCGCCATCACAGGCAAAGCCCGAGGCCACGTCGGTAACCGCGCGGTTTTCCTGGTCGTAGCGGAACAGCGCCAGCGAGGCGTTGACGCGGCCGTCCAGCAACTCGCCCTTCAGGCCCGTTTCGTAGTTGCTGCCGATCACCGGCTTGAGAGGGGCATTGCCGAGGGCGCGCTCGGTCTGCGGGACGAAGACATCGGTGTAGCTGGCGTACCAGGCCCATTCGCGGGTCAGGTCGTAGACAAATCCTGCATACGGTGTCACTTCCCCTGTTTCGGTCATGTGGCTGGTGGGGTTGACCTGGCCTGGGTTGAGGCCGCGGTAAGTGGTAGTGGCATAGCTGTAGTCGAACCAACTGACACGCGCCCCCAGAATCAGCGTCAAACGGTCAGTCGGCTTGACCCGCCAGGCACCGTACAAGCCTTTTTGGCGAATATCATAGGCGCTGCGTTCGGAACGCCCGAAGGGGGTTGCAAGCAAGCTGTCGCGGCTGGGCTCGGGGCGATCATGGTCGATGTCGAAAATGTTGTCATTGCCACCAAAGCTGCGCCAGTAACCATCATCGGTGGTCAGCTTGGAGTAGTTGCCACCGAGGGTCACCTCGTGGGCCAGGGGGCCGGTGTCGAAGTGCCCCACCAGGTTCATGTCCAGGCCCAGTTTGGTTGAGTGGAAGTCTGTGATCCAGTCGGCATATTCGAGGCCACTGCCGTCAGGCTCCAGGCCTTCCAGCACCGTTTGCGTCCGTTGATGGGTGGACGTGTTGGTTTCGCCCATACGCAGGGCTGCAGCCTTGAAGGTCCAATCGTCGTCGAAGCGGTGCTCAAGGTCCAGGTAGTAGGTGGTGACGTCAGTCTGCGCCCGGTTCCAGCGGGCGCCGGTGAAGGTCGAGCGTGGCAGGTCAACCGGTTCACCGGTGGCATAGCGAGGGATGCCACGCAGCATCGGCCGCGACTGCTGGCGGTTGTAGCTGATGCCGGCACCCACGGTGGTGGCGTCGTTCAGGTCGATGTCCAGTGCGCCATACAGCGAGTGCGATTTGCTCCACTGGTAGTCGATGAAACTGTCGCTCTGGTCCTCGTCGGCGACAAACCGACCGCGCACACGCCCATCGGCGGTCAATGGGCCGCCTGCGTCCAGTTGCAGGCCATAGTGGTCCCAGGAGCCGGCCTTGCCGGTGACAGTGACCGTCGGGGTGGCCTGGCCACGCTTGCGCACGAGGTTGATCGCGCCGCCGGGGCTGCCGGTACCTTGCAACAGGCCCGAGGCGCCGCGCAGCACCTCCACGCGGTCGAAGAACACCAGGTCCTGGGTTGCCCAGTTGCCCAGCGAGTAGGTGTTGCGTGGAATCGGCACGCCGTCGTACTGCCAGTCGTCGATCTGGAAGCCGCGCGAAGTCACCACCACGCCAGGGCCGATGCCCTGTGCGCCGACGATCCCGGTGGTGTGGTTGAGTGCATCCTGCAGGTCGGTGATGCCTTGGTCGTCCAGCTGTTTACGGGTGATCACCGTTACCGACTGGGGGATTTCCTTGAGGCTGTGGGTGCCTTTGCCAAGGGTCACCGCACGGGCTGCGTACGAGCCACTGCCTTCGCTGGTGGCATCCAGGTAGTTGTCGGTGATGCTGGTACTGCCAAGCTCCAGCACGTCGGTCTCAGGGGTGGCCGGGGCGACGCTGAAGTGCCCGCTGCTGGTGAGCCGCAATTGCAGGCCGCTACCGGCAAGGGCTGCTTGCATGGCTTGCTCGGCGCTCATCTGGCCGACCACCGCGGGCGCTTGCTTGCCACGCACCCGTTGCGGTTCGAGGGCGATGATGTAGCCGCTCTGGCTCGCGATCCGGTTAAGGGTGGTAGCCAGGCTGGCGGGCGGCAGGTCGAACGCCAGGGTCTGCACCTGGGCATGGGCGTTGAGGCTGGTCAGGGCGACGACGAGGGGCAGGGCGCGGGGCCAGAGGTTGAGCACAGAATTCTCCCGAATGAAGTGGCTTGTCAGGAGATAGGTGGGACGAGAAACGAAAACCGGACACGTCTGCGAATGATTTTCACAAATATTTTCATTTATTGTGCTCGGGGCCGATCATCATCAGCCACGGGCCATAGCGCTCGACGCTGATCGGCAGGGCCTCGGCCAGGGCCGCCAGCGCCTGCTGTGGCTGGTCCAGCGGGAATACACCTTGCACGCGTATGTCTCGTACCGCTGGCGCTACCCGGATATAGCCCCGTTGGTACGGCCGCAGCGCATCGACCACGGCATGCAGCGGTTCGTCGAGCACTTCCAGGCGGCCCTGCAGCCAGGCTGCACGTTGTTGTTGCTCGCCATCCAGACGCTGGATGCCATCGCTGCGCAGCAGTGCTGCCTGCCCCTGTTGCAGGTCTTGCCAGCGGCCATCGGGCAGGCTGGCGCGCACGCTGTGCTCGAACACCACAACGCGGGTGGCGTTGGCTTCCTGGCTCACCAGGAAACGGGTGCCCAGCGCCTGCACCTGCCCTTGCGCCGTGCGCACCCGCAGCGGCCGTCGCGGGTCTGCCGCGACCTGGATCAACAGGTCTCCGCGGCGCAGTATCAGCAGCCGTTGGTTGGCATCGAAGTCCAGGTCGACGGCACTGCCACTGTTGAGGCTCAGGCGGCTGCCATCGGCCAAGGTGAAGCTGCGCCGTTCGCCACTGGCGGTGTGCAGGTCGGCCAACCAGTTTTGCGCCCCGTCGCTGCGCCAGCCGCCCCAGGCTGCGGCAGCAGCGACGCTCAGGCCAGCCAGGGCCCCCAGCACTTCGCGCCGGGAGTGGGTGGGGGCGAGCAAGACCTGGCGCGCATCGGCGGCATGCCCGGGGGCGCGCCGGTCCAGCGCGCGCAACGCGGCAAACGGGCTGCCGACGCGCTGTTGCAAGCGGTCCCAGGCCCGTTGGTGCGCGGGGTCCTGGCGCAACCAGTGGGCCAGGCGTTGCAGCAATGCCTCGTCTGGCGTGCCGGCTTTCAGCGCGACCATCCAGTCGATGGCCTGCTCGCTTATCGGGTCCAGGCCGGCTGCGCTCATGCTTGCACCTCGCACAGGTAGCACTGGCGCAGGGCCTGCTTCATGTAGCGGCTGACGGTGCGTTCACTGATCTGCAGCCGGGCGGCGATGTCGACATAGCTCATGCCGTCGAGCTGGCTGAACAGGAAGGTGGCCTTGACCACGGCGGGCAAACCGTCCAGCACCTTATCGATGGCCACCAGTGCCTCGATCAGCAGCAGTTGCTCTTCGGCCGAAGGGGCGACTGGCTCGGGCAGCAGTGCCAAGCGTTCGAGGTAGGCCACTTCGAGTTGGCGGCGGCGATGCCGGTCGAAGATCAGCCGCCGGGCGATGGTCGAGAGGTAGGCGCGCGGCTGCTGGATGCTGTCCGGGTCGACACGTGCGCCGAGCATCTGGCAGAACGCTTCGGCCGCAGTGTCTTCGGCGTCGGCGCGATTGCGCAGGCGTTTGAAGATGTGTTGGAGCAGCCAGCGGTGATGGTCGCTGAAGAAGAAGCCCAGCTTGCGGGTCGAGGTGCTGTCCAACGCCTGGCATCCAGTTGTGAGTGTGAAGCGTTCTCAATGGTAACTGGCTGTCAGTTACATTTCCACTGCCAGCCTTGGTGCATGGCATGAGATTGAGGTGAAGCAAACAGCACCCGCCTCAATATCGAGTCGGGCACACAAGGCGGACAGTGAAGATGCCACAGGCATAATTGGCCGAAGGTAGACAGTGGGAGCGGGCTTGCCCCGCGAAGCGCCGCGCGGGCGGCGCTCGATATCCGCTCCCCCACAAATCCCCAGCCAGGCACCTGAACACCCCACACATTCCGCCCGCAACTAAACCGGCAAGCTCTGATAAGCCGTCTCATCCCCAGGGCTGCGGTCAAACTGGCGCTTGTACTCGCGGCTGAACTGCGAGGTGCTCTGGTACCCCACCCGGTGCGCCGCCTGCGCCACGCCAAGGCCCTCACCAATCAACATCTGCTGCGCCTTGAGCAGCCGCAGGCGCTTGAGGTACTGCATCGGCGCCATGTCGGTGCAGCGCTTGAAGTGTTCGTGGAAGGTCGACACGCTCATGTTGGCACGCGCAGCCAGTGCCTCGACACTCAGTGGCTCGGTGTAGTGTTCGCGCAGGTGGGCGAGGGCGGCGCCGATGCGGGCGAAATGCCCCTGCTGCTCGACCAGTGCCCGCAGCACCCCGGCCTGCGGGCCGCGCAGCGCGGTATACAGCACTTCGCGCACCCGCGCCGGGCCGAGCACCTTGGCATCCAGCGGGTCCTGCAGGCACTGCAGCAGGCGCTCGACACTGTCGCGCATGGGCGCATCCAGGGCCGCCGACGTCATCGACTGCGGGGTCTGCGCCTGTACGGCGGCATCCGGGGCCAGGTCCATGCTTTGCACCAGTTCACCGAGCACGCCACGGTCAATGTCCACCGCCACGCCCAGCAGAGGCGCATCACCGGTGGCAAAGGTTTCACACATGAACGGCACCGACAGCGCCTGGACCAGGTAGTGGCCGGCGCCGTACTCCAGGGTGCGTGGCCCCAGGCGCGCGAGTTTGCTGCCCTGGGCCAGGATCATCAGGCTCGGCTCGTAGATCTGCGGGCTGCTGGCCACATAGTGGTCCCAGCTCAGCACCTGAACCTGGGGCAGGTGGGTGGGGACGAAGCCCGGACGCGTGGCGAGGCGGCGGATCAGCGCGCAAAGGGGGGCATTGGCGTCGACGTGACGAGTGAGCTGCATGGTTAACCTGGGCAGAGAATCAGACAGTTGCATCATCGCAGATTGACGGTCTAGCGTCAGATGCTGGCAGGCAACTCCGGAGAATCGGGCATGGATGCCGGAGAATCTGCGGTGGGCGAGGTGGGGCATGACGCGCAGAATGCGCCGCCTGAATCGTTTCACTTCTCTGCGAGGTCCCGCATGTACACCGCCATCGGTTATGCCGCCCAAACCCCGACCAGCCCACTGGCCCCCATGACCTTCGAACGCCGCAGCCCGCGCCCGGACGACGTCGCTATCGACATCTTGTATTGCGGCGTGTGCCACTCCGACATCCACCAGGCACGCAACGAGTGGGGCATCGCCGTGTACCCACTGATGCCGGGCCACGAGATCATCGGCCGCGTCACCGCCGTGGGCGACAAGGTGTCTGCACACAAGGTCGGCGACCTGGTAGGCGTCGGCTGCATGGTCGACTCGTGCCGCCACTGCGAGGCATGCGCCAAGGACCTGGAGCAATACTGCCTGGAAGGCCCGACCATGACCTATGCCACGCCGGACCGGGTCGATGGCAGCAACACCATGGGCGGCTACTCCAGCAGCATCGTGGTCAGCGAGCACTTTGTGGTGCGTATCCCCGCCGGCATGGACCTGCCCAGCGCCGCGCCTATCCTGTGCGCCGGCATCACCACCTATTCGCCGCTCAAGCACCACGGAGTAGGGCCGGGCCACAAGGTCGGCATCCTGGGCATGGGCGGCCTCGGCCACATGGGCATCAAGCTGGCCAAGGCCCTGGGCGCGGAAGTGACCTTGTTCACCCGCTCCCAGGCCAAGGCCGAAGAAGCCCGCCGCCAGGGTGCCGACCATGTGATCGTGTCCACCGATGACGAGCAGATGCGTGCTGCGGCCGGCCATTTTGACTTCCTGCTCGACACCATCCCGGTGCAGCACGACCTCAACCCGTACCTGGAAACCCTCAAGTTCGATGGCGTGCACATCCTGGTCGGCCTGATCGAACCGATCGACCCGGCGGTGCACGCGGCCAACCTGGTGCTCAAGCGCCGGGTACTGGCCGGGTCGTTGATCGGCGGTATCGCCGAGACCCAGGAAGTGCTGGATTTCTGTGCCGAGCACGACATCCGTTGCGACATCGAAATGCTCGATATCCGCAATATCAACCAGGCTTACGAGCGGATGATTGCCGGCGATGTGAAGTATCGCTTCGTGATCGACATGGCCACGCTTCAGGGTTGATCCACGGGTTGGCCTGCACTGGCCCTTTCGCGGCGTTGCCCGCGAAAGGGCCAGTGCAGATTTACCAGGCCAGCGCCTTGTCCCACCCCTTCCAGAACAACCACCGCCGCACTTCGCCATGCGCCCCGGTGCCGATCTGCCATTCAGGCCGCCCGCTGCCCAGGGCAATCACCGAAATGAAGCCGGCATGGCTCGCCGCAACCAGCGTGCGCCCGTCCGCGCTGATGTCCATGGCACTGATGGTCGAACCCAGGTAGTGCTGCCAGTGTTCCGCGCCATCCTCGCCAAAGGCCCGCAAGTAGCCGTAGGCGTCACCGACGATATACTCGCCATCGCCTGCGACCCCAGCGTAAACCCGCGCCCCATCCTGCAGCAGCGGTGTGCGTGGGTCTTCACTGTAGTAGTCGGTATCCAGCCCCGGCAGGTCGGCCACGCGTACCCCGAGCGTGCCGCCGTTGTAGAAGTGGCAGGCATTGACGATCAACTGGTCGCCGCGGCGGTTGAACAGGGCGAAATGCGGGTACTCACCACCTGGGCCTACCTGCGCCACCAGCGCCAACTGATCGTCCAACACCAGATGGCGGCTGCTCTGTTCGCCGACCACGATCAGGCGCCCATCCGGCGACACCGCACCATGCTCCATGGCCAGGCCCAAGGCGATATCGTCCGGGTCGGTGCCTTCGGCCAGCTCTTCGAGTATTTGCGATTGGCGCGGCAGCAACCGGGTGGCGCCTTCGGCCGCCAGCAGGAAGATGCCCTCGGCGCTCACCAGCAGTACCCGTTGGCCTTGCGCGAAGGGCACCAGCGTGGTGGGGGTCGGCGGCAGGTCGAAGGGGTCGAAGGGGTAACCGGCTGGCAGCCCCTCCAACCCGCTAGGCCAAGGGAGCCGGGCGACCTGCGGGCCGCCCCAGCCATCGGTCACGCGCACGCCCTCGGCGTTGGCCAGGGCAAAGTAGCGGCGCTGCGGGCAACGGCCGAAATGCTCGATACCGATGACCGGCGTCACGCCCTGCTGATCGATGCGTACTACCTGGCCCTTTTCATAGGGCATGCCAATGCGTGCGAGCAGGCTGCCGTCGTCCAGCAGCAAGACATTGCTGATACCTTGCCCATGCGTGTCGAGCAATGGCACCAGCGGCAGGTGTGCAGGCGGCCAGGCCGTGCGGAAGGCCTGGCGTTGCTGTTCGTCTACCCCCGGCTGGTTGATCGCTTGCAGGGCGGCCTGCCAGGCGTCGAGCAAGTGCTCGGTGGCAGCGTGCTGGGGTTCTTCGAGGTCATCCCAGCCCTGCTCGCAGCCTTGCGCGACGTAGCGGTTGATGGCCTGGGCGTAGGCGGTGACCGCCTGCTGCCACTGCTGCTGGGGTTGTTGCTTGTCCATGGGCGGATCGGGCTCCTTGTTCCGCTTGCAGTTCACACAAAGCGCGCATGTTACGCGCAATGTGCGCGGGTTGTGAGGCCTGGTATTGACGCGTACCATGCCGGCATTCCTTCCAATAACAAACCCGTGCCTCAGCGCGGCCGATACTTGGCCCCTGACGCGCGTCTTTTCGCCATGCCTGCGGAGCATAGAATTCCACCCATGAACGGACCCATACCCACCGTCCTGCCGCCGACCACCGGTGGCGGCAGCTGGCTGAGCGTCATTGCCCTGGCCTTGGCGGCCTTCATCTTCAACACCACCGAATTCGTCCCGGTGGCGCTGCTCAGCGACATTGGCCGCAGCTTCGACATGAGCACCGCTCAGGTCGGCCTGATGCTGACCATCTATGCCTGGGTGGTCGCCCTGGCGTCGCTGCCGATGATGCTGCTGACCCGCAACATCGAGCGACGGCGCCTGCTGTTGTTCGTGTTTCTGGTGTTCATCGTCAGCCACCTGTTGTCGTGGCTGTCGCAGAGCTTTGCCATGCTGCTGGTGAGCCGCATCGGCATCGCCCTGGCCCATGCCGTGTTCTGGGCCATCACTGCGTCGCTGGCGGTGCGCGTGGCGCCGCCTGGCCAGCAGGCCAAGGCACTCGGCCTGCTGGCCACCGGCACCACCCTGGCGATGGTGTTGGGTATTCCACTGGGCCGCGTGGTAGGGGAAGCCTTGGGCTGGCGGGTAACGTTCCTCAGCATTGCCGGGGTGGCATTGGCCACCATGCTTTGCCTGATGAAGTCGTTGCCGCTGCTGCCAAGCCAGAACTCCGGTTCGCTACGCAGCCTGCCGATCCTGTTCAAGCGCCCGGCCCTGGTCGTCACCTACCTGCTGGTGACGCTGGTGATCACCGCACAGTTCACCGCCTACAGCTACATCGAACCCTTCGCCCTGAACGTGGCGCAGATCAGTGGCGAGCGCACTACGTTGCTGCTGCTGTTGTTCGGTGGCGCCGGGGTGTTCGGTTCGGTGCTGTTCAGCCGTTACAGTGAACGTTTCCCCCAAGGCTTTCTGGTGGGTTCGATCGGCCTGCTGGCGGCTTGCCTATTGTTGCTGTTGCCGCTGTCGGGCAACTTCTACGTGTTTTGTGCGTTGAGCATGTTCTGGGGTGTGGCGATCCTGAGTTTCAGCCTGTCGTTGCAGTCCAAGACCTTGAAGCTGGCGTCCGATGCCACCGACGTGGCCATGGCCTTGTTCTCGGGTATCTACAACATCGGGATCGGCGGTGGGGCACTGCTGGGCAGTATCGTCAGCAGCCAGATGGATGTGGCCTATATTGGCCTGGTCGGAGGCTGTGTGGCGGTGGTGGGGTTGGCCCTGGCCTTCGCCAGCACTCGGCGCTTTCGCGAAGCCTTAGGCACCTGATTGACCGTGCCGGCCGCTTCGTGGGCTTGCCCGAGAAGCGGCCGGCGCAGCCACCATCAAATTCAACCAAGCAGCGCCGCCCAGGCCGACACCAGCAACATCCCCGCCAACCCTCGGTTGAACCACAGCAACCGCGCAGGGGCCTGCAACCAGCGTGCACTGCCTACCCCCAGCAGCGCCCAGGCCGTCATGCACGGCAGGGCGATCAGCAGAAACACCAGCGCCAACTGCCACACCGGCAGCGCCGGCGCGGCAAATACCCCGATCACCGCCACTGCCATCATCCACACTTTCGGGTTGACCACTTGCAGCGAAGCTGCGCTGAACGCATCAAAGTGCTTTTCTGCGCTGAGGTCCAAGGGCTGCCCGGCGCTGCGCAGAATGCGCCAGGCCAGCCAGCTCAACCAGAGTACGCCAGCCCAGCTCATCAGTTGCTGGGCCAGGGGGTGACGCAGTAACAGCTCGCCCAGCCCAAGCCCGACCAGCAGCACCACCGCTGCGGCGGCGCCACAACCGGCCAGGATCGGTGCCACGCTTGCGCGCAGGCCCTGCCGTGCACCGTGCGCCAGAATCAACAAGTTGGTCGGCCCCGGGCTGATACTGGCAACCAGGGCGAAGAGAATGAAGGGCAACAACGACTGCGACATGACACAAAGCTCCGAGGGGTCGAAGCACCATGTTCGCCGTAAGGCCGCCGTCAGTCTGGAAGGTTTGAGCAGCGCCTGCGGTAGTCGGCCGGGGTCAACCGATAGGCCCGGCGGAACCAGCGACCCAGGTGGCTCTGGTCGGCAAAGCCCAGCGCCATGGCCACTTCAGCGGGCGTCTGGCCTTGGGCGAGCAGGCGCCGGGCGCGGGCCAGGCGCAACTGTATCAGGTAGGCGTGCGGTGCCAGGCCGAACGCGGCCTTGAAGGCGCGGGTCAGGCGAAAACGGTCGACGCCACAGGCCTGGGCCAGGTCTTCCAGGCCGATGTCACGGTCCAGGTGAGCATGCAGGTAGTCACGTGCGCGCTGAGCGGTCAGCGGCAGGCGAGGGTCTGGGTTGAGGCGTTTGCGCCAGTGCAGGTGGCGGGTCAGGCAGGCAAGCAGGTCGTCCATGGCCGTCTGGCGAACGATGCGAAAATCCTGGTTGTGCACGGTGTGAAAGGCCAGTGCGGTGGCCCGTGCCAGGCGCGCGTCGTGGCACAGGGTATCGGCAAAGCTGGGCAAGCTGGCGCTGGGTGCATGCTCGAACAGCGTTCGTAACTGGTCTTCGAGCCATGCAGGCTCCAGGTACAGCGTCGAGTAGGTAAAGCCTTCTTCGGTCGGCGCGAGGCCGTCGTGGAGGTCGCCGGGCTCCAGCAGAAACACCTGCCCCGGCGTGCTGCGATGGCGCACCCGCCGGCAGTTGAACTGCTGCACGCCTTGCTCGGTGATACCGACCAGAAAACTGTCATGCCAGTGGGGGTCGTAGGCATGCCCGGTGAAATGCGCGCGGACCGACTCGATGCCGGTGTCGGCGTCTTGCTTGAGGACGATCCAGTTGCTCATGGGTGCAGCCCGTGGGGGAAATGGCTACCTTAACGCACGTACCCGTATCAGTCTGGAACGATTGTGCAGCCCTTGTTCAGCAGCCGGGGCCGCAGGGCTTCGAAGCGCTCGCGCAGCCACAGGTGCAACTGCGTCACTGCCGGGGTCAGTTGCTTGCGGTGTGGGCAGACCAAGGTGACCGGCGTCGGCTCGCCCAAGTACTCCGGCAAGAGGATCTCCAGCTCGCCCGCCTCGATGTCGGCGCTCACATCCAGCCACGATTTATAGACGATACCTTCACCTAGCAGGGCCAGTCGGCGAATCACGTCGGCGTCGTCGCTGACCAGCGGCCCCCGTACCTGCACGGTGCGGTTGCCCACCCGCCATTTGTCATAGACGCGGTTCTGTTGCAGGTACAACAGGCAGGCATGTTGCTGCAGGGCCTCCGGTGTCTGCGGGCGGCCGTGGCGCGCCAGGTAGTCCGGGGAGGCAACCAGCACCCGACGGTTCCAGTTGGCCAGGGGCAGGGCGATGTAGTTGGCGTCCTGGTTAAGGCCATAGCGGATGGCGATGTCCACCGGGTCGCGATTGAGGTCGGCCATCTGGTCGGACAGAAAGAAGCGCAGGTGCAGCGCCGGGTGCTCGCGACGGAATGCGCTCAGCCAAGGCAGCAGCATGTTGCGGCCCATGTCCGAAGGTGCCGAAACCTGCAGGCTCCCGCGCAAGGTACTGGCGTTGCCGTGCAGGTCCTCGCGGCCTTGGCGCAGGCTTTCCAGTACGTTCTGCGCCGTTGGCAGGTACAGCTCGCCCTCGGCGGTCAGGCGCAGGCTACGGGTAGTGCGCGCGAACAGGCGTACGTCCAGCTCACGCTCCAGGCGCTTGATGGCGGCGGCCACCTGGCCCGGCAGCAGTTCGGCCTCGTGGGCGGCGGCGGTGAAGCTGCCCAGCACGCTGCTGCGCACGAACAGTTCGAGGTCGGCGATGCGTAGCATTTTCACTCCTGGGATGAAAGTGTTGCTGCATTGTGCCGGTTTTTCTTTTTTACAGGAAAGATAACATGCGCGACACATCCCATTTTCACCGCAGGAGTTGTTGCATGGATACCGTTTCCCTGGCCAAGCGCCGCTACACCACCAAGGCTTACGACGCCTCGCGCCGCATTCCTCAGGCCACGATCGACGCGTTGCTCGAGCAACTGCGCCACAGCCCGTCCTCGGTCAACTCCCAGCCTTGGCACTTCGTCGTCGCCGACAGCGCCGAAGGCAAGGCACGGTTGGCCAAGAGCACCCAGGACCGTTTCGCCTACAACTCGCCGAAGATCCTCGATGCGTCCCATGTAATCGTGTTCTGCGCCCGTACCGAAATGCCCGAGGCTCATCTGCAGGCGCTGCTAGACCAGGAAGCCGCCGATGGTCGTTTTCGTGACGAGCAGGCCCGCGCCGCGCAGAACCAGAGCCGTCGCCATTACGTCGACCTGCACCGTTTCGACCAGAAAGACGTGCAGCACTGGATGGAAAAGCAGACCTACCTGGCCCTTGGCACCGCGCTGCTCGGTGCGGCGGCGCATGGCCTGGATGCCACGCCCATCGAAGGCTTCGACAGCAAGGTACTGGATGCCGAACTGGGCTTGCGTGAGCAGGGCTTTACCAGTGTGGTGATCTTGAGCCTGGGCTACCGTAGCGAGGGTGATTTCAATGCGGGGCTGAACAAGTCGCGGTTGCCGGCTGCGAAGGTATTCACCTTCCTCTGATAGCGCCAGGGGCCGCCCGCCGGCCCCTGCTGTTTGCGCCTTACCAGAGCGCCAGCGAAGCCGCCGCTGTGACCCTGGCGAACACCTCGAGTGCTTTATCTACTTCGGCCTCGGTGCTGAAGCGTCCGATACTCAAGCGCACGCTGTTGCGCGCCCGGCTTTCATCCAGCCCCAGGGCCAGCAGCACATGCGAGGGTGCATTGCTCGCCGAGTTGCAGGCCGACGTGGTCGACAACGCCAACTCACTGGCCAACGCGGCACTGTTGAAGCCTTGGCTATCGATACACAGGTTCAAGGTATGCGGGATGCGCTGCGTGGCACAGCCATTGAGGCTTACCGCCGGCAAGGCCAGCAACCCGTCGCGCAGGCGCTGGGCCAGTTGTTCGATGCGCTGGTGTTCACTGTCGCCCGGCTGGCCAGCCAGGGCGAAGGCGCTACCCATACCGACGATCTGGTGGGTTGCCAGGGTGCCGGAACGCAGCCCCTGCTCATGCCCACCGCCGTGCATCTGCGCGCGCATCAGTTCGCGGGCACGCGGGCCGACGTAGAGCGCGCCGATGCCTTTGGGGCCATAGGCTTTGTGGGCCGAGAACGACATCAGGTCCACCGCCATTGCCGCAAGGTCGATGGCCAGCTTGCCCACCGCCTGGGCCGCGTCCACATGCAACAGCGCCCCATGGGCACGCACACGCTCACCAATGGCGGCGAAATCGGTCACGGTACCCAATTCGTTGTTGACCGCCATCAGCGAGACCAGGCGGGTATCGGCGCGCAATGCCGCCTGCACGGCATCGGGCTGAATCAGCCCGGCCGCATCCGCAGCCAGGCGCGTGATGGACCAGCCTTGGCGCTCCAGTTCAGCGGCCGTGTCGAGCACGGCCTTGTGTTCCAGCTGGCTGGTGATCAGGTGGCCCGGTTGGCTGATGCCTTGGGCGATGCCTTTGAGTGCGAGGTTGTTGGATTCGGTCGCGCCTGACGTCCACACCAGCTGATCAGCACGGGCGCCAACGCGTTCGGCCACCTGCTGGCGTGCCTGTTCCACCGCGTTGCGGGCAGCCTGACCATAGGCATGGCCACTGGAGGCGGGGTTGCCGAAGTTGGCGTGGCGGCCAAGGCAGGCGAGCATCGTTTCGATGACGCGGTCGTCAACGGGGGTGGTGGCGGCGTAGTCGAAGTAGAGCGGGGCGCTGGGCATGGGGGCGGGTCCGTGTCTGTCACGTTGGATTCGATGATCGTTGGTGCAAGCGTACCCGCCCGTGGGCTGATGGTTTTTGTCTTATGCCTGGCTGATTGTGCCCAGGCTTGGAAAATAATTCTCGCTTTGCCCGTTTCTGGAGAAATTAACTTTCAATACTCGGCGTAAACGACCTTTGGCAATCGCCTCAGGCCGGCGCCAGCGCGCGTTCTTCCTCGGCCACCACCCGTTCGCACAACTCGATGATCTGCTCGCGCATCCAGCGGTTGGCAGGGTCTTGGTCAGTGCTCTCGTGCCAGTACAAGTGCGTTTCCAGCGCCGGTACGTCTACCGGCAATGGCTGGTAGCGCAATTGATGACGGCGGGCGAAACGCTCGGGCACGGTCATGGCCATGTCGGTCTGCTGCAACACCTGCGAAGCCATCAGGTAATGCTGTGAGCGCAAGGCAACCTTGCGCTGTACGCCCATCTTGCCCAAGGCCAGGTCAACATAGCCCAGGCCATTGCGGCGGCTGGAAATATGGATATGGGTCATGCCCAGGTAGCTGTCCAGGGTCAGTTTGCTGTCGGCCAGCGGGTGGCCTTGGCGCAGGGCGCAGACGTAGCGGTCTTGCATTAGTTTGACGTGGCGCACCTGCGGGTCGGTGTTCAGCGGGGCATCGACCGCGAAATCCAGGCGCCCGGCCGCCAGTTCCTTGGTGGTTTCGCGCCGTTTGCACAGAAAGCTATCAATCAGCACTGCAGGTGCCAGGCGGCGCAGCCGCTGGAACAACGGCGGCAGGATCACCGCTTCGGTCAGGTCGGTCATGCTGATGCGAAAGGTCTTGTTGGCCTGCTGCGGGTTGAAGATACGGCTTTCCTGCACCGACGTGCGCAGCAGGGCCAGGGCGTTGCGCACCGGGCCAATGATGTTCTGGGCCATGGGCGTGGGCACCATGCCTTGCGCGGTACGCACGAACAGCGGGTCGTTGAAGGTTTCGCGCAGTCGCGACAGGGCATTGGACACCGCCGGCTGAGTGATGCCGACAATCTGCCCGGCGCGGGTCAGGTTGGCTTCGGTGTAGATCGCATCGAAGACGATGAACAGGTTGAGGTCGACCTTGCTGAGGTTCATGTGCGCCGCTCATTGTTGGAATTATTGCCCGATCATATATCGGTTATGAATGTTTATACACGCGGAAAATAGACTAGGTGGATGGGCGCTTGCTGCTCTAGGCTCTGGCCCATGTACTCCGAACCGTGAAGGTAGCCCCGATGGATTTCGCCTATTCGCCCAAGGTCCAGGCACTGCGCGAGCGCGTCACAGCGTTCATGGATGCCTACGTCTATCCCGCAGAAGCGGTGTTCGAGCGCCAGGTCGCCGAGGGTGATCGCTGGCAGCCCACGGCGATCATGGAAGAGCTCAAGGCCAAGGCCCGCGCCGAGGGGTTGTGGAACCTGTTCTTGCCCGAGTCGGAATACGGCGCCGGGCTGAGCAACCTGGAATACGCCCCACTGGCCGAAATCATGGGCCGCTCGCTGCTCGGGCCAGAGCCGTTCAACTGCTCGGCACCGGATACCGGCAACATGGAAGTGCTGGTGCGGTATGGCAGCGAGGCGCAGAAACGCCAGTGGCTGGAGCCACTGCTGCGCGGCGAGATCCGTTCGGCGTTCGCCATGACCGAGCCGGACGTGGCCTCATCAGACGCCACCAACATGGCTGCCACCGCCGTGCGTGATGGCGATGAATGGGTGATCAACGGCCGCAAGTGGTGGACATCCGGCGCGTGTGACCCGCGTTGCAAGGTCATGATCTTCATGGGCCTGTCCGACCCTGAGGGGCCGCGCCACCAGCAGCACTCGATGGTGCTGGTGCCGACCGATACGCCGGGCGTGAAGATAGTGCGGCCGTTGCCGGTGTTCGGCTACGACGACGCGCCACATGGCCATGCCGAGGTGCTGTTCGAGAATGTGCGCGTGCCTTATGAAAACGTGATCCTCGGCGAGGGCCGCGGCTTCGAGATCGCCCAGGGGCGCCTAGGCCCAGGGCGTATTCACCACTGCATGCGTTCGGTCGGCATGGCCGAGCGGGCGCTGGAGTTGATGTGCAAACGCTCGGTCGAGCGCACTGCCTTCGGCCGGCCTCTGGCCCGGCTGGGCGGCAACGTCGACAAGATCGCCGACTCGCGCATGGAAATCGACATGGCACGCCTGCTGACGCTCAAGGCGGCGTACATGATGGACACCGTGGGCAACAAGGTCGCACGCAGTGAAATCGCCCAGATCAAGGT
This sequence comes from Pseudomonas sp. SWRI77, assembly GCF_014269105.1. NCBI lineage: Bacteria > Pseudomonadati > Pseudomonadota > Gammaproteobacteria > Pseudomonadales > Pseudomonadaceae > Pseudomonas > Pseudomonas sp. SWRI77. The sequence goes on along the minus strand of NZ_JABWRV010000005.1, from coordinate 85,268 downwards.
GGTGGCGCCGAATGTGGCCTTGAAGGTCATCGACCGGGCGATCCAGATGCATGGCGGCGCGGGCGTGAGCGGTGACTTCCCCTTGGCCTACATGTACGCCATGCAGCGCACCTTGCGCCTGGCCGACGGGCCGGACGAAGTGCACCGGGCGGCGATTGGCAAATATGAGATCGGCAAGTATGTGCCGGTGGAGATGCTGCGCAGTTCAAGATGAAGAATCGGAAGTTCTTGCACGGGAATTCCTTGTCCGATTAACGCGCATGCTGGCTACGGATGAGCTGGCTGAACAAGTATGTATTTGGTGTAGGAAGTGTCTGGTTTTCACGTTCAGGCACTAAAAGCCCTTTTGCAGCTGTTAGGTTTCGACACCTTACTTCTTGCACAAGGTACTTGCCGATGCGTGTCAATCTGGGTGGTAAAGGCCAGGCGGTTGATGGCGATGTCACCACGACAGGTGCTATTTGCATCGCTGCCGGCCTCGGTTATTTGAGCAATGGCCGCAGGGTGCTTCGGGAGGGGGACAAAACGACGCCTTGTCCGCGCTGTGGCGAGCAAGGGACTGTCGTTGAGGGCGTTCGGTACTTCATCTCCAACGGTCAAGCCGTGGCCATGGACGGTGCACTGGTGGCGTGTGGTTGCCCGTCCGGCAGCAATCGGGTCGTAGCACCACTGGGTGCGGCCCCGCTATCCAGGCAGGCACTTGCGAACAGTCGCGCAATGCCTACCGAGGCAGCGGCCGGCGCCCATCCGAAAAGCCTCGTGCAGGGCGCGGTGACTGCGATGCCAGGCACGTTGGAGCCGGGTTTCTACGTGGTGCCCAAAAGCATGTCGTTCTCTCAGGTTCTGCTGCAATTATCCGAGCACGACGCCACCTTGCCGATCTCCCGTTTGCAGCGGCTCAACCCCACGTTCGAGCAAGGTTTCAAGGCTGGGGAAATCTTCGTCATCGGTGACCCGGACAATAGTGATGCCTGTACCCTCGAGGAGGCCAAGCTGATGGCTGCCGCTCAGGATGCACGGCGCGCGTTGGCGGTGCTCGATTTCGCAGAATCCGACTTCATGGTGCAGCACCAGGCTGAGATTGCCGGTTTGCTGAGCAGTGCCAGCCAGTCGATGGGCGTGGGCAAGGACATGCTCGATCAAGGGTTGAAACAGGTCAAGAGCACGCTGAACCAGATCGAGCAGTTGCATCAGCGTGAGTTCTTGCGGAACGGGCATTTGAACAGTCGTGAGTTTTTCGCCTCGCGGCGCCAGCTGCTGCAGCAACTGGATGTTCAGTTGAAAGCGGCGCTGCTCAATAAACAGCTTAACCTCGGCAACTATGAACGTTTAAAGAAGAGTCTGAATATTTCTACCAAGAGTCTTGTGCACCATTGGTCGAAAGCGGGTGGGGCGGGGCAGATACCGGGGTATGCGACGCATCTTGATAAAGTAGCGAAGCTTTCCAAGTACCTTAAGTATGGTGGGAATGCGGCTATTGGACTCAGTGGGACATCGTCGTATCTCAATGTGAAAGAGGTTTGCCAGGCAGGGAACACGGAGGCTTGTAGAAGCGCCCGTTTTGTAGAGGCCGGAAAATTCAGCGGCAGCGTTAGCGGTGGAATAGCAGGCTCTGCACTTGCGAGTTTAGCTGCGGGAACAGCATGTGCTTTTTTCGCCGTAGGTACTGGGGGAGTTGCGACACCATTGTGCGGTATTTTAGTAGTGGGGGGCGGAGGATTCGTAGGCGGCAAGGGGGGTGAAGTTCTCGGGGAATGGACAGGCGAATACATCTATGGGGCAACAAGTGATTGATATTGATGCTTGGCCTGCTGCGCTAAAGCTATCATTTGTATTGATGCCATTTGTAATTTCTCTGTCAGGTGTGTCGATAAGTGCCTATATAGCTTTGACGCGAAATTATGAGATAGTTTGCTCTTCGATTGAAAGTAATTCGTATATTGAGAGCTTGAAGATTGCATGGGGTGGCTCTAGCTTCAAGTGGCGGCTCATGTTGGTTTGTGCAATTGGGGGGCTTGTCACATTCCCTGGGTTTGTGCTTCGTCGAGGCCAGCTCGATGCTGACGAGCTAAAAGTTTTCCCACCAAAATTGAAGCGATGGCTGGCTGTGTCTGCATGGCTTATCATCATTGGTTTTGGGTGGCTGGTGCTCGCAGCTTGTGTTATAGAAATTTCCAAAATGACGTAATTTTTGTTTCTTGATAATTGACTTATGCCTGCTGCGACAATGGTCCATTAGAACGTATGAGATGCGCGTCAGTCAGACCCGCAATTGCGGGTCTTTCTCCTTCTGCTCATCGTCACTTTTCTCAGGCGGAAGATGCTGCAATTTTGCCTCCACCGTCGCTTTGTCCCCCCGCGTCTTGACCAGTGACACCACCACCCCACCCAACAACAACCCAAACGTCACCCCCAACGAAAGCAACGCCGGTACCTTGCCCACCATGCCGTGGTAGAAGATCTTGCAGCCGATGAAGATCAGCACCATCGCCAGCGCATACTTGAGGTACACGAACCGGTGCATCAATGCCGAAAGTGCGAAGTACAGCGAACGCAAACCCAGGATGGCAAAGATGTTCGAGGTGTAGACGATGAACGGGTCCTGGGTAATGGCAAAGATCGCTGGCACGCTGTCGACGGCAAATACCAGGTCGGCCAGTTCGATCAGCACCAGCGCCAGGAACAGCGGCGTGGCATAGCGCAGCGCCTTGCTGTGCCCGGGCGGGGTCAGGCGCACGAAGAAATGCGAGCCGTGGATCTGATCGGTAACGCGCATGTGCCGGCGCACGAATTTCAGGACCGGGTTGTTGGCCAGGTCCAGATGGCTGTCTTCTTTCGACAGCGCCATCTTCACCCCGGTGAACAGCAGGAAAGCGCCGAAGATGTACAACACCCATTCAAAGTTCTGCACCAGTGTCGCACCCACGCCGATCATGATCGCGCGCAGGAACACCACACCCAGAATGCCCCAGAACAATACCCGGTGCTGGTAGCGGCGGGGGATGGCGAAGAAGCCGAAGATCATCGCCATGACGAACACGTTGTCCATCGACAGCGACTGCTCGACCAGGAACCCGGTGTAGAACTCCAGCGCCGACTGCGCGCCCAGCTCGAACCAGACCCAGGCCCCGAACAGTACGCCGACGCTGAAATAACCCGAGTACAGCAGCAGGCTCTCGCGCATTTCGATCTCGCGGTCCTGGCGGTGCAGCACGCCCAGGTCGAGCACTAGCAAACCGATGACGATGGCCATGAACACCAGCCACAACCAGGTGCTGGTACCGAGAAACGGGGTGGTGAGGAATGTGTGCAGAGCTGTCATGAGCCCCTCCTTGATTGTCGACGTTGCATGGCAACAGTGATCCGACATGGCGGCTTGGCAGCCGTCAGAGGGGCCCGGTATCACATAGGCTTGAGCCTAGCCGCGTTTCCCCGGGATGCCGAACGCCGACCTGTTACATTTCTTTGCCTGGTGCGCGGGCGCTTCAATAGACCCACACTTCCACCCGCCGATTGCGCAAGCGACCTTGTTCCTGGTCATTCCCGGCCACCGGCAGCTCATCGCCCATGCCGGTCACTTCCAGCACGTCCACACCATCGCGTGCCAGCTCGCGGCGCACCGCCAGCGCCCGCAAGCGTGAAAGCAGCGCCGCACGCCCCGGTGTTTCCTTGGGGTCGCCAAACCCCACCAGCACCGCCTTGCTCTGCAGCTTGCCCGCCTGGCGCAGGTAGTCGGCCACCCGCTGCACATCGCGCAAGGCCTTGTTGTCGAGGCTGGCGCTGCCTTCCTGAAAGCGAAAGTTCACACTCAGCCGCTGCGCTTGCTGGGCCAGCGATCGGTAGCGCGGCGGCATGTCGGCCTGGGGCTGCACTGCCTGGGCCTTGACTTGCTGCGAGACGAAACCCAGCTGGGCGACGATGGCCTGGCCCGCCGGGCTCTGGGTGAAGTCGGCCAGGGCTTTGGCCTGAGGTTTGGCATTGGCTGGCAGGTAGAAATACAAGCGCCGCGACAGTGGGTAATCTTCGCTGGCCACCTGCGCGCGCTGCGGCAGCATGGCCGGCGCATCGCCCTCGGCTACTGCCAGCACCTTGGCCCCGTGCACTGCGGCCAGGCTGCTGAAACCGATGGCCTGGCGGTCGCTGCTGACCCGCTCGGCCAGCTCATCACTGGCCTCAAAGCGCTGGGCCTGGGGCGACAGCGCGCCCTGATGAGGGTCGAGCACCAGTGCCTTGAACGTTTCGTAGGTGCCGGAACGATCGTCGCGGGCGTAAAGGTGAATCGACCCTCCGGTGATGCCCAGCTGGTCCCAGCGCTGGACTTGCCCAGAGAAGATCTGCGCCAGTTGCCGGGTGGTCAGTTGTGGCAGCGGGTTGTCGGGGTGCACGATCACCGCCACGCCATCCAGGCCGATGACCTGCTCGGCGTTGGCCGCGCGCAAATTGCCCAGGGCCTGCAGTTGGCGCACTTCTGCGTCGTTGATTGGCCGTGAGGCGGCAGCCAGGTCGGCCTCGCCACGGCCCAAGGCAGCGAAGCCAGTGCTGGAACCATGCGCGGCGATATCGATACGCAACGGTTGCCCGCGCACGTCGCGGGCAGTGATGACGGTTTCGTTGGCCTGCGCGCCGGGGGCCTGCTCGATGGCGGTTGCCTGTTGCGAGCGCAATTGCCCCTGGACCAAGGCCGGCAGCAGCGCAGCACCGATGGTGTTGGAGCCCTGCACGCGCAAATGGGCAGAATCGGCCAGGGCCGATAGCGGCAGCAGGGCGAGTAGAGCGAGCAGCAGGCGGGGCATGCCGGGCTACCTATGGCATAGAGTTGCCCGGCAGATTACGACGGTTGCGTGATGGAAATATGACAGTCACCTAGGGCCGCTTTGCGGCCCCAGCACCCTCAGTGCGCGCCTGCCGACTTGCTCAGGTCACTTTCTGCCCACTCGGTATAGACGCAGGCATCGGCCACCGCCCAGCGCACGTTAACGGTGTCGCCGGGCTGCATCGGCATGCCTGCCGCAGACAGCGCCTTCACGGTCATCTCGGTACCGCCTGCGGTGACCACATGGCAGGTCTGGCTTTCACCCAGGAACAGCACCTCGGCGACCTTGGCAGCCACCTCGTTCCAGCCGGGCGGCAGGGGTTGCGCCGCAGCCTGGGCGGTGCTCAGCGCCAAGGCTTTTTCCGGGCGCACCATGATCAGCGCCTCCTGCCCGGCAGCCAAACCGGCGGTCAGGCGGATCGCCACAGGCTGGCCCTCGAAACTGCCCGCGCCGTTGCTGCTGGCCTTGATCCGCAGGAAGTTGGAGTTGCCCAGGAACGAGGCGACGAACGCGTTCGGCGGGTTCTGGTAAAGGTCGTAACCACTGCCCAGCCCGACAATCTTGCCATGGCTGAAGATAGCGATGCGCTGGGACAGGCGCATGGCCTCTTCCTGGTCATGGGTCACATAGACGATGGTGATGCCCAAGCGCCGGTGCAACTGGCGCAGTTCGTCCTGCAGGTCCTCACGCAGCTTCTTGTCGAGCGCGCCCAGCGGTTCGTCCATCAGCAAGATGCGGGGCTCGTAGACCAGCGCCCGGGCAATCGCCACGCGCTGCTGCTGGCCGCCGGACATCTGCGAAGGCTTGCGGTGGGCGAACTTCTCCAGTTGCACCAGCTTGAGCATGGCGTCGACCCGCTTGTTGATTTCGGCGCTGCCAAGCTTGCGGATGGCCAGGGGGAAGGCGATGTTGTCGCGCACGTTCAAGTGCGGGAACAGCGAGTAGCGCTGGAACACCATGCCGATATCACGCTTGTGCGGCGGCACGTTCACCAGCGATTGGCCCTCGACCAGAATCTCGCCGCTGCTCGGGGTCTCGAAACCGGCCAGCATCGACAGGGTCGTGGACTTGCCCGAACCGCTGGAGCCGAGAAAGGTCAGGAACTCGCCGTCCTGGATTTCCAGGTCGAGGTTGTCCACGGCGGTGAAGTCGCCGTAGTGCTTGTTCAGGCCGCGCAGGCTGACCAGGGTCTTGGTGTGCGCGTTGTCTTTGATCACTGCACTCATTGTTGTTCTCTCCGGCACTCAGGCGTTGACTTCGGTGCGCCGGCGCAGGGCGGCGGCAATAATCATCACAAGCAGGGACAGGCCGATCAGCAGCGTCGAGGCCACGGCGATCACGGGGCTCAGGTCCTGGCGCAGGGTGGTCCACATCTTCACGGGCAGGGTCTGCAGGTCGGGGCTCGCCATCATCACGCTGAGCACCACTTCGTCCCACGAGACGAGGAAGGCGAACAGGCCGCCGGCGATCATCCCCGGGCGAATGGCCGGGAAGGTCACCTTGAAGATCGCCTGCAGGCGCGAGGCCCCGCAAATGACTGCAGCGTCCTCGATCGACTGGTCGAACAGCTTGAGCGAGTTGATGATCGAGATGATGGTGAAGGGCAGGGCGACGATCACGTGGCTGACCACGAACGCGAACAGCGTGCCGGTGTAGCCCAATTTGAGGAACAGCGCATACACCGCCACGGCGATGATCACCAGCGGCACGATCATCGGCATGGTGAACAGGCCGTAGAGCATCTCGCGGCCGGGGAAGCGGCCACGTACCAGGGCAAACGCGGTGGGCAGGCCCAGCAGTACTGCGGCGACCGTGGTCAGCACGGCGACCTTGAGGCTGGCCAGGGCTGCGTCCATCCACTCAGGGTTGGAGAAGAACTGGTCATACCATTTGAAGGTCCAGCCCGGTGGCGGGAATACCAGCCACTGGGACGAGCCGAACGACAGCAGCACGATGAACACCACCGGCAACAACAGGAAGGCGGCGATGACCCCGGTGGTCAGGTACAAGCCCGTACGCAGCGGGCGGCCCATGGCATTGGGTGACAGGAGCATGGCGGATTACCTCGCGTTGCCGACCGGGGATTCCGGCTGCAGCTTCAGGTACAGGTAGAAGAGCACCAGGGTGATGACCACCAGCAGTGCGGCGGCGGCGCTGGCCAGGCCCCAGTTGAGGAACGACTGCACCTGCTGGATGATGAATTCGGGCAGCATCATGTTCTGCGCACCGCCGAGCAGGGCTGGGGTGACGTAGTAACCGAGCGACATCACGAACACCATCAACGCCCCCGAGAACAGCCCCGAGCGGCACAGCGGCAGGAACACCTTCCAGAAGTTGGTCCATGGGCTGGCGCCGCAGATCGAGCCTGCTTGCAGCACCATCGGGTCGATGGCATGCATGGTCGCCTGCAGCGGCAGCACGATGAACGGGATCATGATGTAGCTCATGCCGATTACCACGCCGGTGAGGTTGTGCACCATTTCCAGCGGGGTATCGATGATCCCCATGGCCATCAACGCCTTGTTGATCACCCCCGAACTCTGCAGCAACACCAGCCACGAGTAGGTGCGCGCCAGCAGGCTGGTCCACATCGACAGCAGCACGATGTTCAGCAGCCAGCGGCCCCAGCCATTGGGTACCAGGGTGATCGCCCAGGCCAGCGGGAAGCCCAGCAGCACGCTGATCAGCGTTACCACCCCAGCCACCGAGAAGGTGTTGAACAGCACCCGGGCGTAGGCCGAGTTGGCGAACAACTGCTCGTAGTTACCCAGGCCCGGCACCGGCTCCAGCACACCGCGCAGCAACAGGCCGATCAGCGGGGCGAAGAAGAACAGGCCAAGAAACAGCAAGGCAGGCAGCAGGTTGCGGCTGCCTTTCCAGCGCTGGCCCAGGCTCACGCGGCGGGGGGCCGTTCCCGGGGCGCCGGTGCCCGTGGGGGCACCTTGCGCGTTGTGCAGGGCGTTGATGGCGACTTTCATTTGACCAGCCACTCATTCCAGCGCGCGGCGATGGCCTGGCCGTTCTTCGCCCAGTAGGCGAAGTCCAGGGTTACCTGGTCCTGGGCGTAGGCGGTCGGCAGGTTTGGCGCGAGGTCGGCTTTGAGCTTGGGCACGCTGTCCAGGTTGACCGGTGCGTACGCCGTGAGGTTGGCAAAATCGGCCTGGCCTTCGGGGCTGCTGGCGTTGGCCAGGAACTTCATGGCCGCGTCCTTGTTCTTGGCGCCTTTGGGGATGACCAGGAAGTCGGCCATGACCAGGTTCTGCTTCCAGCTCACGCCAACCGGTGCACCGTCTTGCTGCAAGGCGTAGACGCGGCCGTTCCAGAACTGGCCAAGCGAGGCTTCACCGGAGGCCAGCAATTGCTGCGACTGGGCGCCACCGCCCCACCAGACGATGTCTTTCTTGATGGTGTCGAGTTTCTTGAAGGCGCGGTCCAGGTCCAGCGGGTAGAGCTTGTCGGGCGCGACGCCGTCGGCCAGCAAGGCCAGCTCCAGCACGCCGGGGCTCGGCCACTTGTACAGGGCGCGCTTGCCGGGGTAGGTCTTGGTGTCGAACAGCGAGGTCCAGTCCACCGGCTTGTTGGCACCGAGCTTGCCTTCGTTGTAGCCGAGCACGAACGAGAAGAAGAACGAGCCGACGCCATGATCGGAGACGAAGCGCGGGTCGATGCGGTCTTTCTTGACCGTGTTGAAATCCAGGGGTTCGAGCAGGCCTTCGCTGGCGGCGCGCAGGGCGAAGTCGGCTTCGACGTCGACCACGTCCCACTGCACGTTGCCGCTCTCGACCATGGCCTTGAGCTTGCCGTAGTCGGTCGGGCCGTCCTGGACGACTTTGATGTTGGTCGATTTGGAGAAGGGTACGGCCCATGCTTCTTTCTGGGCGTCCTGGGTGGTACCGCCCCAGCTGACGAAGTTCAGGCTGTCAGCGGCCTGTGTGGCCTGACATGCCAGGGTCAGCAGGCTGGCGGACAGCACTGCGGTTACACGTTTGCTCAACAGCATGGTTACGCCCTCGTTGCTTTTGTTATTCGAGGCGGGGCTTTTGGTGCGCCCGCCAACAGTATTCGGGGAGCAGCTAAAACAAAGTGTTGTGTGGCCGATTGTGATTCTAGGTGCTGGCCTGCACATTCAAGGTCTACGGGATATCATATTATGGTATTCCAAGCTTTTGGCAAGAGGCGAAGGCGACCGGCCATCACTCCACCTCTGCAAACATCCCAACGCTGTTGGGTGTAGGGGCGGTGTCAGCCTTCCACACTGGGTTCGAAGGGAATGCTCTGCACCACCTCCAGCTCATACCCCGCCAGCCCCGCGTACTTCAGCGGCGGCCCCAGATGGCGCAGCTTGCCCACGCCCAGATCCTGCAGAATCTGCGCCCCGGTACCGACCTCCGAATACACCTTGGACTGCCCGCGTTGGTAAGGCCGCACCGGCTGGGTCAGTTGCGGCACGCGTTCGAGCAACGCCTGCGAGGATTCATGGTTGGCCAGGATCACCACCACGCCGGTGCCTTCTTCGGCCACCTTCTGCAGCGCCGCCCACAGCGTCCAGTTGGCCGGGCCTGCATATTCGGCGCCCACCAGGTCGCGCAGCGGGTCGATCACATGCACACGCACCAGGGTGGGCTGTTCACGGCGGATATCGCCCATCACCATGGCCATGTGCACACCGCCTTCGATGCGGTCTTCATAGGTGACCAGGCGGAAGGTGCCGTGCACCGTGGGCAGTTCGCGTTCGCCGATGCGCTTGATGGTCTGTTCGGTGCTCAGGCGGTAGTGGATCAGGTCGGCGATGGTGCCGATCTTGATGCCGTGCCGTGCTGCGAACACTTCCAGGTCCGGGCGGCGGGCCATGGTGCCGTCGTCGTTGAGCACTTCGACGATTACCGAAGCGGCGCTGAAACCGGCCAGGCGGGCCAGGTCGCAGCCGGCTTCGGTGTGGCCGGCGCGGGTCAGCACACCGCCTTCGCGGGCACGCAAGGGGAAGATATGCCCAGGCTGTACCAGGTCTTCGGGGCGTGCGCTCGGCGCCATGGCCGCAGCCACGGTGCGTGCCCGGTCAGCCGCGGAAATACCGGTGGTAACGCCCGTGGCGGCTTCGATCGACACCGTGAAGGCGGTGCTGAACACGCTGCCGTTGGCCGGCACCATCTGCTCCAGGCCCAGGCGCTGGCAGTGATCGTCGGTCAAGGTCAGGCAGATCAGGCCACGGGCTTCGCGGGCCATGAAGTTGATGGCCTGGGCGTCACAGCGCTCGGCGGCGATCAGCAGGTCGCCTTCGTTTTCTCGATCCTCGTCGTCCACCAGCAGTACCATTTTGCCTTGCCGGTAGTCTTCGAGGAGTTCTTCGATGCTGTTGAAAGCCATGTTGCACGCTCGCTGTGATGGGGTGATTATTATGGTATACCATCATACACAAATAGATTTGCAACAGGAGATCAGCGGATGAAAGCGTATTGGATCGCCCACGTGGACGTGACCGACCCTGAGCAGTACCAGCAGTACACCCAGCGTGCGCCTTCCGCCTTTGCGGCTTTCGGCGGGCGGTTCCTGGCCCGGGGTGGGCGCAGCGAGGCGATGGAAGGCAGGCAGACGCCGCAGCGCAGTGTGGTGATCGAGTTCGAATCGTATGAGCAGGCGCTGGCCTGTTACCGGTCCGAGCTGTACCGGGACGCCTGCGGCCATCGCCAAGGCGTGGCGAAGGCTGAGGTCATCATTGTCGAGGGGCTCGAGCCCTGAGCGGATGAGTACTGGCGTTCTTGTAAGGTAATTCTGATTTTCCTCGAACCAGGTCTGTACATGTTTTTCCAGTGCTAGCTTCCAGCTTTCTAAGGCCGGAGGCTATTCATGACGCGCATATCGATACATGGAAAAGGGCAAGCGCTGGATGGCGATATCACCACCACAGGCGCAGTCTGCATTGCCAGCAGTACGAACTACCGGGGGGACAACCGACGTGCGCTGCGCCTGGGCAATTCCACGACCGAGTGCCCGAACTGCAAGAAGGTCGGTGTCATTGTAGAAGGGGTGAATGCTTTCGTCATCGGAGGTAAACCGGCTGTTGTCGATGGGGCGCTGGTCAAGTGTGATTGCCCAAACGGCAGCAACCGGGTCATCGCGCAGTCAGCCATGCACCGGGCTGGCAGCCGTCCTGCTCAGGCTGCATCGCCTGCCTCTGCCGTCAGCCATTGCAGCGCTTGAATCCTACGTACCCATAGGGTTTCAAGGCGGGTGAAATTTTTGTGCTCGGCAGCCCCCACAGCGGGTTTTCCTGCAGTGCAGCGGAGGCTGAATTGATTATGGTGGCGGAGGAGGCAAGAGCGTCGCTGGCGATCCTTTCCGAGGAGGAGGCAAACTTCATGATGAATCACATCGGTGAGATTGCCGGGGTGCTCAATGGCGCAAGTCAGTCAATGGGGGTGGGCAAGGACATGCTGGAGCGGGGGCTGTCGCAGGTGAAGGATACGTTGAAAGGCATCGAAGCTTTACACCAACGCCAATTTGCGCTCCATGGCCCTCTAAATAGCCCTGAGTTTTTTGCGTTGCACAAGGAGCTCCACAAGCAACTGGATGGCCAATTGCGCACGGCGTTTCTGAACAAATCGCTGCCTGCGGCATAGTCACAGTTGGCGCCACAGCCTTTGGCGTATCTCAAGGTGTAGAGGTAATCGGCGAAAAGGCGGGGGAGCAAATTTATGAGTTTATATATAACTAGGTTAGAGGATTGGTCGATTTATGCTCGTTTGGCCTTCTTGTGCTTCCCTCTGGTTATGATTTTTATAGGCTTAGCGATTGATTTCTACATTGCAGGTTCGCGGCATTTCATGGTGATGTGTCACGCGTTCAGGCGCAGTTCGTTACTGGTAGAGGAGACTCAGTTTTCAGGAACACTGAGCCTACGTGCCAGGTTCATGGTTGTAGCAGGGATGAGCAGTGCAGTTCTTTGGCCTAACCTTTTCATCCGCCGTGGCCAGTTACATCCTGAGGATAACGACCAATTCCCCGAATATTTGCGGCGGCGAATGAGCGTGGCAATGGCACTGATGGTTGCTGGCGCAATATGGTCAGTGCTTGGCGTTATTTTCGTAGAAATGTAAAGCATTATGCAGCTGCACTGAGGGTAGAAAACCGCTATAAAGCGGCGGACTGTCATCAAGAGCGAGACAATGAACCCCTACGAAGACATGCGTATCTTTGCCCAGGTCATGGAAGCCGGCAGCTTCACCGCTGCCGCCGACCGCCTGGGCATGTCCAAGCAATCGGTCAGCCGGCGCCTGATGCAGCTCGAAGAACGCCTGGGCGTGCGCCTGCTCAACCGCTCCACCCGGCGCCTGGACGCCACGCCGCTCGGCCAGCACTACTACCAGTCGGCGCTGCGCCTGCTGGGCGAGGTGCAACAGGTGGAGCACGACATCAGCGGCCAGGCCCAGGCCCTGCGCGGTACCTTGCGTCTGAGTGCGCCGCTGTCGTTTGCCATGTCGCACCTGGGCTGCCTGCTGACCGAGTTTCTGCGCTTGCACCCGCAGCTGGATGTGGAGGTGGACCTCAGCGACCGTGCGGTGGACCTGATCGGCGAAGGCTACGACCTGGCCCTGCGCATCGGCGCGCTGGAGGACTCCAGCCTGATCGCGCGGCGGATTGCCAGCGTCGAGCGGGTGTATTGCGCCAGCCCGGCGTATCTGGACGCGCGAGGCGTGCCGCAGCGGCCCGAAGCGCTGGCCGAGCATGACTGCCTGCCCTATGGGCATTCACGGCAGGTGCAATGGCAGTTCACCCAAGGTGGCAAGGCTCAGGCCATCGCGGTGACCGGCCGGATGCGGGCCAACAATGGCGAGCTGCTGAGGGACGCGGCGATTGCCGGGATGGGGGTGACGTACCTGCCGACCTTCATTGTCGGGCAGGCGTTGGCCGATGGGCGGTTGGTAAGCCTGCTGCAAGGCTGGACACCGCCGGCGTTGCAGTTGTCGGCGGTGTATCCGCAGCACCGGCAGGTGGCCAGGCCGGTGCAGGGGTTTGTCGAGTTTCTACGGGAGCGATTGGCGCAACTTCAAGTGCTGAACGGCCTGTATTGATCGTGTGGGCTTGTTTGGGGATTCACCCGACAAGCCGCCCATCGAACTCCGCCATGGCATCCAGCATCGCCTCGCGGAAATACGCCAGCGAAGGCCGATCAAACAGGATCTGCAACCTCGGCACCCCCTCACTGGCCACATTCACCACCATCACGTTGATCCGCGCCGCCGATGTCTGCGCCACGGCACCGACCGGAAACGCCTGTGCACGCAGGTCAACGCCACACAGCTTGGCCATCACCGCGCTGCAATGCTGCCCCGACAACTGCAGCCAGGCATGGCTGTCCTGGCGCGGCAGCAGGTAGTTGCGCTGGGCATCCTGCACCCAGTCGGCCTCTTGCGCGGCCACCCTCGCGCCCTGGTCGCTGAGGCTGCCCAACAGCAGGTACTCACTGGCCGACAGGCGCGCCACCCAGCCACCGTCGTCCTGGCGCAGCGCCTGGTTAGGCAGCGATGGCAAATGGTAACCGTGCGCTTGCAGGTAGCCCGCGCTGTCGCTGCCCCTAAAACCGACCCGCGGCAAATCGGTGAGGTCGGTCAACGCGCAGGTCTGCGGGCCGTTTGAGAGGAATGCTTGCGTGTTCAGGTTGGTCATGGCTCAGCGTTCCTGGCGCAGGTTGTCGGGGTCGTGGAAGGGCAGTTGCACCACCTTGGCATTGACCATCACCCCGCCCTCGACGCGGATCGGGATGTGCATGCCAGGCGTGGCCTGATGGGCGCCGGCGTAGGCCAGGCCGATGATCTGCCCGAGGGTTTGCGAGTACTCGCAGGAGGTGACGTTGCCGCTGATGTCCGGGCCGTCCAGCACCAGGTGGCCTTCCAGCGGCTGCGGGCTGCCCTTGGGCAGGGTGAAGCCGACCAGCTTGCGCTTGAGCGGCTGCGCTTCAAGGATCTCGATCGAACGTTTGCCGACGAAAAACGGCTTCTTGCGGCCTATTGCCCATTGCATGTCGATCTCGGCCGGGTGGGTCATGCCGTCGGTGTCCTGGCTGATGATCACATGGCCCTTTTCCAGGCGCAGCAGGCGCTGAGCCTCGACGCCGAAGGGGCGGATACCCAGCCCGGCGCCGGCCTGCATCAACGCGTCCCACAGGCGTTCGGCATGGCGCGCCGGCACATGCACTTCATAGCCCAGCTCGCCAACGAAACCGACCCGCAAGATGCGCGCCGCGATGCCGGCCACCTTGCCCAGGCGCACGCCCAGGTAAGGGAAGGCCTCGGCCGAAAGATCCACACCCTCGCACACCGTTGCCAACACCTGGCGCGACAGCGGGCCTGCCAGGTTGACGGCGGCCAGGGCGGCGGTGACGTTGGTGATGTCCACGTCCAGCCGCCACTGCGCGTTCCACTTGAGCATCTGCTGGTAGATGCGGTCGACGCCACTGGTTGTGGCGGTGACGTAGAAATGCTGCTCGCTCAGGCGGGCGCACACGCCATCATCGATCACCACGCCATGCTCGTTGGTCATCAGCGCATAGCGAGTGCGGCCGATGGCCAGCTTGGCAAAGCCGAAGGTGTACAGGCGTTCGAGCAGTTCGGCGGCGTCTGGGCCGCGAACGTCGAGGCCGCCCAAGGTGGAGACGTCGATCAGGCCGACCTTTTCGCGCACATGGCGGGCTTCTTCCTGCATGCAGCGTTCGCGCTCGTCGGGTTTGCCGTAGTAGGCTGGGCGCTGCCAGATGCCGGCGGGCATCATCTTCGCGCCCGCCGCCACATGGCGGCGGTGCATCGGCGTCTGCCGGTACGGGTCGAAGGCACGGCCGGCGACATGCGCCAGCTTCTCGGCCTGAAAGGGTGGCCGGGCGGTGGTCACGCCGGTTTCGCTGATGCTGCGCCCGGTGGCCTGGGCCACCAGGCGCGCGGTGGGCAGCGCCGAATGCCGGCCCTGGGACGGGCCCATGCCTACCGTGGAGAAACGCTTGACCAGTTGCACGTCGCGGTAGCCACTGCGGGTGGCGTTGACGATATCGCGCACCTGCAAATCTTCATCGAAATCGACGAAGTCCTTGCCCTTGGGGTGCGGGAAGATCGGCCAGGGGAAGTTGACCTTGGCCTCGGGGCCGAAAGCCTTCAGCGCGGGCGCTGGCAGGCCCAGCGCCGCGACCGCCTCGGCAGCGGCGCGGGTCGCGTCGGCGAGCACGTTGTCCAGGTGATGCCGGCCATTCACCGACCCTGCGATAGCCAGACCGACTGGCAAGTTGCTGAGGCTGAACGCATCACGGTCGACGTCGTATGCCAGCTTGCCGCCTGCCTGGCACAGCAGTTGATACACCGGCATGTAGCCGGCCGACATGCACAGCAGGTCGCAGGCCAGGCGCAGGCCTTGCGTACCCACCTTGCCTTGGCCGGTGATGGGGCGGATGTCGACGCCGCTGACATGGCGCATGCCCTTGCCGTGCAGGGCTTCATAAACGGTGCTGCCCAGGTGCAGAGGGATGCCGCGGCGCTTGAGCTCGCTGGCCAATGCGGCGTCTGCCGGCGCCGCGCGCATGTCCACCAGGGCGGCGACGGCCACGCCTTGATCTTGCAGGTCGAGGGCCGCCAGGTAGCCGTCGTCGTGGCCGGTGAGGACCACCGCACGCTGCCCCGGCTTGACCGCGTACAACTTCATCAGCCGTTGCGCGGCGCTGGTCAGCATGATCCCAGGCAGGTCGTTGTTGCGGAACACCACCGGCTGGTCGAACGCACCGGCCGTGACCAGGCAGCGAGTGGCACGCACCTTGTACAGGCGTGTGTGCTGGATCACCGGCAGGTAGTTGTCGGTGAACCAGCCGTTGCAGGTGGCCTGCAGCAGCACCTGGATGTTCGGGTGGGCCTCGACGGCATCGAGCAATGCCTGGCGCAGGCGGGTGGCGCGGGTGCCGGCAATGTCGAAGCGGGCGTAGGTGAGCGAACCGCCCAGCACGGGCTGCTGCTCGATCAGCAGCACCTTGGCCCCGGCAGAGGCCGCGTCCAGCGCCGCGCGCAGGCCAGCAGGGCCGCCGCCGATCACGGCCACGTCGACAAACAGGTAAGCCTTGTCGTGGTACTGCGGTTTGAAGCCCAGGTCGAGCACGCCAAGGCCGGCTTTCTTGCGGATCAGCGGCTCCCAGACCTTCCACATGCCTTTGGGATTGTAGAACGACCGGTAATAGAAGCCAACCGGCATGAACCGCGAAAACTTGCCCAGGTAGGCGTCACGGTCGTGCTCCAGGCTACCGTTGAAGTTCTGGCCTTCGACCACCTGGCCATCACGGGCCGCCTCCATATCGGCCAGCACGTTGGGTTCGTCGGGCAGTTGCACCAAGGTGTTGGCATCTTGCCCGGCCAGGCTCAGCGGGCCACGCGGGCGGTGGTACTTGAACGAGCGCGACAGCAGCCAGCGGCCACTGCCGAGCAGTGCGCTGGCGATGCTGTCGCCCGCAAAGCCCTGGCAGGCCTGGCCATCGAAGATAAAGCGCAGCGGCCGCTCGCGGTCGATCAAAAGGCCCATGGGGGCGGGGAGGCGAGTGAGGCTGTTCATCCGGCTATCTCCGGGTTGGCGGCTGGGGTGAACTCGACACGGCGGTCGAAGATTTCGTTTGGGTCGAAGGTGCGCAGCACCTGGTCGCTGACCGTGTGGCGCTCGGCCAGGAACCAGTAGCTGGAAGCGTTGTGCAGCCACCATTCGGTGACCACGCCGGCAAGGTTGTCGCTGTTGAACACGTAGTCGGCCCATTCGACGTCGCTGCAACGGGCCGGGTCGGGCATTAGCTTGAACTCGCCGCCGTAGGTGAATTCGCTGATGTTGCGCGGGCCGTTCAAGGGGCAGGTGAGGATCTTCATCGTGCGTTCCTCTAGTGGCTGGCCGCCGTGGCGCCCATCTCGTTGACTTGCTGGAAGCGGCTGAAGCGCTCCAGGGCGAACGGCGCGATCATCTCTGGCACCTTGCCGCCACTGGCGACCAGCTCGGCCATGGTCTTGCCGCAGATGGGCGTGGCCTTGAAGCCCCAGGTACCCCAGCCGGCGTCCAGGTAGTAGTTGTCGACCGGCGACAGGCCCATGATCGGGCTGTAGTCCGGGGTCATGTCGGTGCTCCCGGCCCATTGGCGCATCAGCTTGGCGTTGGCCATGAACGGGAACATCTCGATGGCGTGGGCCAGCAGGCTTTCCTTGAGGTCGAGGGTGGAGCGGGTGTTGTACAGCGGGTAGGGGTCGGAGCCGCCGCCGAAGACGATTTCGCCACGGCTGGTCTGCTGCACGTAGCAGTGCAGCGCCGACGAGCTGACCAGCGGATCGAGAAACGGCTTGAACGGCTGAGTGACCATGGCCTGCAGCGGGTAGGTATGGATCGGCGCGCGGATGCCGGCCTTGGCCATCAATAGCGAACTGGCCCCGGCCACCGCCTGCACCACGCAACCGCACTGCACGGTGCCGCGGTTGGTCTTGACCGCCTCGATGCGCCCGTTGCGGATCAGCAGCTCCTGCACTTCGGTTAGCTGGTGGATCTGCACACCGCGCTTGGCCGCCTGCTTGGCATAGCCCCAGGCCACGGCGTCGTGACGCGCGGTGGCGCCGTCGATATGCCACAGCCCAGCCAGCACCGGCAGGTGGCCGGGGTCGAGGTTGAGGCTTGGCACCAGCTCGCGAATCTGCTGGCGGTCGATCATCTCGGTGCGCCCGCCGAAGTGCTTGTTGACCTCGGCCCGCTGGCGGAAGGCCCGCACGGTGGCGTCGGTGTGCGCCAGGGTGAGCTGGCCGCGCTCGGAGTACATGATGTTGAAGTCGAACTCGTTGGACAGGTTCTGGAACATCCGCACGGATTCTGCGTAGAAGCGCACGCCTTCGCTGGTGAGGTAGTTGGAGCGGATCACCGCCGTGTTGCGTGCGGTGTTGCCGCCGCCCAGGTAGGCCTTTTCCAGCACCGCGACGTTGGTGATGCCGTGGTACTTGGCCAGGTAATAGGCGATGGCCAGCCCGTGGCCGCCGCCACCGATGATCACCACGTCGTAGTGCGGCTTGAGGTCGCAAGGGGGTGGCAGGTCGACCTCCACCGGGTAGTCGGCGCTCAGGCCGTATTTCAGCAGGGCGAAAGGCATGCGGTGCGCTCCTGTTGGGCGGCCTGTTGTTGCAGGTCGAGGGCGAGCAGGGTGTTTTTCATCAGGTAGGCGATGGTCATCGGGCCGACGCCGCCGGGCACCGGGGTGATGCCGGCGACCTGGGGCAAGGCGGCGGCAAAGTCGACATCGCCGACCAGGCGGCTGCGGCCGTGTTCATCGATGCGGTTGATGCCCACGTCGATCACCACCACGCCGGGCTTGAGCCAGTCGGCACCGATCAACCTCGGCTTGCCGACCGCCGCGACGAGGATGTCGGCCTGGCGGCACAACGTTGGCAGGTCGTGGCTGCGCGAGTGCACCACGGTCACCGTGCAGTCGGCCTGCAACAGCAACGCGGCCATGGGTTTGCCGACGATGTTCGAGCGGCCGACCACCACCGCATGCTTGCCGCGCAGCTCACCGCAGGCATCGCGCAGCAGGCGCATGCAGCCACTGGGCGTGCAAGGGGTGAGCACATCGCGGCCCTGGGCCAGGCCGCCGACGTTTTCACTGTGAAAGCCATCCACGTCCTTGAGCGGGTTGATGGCCTGCAGTACGCGGTGTGCGTCGATATGCGCCGGCAGTGGCAACTGCACGAGGATGCCGTTGACCGCGCTGTCGCGGTTGAGCCGGTCTATGAGGGTCAGCAGTTGAGCCTGGGAGGTGTCGGCGGGCAGGCGATGTTCCAGCGAGTGGATGCCCACTTCCTCGGCACGCAGCACCTTGTTGCGCACATACACCTGGCTGGCGGCATCTGCCCCCACCAGCACAACGGCCAGGCCCGGTTGCACGCCGCCCTGACGCAAGGTCTGCACCTGCTCTCGGACTTCAGCCAATACCCGCGCGGCGGTGGCCTTGCCGTCGATCAGTTTGACGCTGAGGGTGGCGTTCATTTGAAGATCACCGTGCGGTCGTGGTTGAGGAACACCCGGTGCTCCAGGTGGTACTTCACCGCACGGGACAATGCGATGGTCTCGGTGTCACGACCGATCGCCACCAGGTCTTCGGGGGCGTAGGCGTGGTCCACGCGCTGCACTTCCTGCTCGATGATCGGGCCTTCGTCGAGGTCGCTGGTGACGTAGTGGGCGGTGGCACCGATCAGCTTGACGCCCCGCTGATAGGCCTGGTGATAGGGCTTGGCACCCTTGAAGCCGGGCAGGAACGAGTGGTGGATGTTGATTGCCCGGCCGGACAGCTGGCGGCACAGGTCGTCGGAGAGGATTTGCATGTAGCGCGCCAGTACCACCAGCTCGGTGCCGCTGTCCTCGACGATGCGCATCAGCGCGGCCTCCTGCTCGGCCTTGGTCTCCCTGGTCACCGGCAGGTAGACGAAACGGATGCCCTGGCGCTCGGCCATGGGGCGCAGGTCGAGGTGGTTGGAGACCACCGCGGTGATGTGCATGTCCAGCTCGCCCTTGGCGTGGCGGTAGAGCAGGTCGGACAGGCAGTGGTCGAACTTGCTGACCATCAGCAGCACGCGCATCGGGCGGGCGCTGCTGTGCAGGCTCCAGTCCATGTCGAAGCGCTGGGCAACATCGGTGAAGCCCGCTTCCAGTTGCGCTGTGTCGCCGCTCACGCCGGTGTTGTAGCGGAACACGGCGCGCATGAAGAAGCGGCCATTGTCCTCGTCGTCGAACTGCGCCATCTCGCTGATGTAGCAGCCGTGCTCGGCCAGGTAGGTGGTCACTGCGGCGACGATGCCGGACACGGCCGGGCAGCTGACGCGCAGGATGAAATGATCGGGAGCGGGGTGCATGTCGGGGCCTCGTGGTGGAGTGGGGCAGGTCGGCACAAGGGCAAAGAGGTTCGCGGGGCGGCGAATATTGTTTCCTGTTAGGAATATTAATTTCCTTTAGGCGATTTATAGGCGAAGAGGTGGGTCGCGGTCTAGGGTTTTGTGAAACTTTTTATCCTGGCAGGAAATTTTTTAAGGCTGCGCCCTCCCTGTCAGGGTGGGTGTACCTGCGAAGAGGCCGGCACGCGCTATGCTTGGCCCATGAGCACAGCACCCAGCCTTCGCCAACCTTGCCCCCCTGGTGCCTGTAACTGCGGCCGCGAGCACCTGGCCGAGCACCCACCGGCGGCGCAGCGCATCCTCCTGCTTACCCGGCAGGAAGAAAAACGCCTGATCGAGCGGTTGGAAAACCTCAAGGACCTGGATGACCTGCAGCGGCTGCAGCAACGGATGTACGAGAACCTGGGTATTCGTGTGCGCATTGCGCCTGGGTTCAACGAGGTGCGGACCATGCGCGGGATCGTGATCGAGCTGGATGAGCAGCCGGGGTTGTGCCGCAAGACCCGGCAGTTGATACCGGCAGCGATTCGGCGGGGGTTGGAGCGTAATCCGCAGGTGGCTTATCGCTTGCTCGATGACCATGACCTGCTGCGGGGGGCTTGAAGGGGGGCCGGTGAATTGGCTGACAGGCGCTGCAAGGCCCAAGTCTTGCACCCCAAATCCCCCTAATTTTTCCGCACCACCCTACGTCTACTTAAGAGCCGCCCTACGCCCTACGCGTATCGGCCTCTATCACTCAAGGAGACAGGCAATGACTTCCGTTTTCGACCGCGACGATATCCAGTTCCAGGTAGTGGTCAACCACGAAGAGCAATACTCGATCTGGCCCGACTACAAGGCAATCCCCACTGGCTGGCGTGCAGTGGGCAAGAGCGGCCTGAAAAAAGACTGCCTGGCCTACATCGACGAAGTCTGGACCGACATGCGCCCGCTGAGCCTGCGCCAGAAGATGGCCGAAGCCGCAGCGCAGTGACCACGCTGAACCTGCTGTGCCTGCCGTACTCGGGGGCCAGCGCCATGGTCTACAGCCGCTGGCGGCGCAAGCTGCCAGCCTGGCTTCAGGTGCGGCCGGTGGAGCTGCCTGGGCGCGGCGCGCGCATGGGGGAAGCGCTGCAAACCGACATGCAGGCGCTTGCCCGGCAACTGGCAGCCGAACAGCGTTTGGCGGCCAGCGCGCCCTACGCACTGCTTGGCCATAGCCTGGGCGCGTTGCTGGCCTTCGAGCTGGCCCACGAGCTGCAGGCGCTGGGTTGTCCGCCGCCGTTGGCGTTGTTTGCCTGCGGCACCGCCGCCCCTACCCGGCGTGAAGACTATGACGGCAAGAACTGGCGCGACCCTAAAAGCGACGATGAGCTGATCAGCGAGTTGCGCGAACTCAACGGTACGCCAGAGGAAGTACTGGGCAACGCCGAGCTGATGAGCCTGACCTTGCCGATTCTGCGTGCCGATTTCTTGCTCTGCGGCCGTTATGCCTATCGTCAGCGGCCTGCGTTGCAGTGCCCGCTGCACGTGCTGGGTGGCGAGGATGACCGAGCCAGCGAGGAGCAACTGCTGGCCTGGCGCAAGGAAACCTTGGGGGACTTTTCGTTGGAAGTGTTCCCCGGCAGCCACTTCTTCATCCACGAACACGAGGACCGCGTACTCGGCGTGCTGGCCGCGTCGCTTGAGCCGCATCGGCTTTCTGCCTGATTGACGTCACCGCTTGCCTGGGGGAGGCTAGGCCTTTTCCCAGGCAAGGGGCAGACAATGCTGATCAATCCACACAAGGCCACGCTGCTGGTCGTCGACATCCAGGAAAAACTCATCGGCGCCATGAGCGACCCTGAGGGCACCCGCGCGCGGGCGCGCTGGTTGTTGGCGGCGACTGCCGAGCTGGAGCTGCCCACCGTGGTTTCCGAGCAGTACCCCAAAGGGCTTGGCCATACGTTGGCAGAGCTGATTGCTGCGTCGCCCGCTGCCGAGGTAGTGGAAAAAAGCCATTTTTCCTGTGTGGCCGCCGAGTGCCTGCCGGCCAGCCTGATGGCGCGTGAGCAGGTGATCGTCTGCGGCATGGAAACCCACGTTTGCGTGTTGCAGACCGTGCTCGGCCTGTTGGCGTTGGGCAAGCAGGTGTTCGTGGTCGAGGATGCCTGTGACAGCCGCACGGCCGCCAGCAAGGCTGCAGGCCTGGCGCGCATGCGCGCAGCCGGGGCGCACATCGTGACCCGCGAGATGGTGCTGTTCGAGCTGATGGGCAGTGCCAGCCATCCGCTGTTCCGCCATATCAGCAAGACCTACCTGGTCGGTGAGCAGCCCTGAACGCGCGGTTACTGGCGGCGGGGCTGATGGCCCTGGCGCTGCTGCAAGGCTGTGCCGGGCGCCGTGAAGAAGAACCAGAAGCGGACCCGGCCAAGGTGCGTGCGCAGTTGCTGCGGCTTTTACCCGCTCAGGCCAAGGACCGTGAGGGCTGGGCCAAGGACATTCAGCAGGCCTTCGAAGCCCAGCGCATTGCCCCCAGCAAGAGCAACTTGTGCGCGGTACTGGCGGTGACCGAGCAAGAGTCGACCTTCAATGCCGACCCGCAGGTGCCCAACCTGGGGCGTATTGCCCGTGACGAGATCGACCGCCGCGCCGCGCGCCTGCACATCCCGCGCTTGCTGGTCGACGGTGCACTGAAAACGCCGTCCGGCAACGGCCAAAGCTATCAGCAGCGGCTACTTGCGGTACGCAGCGAGAAGCAGCTGAGTGCACTGTTCGACGAAGTCATTGCCCGCCTGCCATTGGGCAAGACCTTGCTGGGCGGGCTCAACCCGGTGCACACCGGCGGGCCGATGCAGGTAAGCATCGAATTTGCCGAACAGCATGCCAAGGGTTACCCCTACACCTACGACGGCACGGTACGCCAGGAAGTGTTCAGCCGGCGTGGGGGCATGTATTTCGGGATTGCCCACCTGCTCGGCTACCCGGTGCATTACGACCGCCAGCTGTACCGTTTCGCAGATTTCAACGCAGGCTGGTACGCCAGCCGCAATGCGGCGTTCCAGGCTGCGCTGAGCAAGGTGGCGGGAGCCAACCTGGCCTTGGACGGGGACTTGATTGCCCCAGGCGCGATCATGCCAGGGAGCACCGAGCAGGCGGCGCGCAGGCTGGGGGTGAAGCTGGGGTTGCGCAACCCGCAGATTCGCAGCCAGCTGGAATTGGGCGACAGCCTGGCCTTTGAAGACAGCAAGCTGTACAGCGGGGTATTCGCCTTGGCGGATGCAGCGGCGGGTAAGCCGGTGCCGCGTGCGGTACTGCCTGGGATTCAGCTGAAGAGCCCGAAAATTACCCGCAAACTGACCACCGCGTGGTTCGCCGGCAGGGTGGATGAGCGTTATCAGCGGTGCATGAAGCGCTAGCGCTAAAACCTTGTGTAGGAGCGCCCTGCAAGGGCGCTCCTAGCACCAGGCGTCAGCTTTCGGTCAATGCTCCAACCACCTGCTCGACACTGGCCTTCAACCCTGCCACAGCATCATCGGCATCACTCTCCACCACCAACAGCGTCGCCCCAGAGGCCTTGATCACCTCGGCCACCGCGGCATCCGGCTGGCGGTGGTCGAGCACCAGCGCCACATCCTGATTCTTCAGGTTGTCCCCCAGCGCCTTGAGCGCCGCTTCATCCCACTTGCCCTCGGCCGGTAGCGCCTGCTCCACCACATCCAGGTTCAACCCGCTGGCCAGGTACCCCAAGCGCTCGGACAGGCTCACCACCGTAAGGTTGTCGACCTCGGCCAGTTGGGTCTGGCTGTTGGCCGTCAACTCCAGCAACTGGCGCTTGAGGCCTGCCAGGTTGCCTTGGATCTTCGCCTTGTCAGCCGGCGACAAGCGCTCAAGGTCATTGGCCACCACATCGGCCATGCGCCCGAGGTTGGTCGGGTTGAGCCACGGGTACGCGCCGTAGGCATCGTCACCGGTCACTGCAATCCCCGGCAAGGCACCGTCCACCGGCCGCGCCGCATCGATTTCGACGATGCGGATGTTGCTGCGCCGGGCCATCGGGTATAGCGGGTCGTCACGCCAGATCGAGCGTACGCCAATGACGGCGTCTGCCTGTTGCGCGGCCTTCTCCAGGGTGGCGCCGCCGCGGCCACTGAAGTAGGACGGCTGGCGGCTGGCCGGCAGGTTGGCAGGTGCGGCGCGCTTGAGTTGCACCGAGGTACCGTCGAGCAACGCCGTGGCCAGGCTGTGGGTGACGGGCAGGGTGGTCAGCACTTGCGTGGCGAAAGAGAGCGAGGGCAGGCCCGCCAGGGCCAGTGCCAAGGTCAGCTGTTTCAGGTTCATGCCGGGTTTCCTTGCAGGCGTGGAACGAGGGCGCGGGCCAGCGCGGCCAAGGCGAAGCAGATACCGGCCACCAGGATGATTGCCGCGCCCGAGGGCACCGGCAGGTCGTAGACGATTGGCAGCAGAATGCCGAGCAGGGTGCTCAGCGTGGCGATCAGCACCGAAATGAAGAAAAAGCCCTTCAGTGACTGGCTGACCAGGCGTGCGGCCGCCGCCGGTATCACCAGCAGCGCGCCGACCAGAATCGCCCCGATCACCTTCACCGAAGCCACGGTGACCAGCGTTACCAGCACCACGAACAGGTAGTCCAGGGTCTTTACCGCTACCCCGCGCACCGCCGCCAGTTGCGGGTTGAAACTGGCCAGCATGATGCGGTTGTACAGGGGCAAGGCCAGGGCCAGTACCAGCACCGCGACGATACCCAGCACCATAAGGTCCTGGGCACTGACGGTCAGTACCGAGCCGAACAGCACGTTCTCAAGGATATGCACGTTGATCTTGCCCGCCAGCATCAGCAGCAGGCTGGCGCCCAGGGCCAGGGACACCGACAGGAACACGCCGATCAGCGTATCCGGCGACAGCCCGGTGCGGTTGCGCAGGAAGTTGAGCAGGATGCCGAACAGCAGGCAGTAGCCGAACAGGCTGCCGTAGGGGCCGGTATAGGGCTCGCCCAGCAGGATGCCGATGGCCACGCCGGTGAGCGCGGCATGGCCGACCGCCTCGGAGAAGAAGGCAAAGCGCTTGACCACCACCAGGGTGCCCAGGCCGCCCAGCACCGGGCCGATCATCAGGCCGGCCAGCAGGGCATTGACCACGAAGCCGTAGGCCAGTGCCTCGGGCAGGTAGCCGGCGTTGGCCCATTCCTGGACCAGTTGGCGAAATGCTTCAAAACTCATCAGGCAAGGCTCTCGCTGCGCGGGTGAACGGAGAACAGGCTGAGCAGGCGCTCCGGGGTCAGGGCCTGTGCCGGTGGGGCGTCGAACAGTACCTGGCGGCTCAGGCCGGTGACCCGGTCGGCCAGGCGCAGCACGGCTTGCAGGTCGTGCTCGATCCATAGCACGGTGGTGCCGGACTGGCGCCAACTGTGCAGCAGTTGTTCGAAGACCTGGATGCCCGCTTCATCGAGGGCCGACATGGGTTCATCCAGCACCAGCAGTTGCGGCTCGGGGATCAGGCCCTGGGCCAGTAGCACCCGTTGACGCTCACCGCCCGACAACGCGCCCATGCGCCGTTTGCGCTTGTCGAGCATGCCGACCCGCGCCAAGGCGGCATCGATGGCCGGTTGCACGCGGCGCGACAGCCCCAGAAAGGCCGGCCGGCGCTGGCACATCGCGGCCATGAAATCGTCCACGGTCATCGGCAGGCCCCGGTCGAACTCCAACGCCTGGGGTACATAGCCGATCACCTCAAGGGCGCTGGGCCAGTGCAAAGTCAACTGGCCTTGGTGGGGCATCTGCCCGAGCAGGGTCTTGATCAGCGAACTCTTGCCGCCGCCGTTGGGGCCGACGATCGCATGCACGCTGCCGGCCGCCACGTTGAAGCTGACCTGCTCAAGAATGCGGGTACGCCCGAGGGTCAGGTCGATGCCGGCGAATTCGATGCGCGGGCCACTGGGCGCGTCGAGGTGGGCGGCGGCGGTCATGCGCGGTTCTCCTGGATGGCGCGGACCACGGTATCGAGGTTGCGCTTCATCTCCACCTCGTACTTCTCCTTGGTGTAGTCGCCGTAGGAAATGTGCGTCAGCGGGTACAGGCGCACGCCCGACTCGCGCTGGATGGTTTCGACATAGGCGGACGGGAAGTCCATTTCCGAGAAGATCACCTTGACGTCCAGCGCCTTGAGCTGGTCGATGGTTTTTTTCAGCTGGGCCGGGCTGGGTTCGATGCCATGGGCCGGCTCGACCACCGCTGTGACCTCCAGGCCGAAGTCACGCACCAGGTAGTCGTAGGCCGCATGGATGGTCGCCACGCGGAAGGTGGCGCTGGGTGCTTCGGTGACCTTGGCCAGGGCTTCGGCACGCAGGGCACGCAGGCGCTTGGCATAGGCGCGGGCATTCTGCGTGTAGAGCTTGGCGTTGTCGGGGTCGAGCTTGCCCAGCTCCCGGGCAATGTTGTTGACCTGGGCGATGGTGGTGCTGATCGACAGGAACGTGTGCGGGTTGACCACCTTGCCGGCACCCCGGGCGGCGATACCGGTGGCGGCCAGCAAAGGCACGTTCTGGTTGGCTTCAATGGTGGCGATGCCGGGCTTTTCGCTGGCGGCAATCATGCGGTCGGCGAAATCATCATGGCCGACACCGTTGAGTACCACCACATCCAGCGTACCGATGCGTTTGATGTCTTCGGCCCGTGGTTCGTAGGCATGCGGGTTGAACCCCGCCGGAATCAGCGGCACCACTTCGGCCTTGTCGCCGACAATGTTGCTCACGTAGCTGTAATACGGGTGCAAGGTAATGCCGATGCGCAACGGCTTGCCGTTATCGGCCAGGGCCATTGCCGGCAGGGCAAGGGCCAGAAGCAGGGCGAGGGCGGAGCGGAACATGGGGAAGTCCTTGGGTTCAGTGACGGTGTTCGCGGGTGACCCCGGCGTCGTAGTGGCTGACCACCTGTTGCCAGCCGGCGGCGATCAGGGCGGCGTGGCCCAGGTCATCCGGCGTGACGGCAGCGCTGTCGCGGCGTAGCCAGACATCTGCCTGGCCGCTGCTGTCGCCCGGCAGGATCAGCAGCAGGCTGCCCGCTACCTGCGGGGCCTGGCTGCGGCCCAGGTAGGCGCCGGTTTCCAGCCATGACCACTGGTGGCTACCGCGGCTCTGGCTGCCTGCGTCGACCACGAAGGGTGGCAGGCCTTCGTCGGCCAGGGCTTGCACACTGGGCACGGCGGCGGTTTCTTCACGCAGCAGCTGGATCTCGTCGAAGGCCACGCGCAGGTCGGTGTAAAGCCCCTGTTCAGCGGCGGTGAGGTCGCGGCGGGCGTCGATCTGGTGGCTGGCGATGGCCTGCTCGTCCTCGCGTTCGCCGCGCAGCATCACCACGGTAGCGGCAAGAATCACGATCAGCAGGCTGACCAGCAGCACGTACAGGGTTTCGTGCCCAGCGCCAGCCGGGCGTACGACCTGGGCACGGCTCATGGTAGGCGTGCTCATGGTTGGCCAATGTCGGCGTAGTCGACTTCGACAACGTGCCCAGGGCCGGCATCGAACAGCACGTAGAACTCACCGTCGGGGCGCTTGAAGGTGAGGGTCGAGTCGTCGCCGAGCTTGCCGCCAACCAGCACCTGCTCGTCGTAGCCGATCACATCCAGGGTCACCCCAGGGGCGCCGCTGCCATCCGAGAAGCCGCCGGTGCATTTGACCTGGCCGCTGGCGACCTCTTCGCATTCGCACATCGGGTTGTGTGCCAGGGCGGGGCCGGCGGCCAGCACCAGCAAGGGCAGGGCGAGCTTGCGCATCAGGTGTTTCATTTCTTGCCTCCTTGTTTTTCGAGCCACGCCACGGTGGCGGGCGAAGCCTTGGCCAGTGGCACTGAAGCTTGGTGCATGCTGCCGTCCCAGCCTTCGAGGGTGATCCAGATTTGTGCATCAGGCTGAGTGCGTGGCGGTATCGGCAGGTTGGTGCCCATGCGATACGGTGCGCCGAAGAAGATGGTGCCAGCGGCGCGCAGGCTGCGCGGTTTGCCAATGCGCAGGTAGACCGCCTTGACGTCATTGATGCACGCCTTGCACAGCGAGGCATTGAACGACTTGAAGTGGCCCGCCGGGCCGTCGGCGCGTGGCGCCTCGTCGCGCATTTCGGCCAGGTCCAGGCTGTAGGGGCCGACCTGGATGTCGCTGATCACGTTCACCCCAAGCCCCGCATCGCCGCGAAACAGCTTGGCGTCGGCGAAGTACTTGGGCATGAACCCCAGCGGGATGAGGATCAGCAGGATGTTCAGGTGAAAGCGCCACTTCAGCCACCACTGTTTGAGCGGGCTGGCGGGCAGGGTCTGGGCCTGGCTCATGGGCGGATCTCCACGGTGGTTTCACGGCTTGCCACGCGTGGCGCACGCTCGCTGCGCTTGAGGGCGGCGGCGGTCGCCTGGGCGGTGCGTTTGGTCCAGATCAGCAGGCCGCTGAATACCATCAGGGTGAGGACCAGGCCGAAGAAGAACCAGATCAGCTTGATCGGCAGGCCGCCAAAGTCGCCGGTGTGCAGGGGGCGCATGGACTCGGTGACAAACTCCAGGGCAGAGCGGTCGCTGATCAAGAACTGGCTGTCGACGGTGCGGGTGTAGGGGTTGACGGCGGCGGACTGGAACATCAGCGGGTACCAGCCGCGGCCACCCAGGGTGACATGGCTGTAGGCAGTAGCAGGCAGTGAGACGGAGCTGATCTCCAGGCCCGGGATCGCCAAGCCGGCGATGCGCGCCGCTTCATCCACATCAATGCGCGGCGCCTGGCTACCATCGGCTGTTTGCGGCACATCCTCACGGGCGATGACCGGCACGATAGGTCGGCTGGAGATGCTGATGTTGTTGTCGAACAGGATCGCCTGGATCAGGAACCAGGTGCCGGTAATGGAAATGACCGCAATGAACCAGATCGACCAGACCCCGGCCAGCCGGTGCAGGTCGCCCCAGAAGATACGCGAACCATGGCCGGTGCGCACTGGCTTGAAGAAGCCCTTCCAGAATTTCTTGTAGACCACCAGGCCTGTGACCAGCGAGGCCAGCATCGGCAGGCCGAGGATCGAGACGAGGTACCAACCCCAACTGAAACCATTGGTGAAGGGCACCAGCCACCAGCCATGCAAGGCGCGGGTGAAGCCTTCGAAGTTGAAGTCCGGGCTCTTGCCCTGGATGGCCCCGGTGTAGGGGTTGACGTAGAGCGTTGGGCTGGTGCCGTCAGGGAAGGTCACATCGGCGGTCAGCGCGAAGTGCGAACCATCCGGCTGCCTGAGCGACTCCACGGCCATGTCCGGCTCGGCCTTGTGCAAAGCGTCGAGCACCTGCTGATAACTCAAGCGTTCGGCATCGCCGTCAGGCTTGCTGGCGCGCACGTCCGGGTTGGCCAGCCAGACGATTTCCTGGCTGACCACGGCGAGCATGCCGGTAAAACAGACGATCAGCACAAAGAACCAGATCGGTAGGGCGAGCCAGCTGTGGACCAGGAACCACAGCTTGGATTTGGATTTTTTCGGTGATTTGGCCATCTGATCGTCTTCTGAAATGTGTAGTCGAGCTTATGCCCAACCTAGAGGGCTGCACCTATAAAGACGAATGAGAATGGAAATCCTGCCGTTTTAAATGCAAGCAAATGTTTCAGAAGGCGTAAGCCGGCCTTCGCGCGAGGCGTCAGGCCGGCTTGAAGAGGCGGGCAATCAGGCGCGGGTCAAGGCGACAGCCGGCTGCGAACGGCCGTTCAGGCGCGACAGGTCCTGGTACAGCGACTGGCCGATTTCGGCCGCGCGGGAGGGCAGCACCGAGAGCAAGGTATCGCTCAGGCCGTGGCTGTTTTCGCAGAAGCCTTGCAGGTAAACCGAGGCCTGCAGGTCTGGGCTGGCCAGGACCCGATAGTTGCGGTCGACGCTGAAGTCGTCCAGGAAGCCCGCCAGCGGCGCCAGCAGGTCTCGGTGCGAGCGACGCTCGTAGCCGGTGGCCAGGATCACCGCGTCATAGCGGTGGGTCTGCTGCTGACCGGTGGCCAGGTCGCGCAGGGTCAGTTCCAGGCCTTCACGGGTGGCCACCACCGCTTCTACCTGGCGTCGGCACAGCACGTTGTGGCGGAACTGGTGCGCGACCTTCTGGCGATAGAGGATGCCGTAGATGCGCTCGATCAAGTTCAGGTCGACCACCGAGTAGTTGGTGTTGTGGTACTCGCCCAACAGCTTGCTGCGTTGATCGGCCGGCTCGTTGTAGACCAGGTCGGTGTAGCCCGGCGAGAAGATCTCGTTGACGAACGGGCTGTCGTCGGCCGGTTTGAGGGCCGAGCCACGCAGAATCATGTCGACCTTGACCGACGGGTAGCTGTCGTTGAGGTCGATGAACGCCTCGGCGGCGCTCTGGCCGGAGCCGATCACCGCGATGCGCATCGGCTTGCCTTCGGTGCACGGCAGCTTGTTCAGGCTGCTCAGGTATTGGGAGTGGTGGAAGACGCGCGGGTCGTCCTTGAACGCGCCGAATTTTTCCGGGATTTTCGGCGTGCCGCCGCTGCCGACCACCACCGAGCGGGTGCGGCGGCTGTATTCGCGGCCCTGCTGGTCACGCGATACCAGGCGCAGGTGTTCGACCCGGCCGGCATTCACCTCGGGTTCGATGCGCACCACTTCCTCGCCATACACCGCCTGGGTGGCGAAGTGCTCTGCGGCCCAGCGCAGGTAGTCGTTGTACTCCAGGCGGCAGGGGTAGAAGGTGCCGAGGTTGATGAAGTCGGCCAGGCGCTGCTTCTGGTGCAGGTAGTTGACGAAGCTGTAGGGGCTGGTCGGGTTGCGCAGGGAAACCAAGTCCTTGAGGAACGAAATCTGCAGCTCGCTCTGGGTGGCCAGGGTTTCGCCGTGCCAGCGGTAGTCTTTCTGCTTGTCGATGAACAGCGCGTCCAGGGCGTGGCCCTGGGACTGAGCGAGTTCTTCCAGGGCGATGGCCAAGGCCAGGTTGGAAGGGCCGAAGCCCACGCCGATCAGATCTTTGATTGTTTCCTGGTGTGAGGACTGGCTCATGGCTGCGATTCCCTGAATGGTCGAATGTGGACGCCCGCCGGGGCTCCGGCTCCTGCGCAAGTACATTTCTTGGAACGAGCCAGGCAGGGGGGAATTTAAGCGGGCTAAAGAACTGCATGGGGCGGCCGATAGGGGGGTTACGGTAAGGACCTATCTTTCAGGCAGGGAATCGACATGAGCAGGATAACGGCAAGCAACCTGATGATCAACGGCGTCTCGGCGCAGACGCTGAGTGCCAATGCAGCCACCGAACGCGCGCAGGCACAAGAGGCCGGTGAGGCACTGGGACCCTTGAGCATCAGTAGCGACAGCATGAAGATTGCCGGGGCTGGGCAGGCGCAATCCACGGAGGCTGACAACGGCGACTCGGACGCCGTGAAGGAGCTGCGTCAGCTGATCAAGGACCTGCAAAAGCAACTGGTCGAGGAGCAGAAGCAGCTGGCCGCGCTGCAGAACAGCAAGATGGACGAAACTGCCAAGGCGGCTGCTGTGGGCGCCAAGCAGGCAAGCATCGCCACCCTCAACGGGCAGATCATGGCTGCCACGGCGCAGTTGCTGGAGCTGCTGCAGCAAGAGGGTGGCAGCAGCGCGGGCGGCATGGTCAGCGGCACGGCCTAGCAGGCCGTGCAGCCTTGGGTTATGGCGGTTACTCGGACGCCAGGCGGCCCTTGACCTGCCGATCGGCCTTGTACTGCATGGCCACTGCCGGCGCTGGCTTGGCTGCCCCGGTTTCCAGCCACTGACGCATGCGGCTGGCATCGGCGAAGTGGGTGTATTTGCCGAACGCATCGAGGATCACCATGGCCACCGGGCGGTTGTCCATTCGGGTCAGCAGCACCAGGCAATGGCCAGCTTCATTGGTGAAGCCGGTCTTGGTCAGCTTGATGTCCCAGTTGCTCTTGTTCACCAGGTGGTCGGTGTTACGGAAGCCCAGGGTGTAATTAGGCTTGCGGAACGCCACGGTCTTCTCGCGGGTGGTCGACAGCTCGCTCAGCATCGGATACTTGCGCGACGCCATCAGCAGCTTGGACAGGTCGCGGGCAGTGGACACGTTCAGCGTCGACAGGCCAGTCGGCTCGACATAGCGGGTGTGCGCCATGCCCAGGCTACGCGCCTTGGCATTCATGGCCTTGATGAACGCCGGGTAACCGCCCGGGTAATGGTTGGCCAGGGTGTTGGCGGCGCGGTTCTCCGAAGACATCAACGTGATCAGCAACGTTTCATGGCGGTCCAGTTGGCTGCCTAGGCGCACGCGCGAATACACGCCTTTCATCTCCGGGTTGTTGGCGATGGTCATGGTGAGCATTTCGTTCATCGGCAGCTTGGCGTCCAGCACCACCATCGCCGTCATCAGTTTGGTGACCGAAGCGATAGGGACCACGCGATCGGCATGGCTCGAATACAGTTCCCGGTTGGTATTCAGGTCGATCAGCAGCGCGCTGCCAGAGGCCAGGTGCAATTTGGCCGGGTCGCGTTGCACCTGGGTCGGGGGTTGTGCAGCAGCAGTCGACGGGAGGGTCGCGGTACCTGTGAGCAACAGCAGCAGGCTGAGGATAGACAGGGATGTTTTCACGTTGAGGCTCACTAAAGGTTGGTATGTCGTTGGCTGTGCAAGGGTTTTCCCCCAAAAACCGCTGCATTCTGGAGTATGGCTGAATTGCTGTCGAATGCCTTATGACTAAAGGGCGCTACGTGAACGAAATTTAATCCTGTACCAATTTTGTACCAATCAGCTGCATTTCAAGCTTCGCCAACTCGGCCCAATCGTTAGCAGAGTTCAGCCACTTGGCATAGGTGGAAAGGAGAACCTGAACCGAGTGCCCAAGCTGCCCCGCGATAAAAGCTGGATTCATCCCTGACATGAGGCACATCGTGGCATATGTATGCCGGCAATTGTACTGCGGCCGGTGTTTGAATCCCTTCGCTTCGACCGCCTGGTTGAAGTGCTTGCCTGCGGTTTCGGGCACGGTGATGTGTGGCGACGATCCCGATGGTTGGAAGATGAATGGCGATTCGGTTGAAACCCGCCGCTTCTGCTTCGATCGGTAGTGCGCGATCTCCTTTGCCCTGGCCAGCGCGCCCAAGGCACGACTGTTCAGCATCACGGTCCGGGTGTATTTGGTCTTGGTCCGCTCAATCACCTGCTTCTCGACCACGATCCGACAGACGTGGGCCGTCTTCTTCTCGAAATCGATCTCGTCCCAGCGCAGCGCCATTACCTCGCCCGTGCGCATGCCGGTGTAAAAGGCGAACTCATAGAATGCTGCGAACACCTGGTTGCACTGGGAAAAGTTCCCATACATCCACTCAATCAATGCTTCCGCCTCTTCAACGGTGAAGGGGTCGATCTGCTTCTTGTTCTTCTGCGGCAGCTGGATCGATGCCGCCGGGTTCCTTTCTACCACCTCGTCATACACCGCCGCCCTGAACATCGCCTTGACCCTGGCAATAGCGGCGCGTTTGACTGTCGAGCTCTTCCACTCGGTCTTCGCGACTACCTCCCTCAGCGCCATCGGCGTGACCGCCTTGATAGGCAGCGTCGCCAGATGTGGCATCCAGTAGTTGTTCATCAACCCCTTGTAATTGACCCGCGTGTCGTGCACCACTTCCAGGCTGTTCAGCCAGGTTTGAGCGTACTCGCCAAACATCAGCTCGTAGGCTGGCGCCGTATAGCTGGATGCCGGAAATAGCTCGGCGTACCGCTTTTCGTCTAACACGCCGTGGTTGGCCAGGCTGATTACTTGAGCGCGTAGATCGGCTGCCGCTTTGATCCCCTTGGCTGTTTGGGGATACGAGAGAGTTTCGGACCGACGCTCACCGTTGCAAGTAAAACGGATCCGGATTGATTTGCCGATGAACTCGACTCCAGTGGGTAACCCCAGCTTCCTTCCAGCCACGCTTCGTATCTCCTGATGCTGTAAAAAATCCGGCCGTCGATCTTTTTCCAAACCCCCTCAGGGATCACGCCACGGCTGCGTTTGCCTTCCAACGCCCGCTTAGTCGTTCCGACCAGTTCGGCCATCTTCTCTTCCGGTACCTTGTCGGATACATAGGCCACCGGCTGGCGTTCTTCGTCTTGCATGATGGTCTCCACGCCGCCTGTGGCGGCAGGTAGGTGGTCAGAGAGGGGCTTTGGCCAATACTGCGTCAGTAGCCTTGAGAGCGACTTGGGCATCATCGACGTAAGCCGGATCGAAGCCACCGGCGTAGTGGATCACCCGCTGGCAGGCGTCCAGTTCTTTGCGGACCAGTCGGAGCGCCTGAATCAGCTCTTCCTGCAGTGCCCTCTCAGCCCGGCCGATATCCCAGAACCGCTGACCCCAATGCCCCTCGGGCGGCTGGTTGATGCTCTGTTTCCCGGCAGCCATGGCGCCTACGGCTACATCGCATATCCCGCGCTTGTAGGCGTTGTCACCATCAAGGCTAAGGCCGCCCCGCCGGCGTATGGTGTTCAAGACCTCGTCTGTATCGACGCCGGGTCCCTTGAGGAGGATGTCTTGCTCTGGCTCACCCGGGGTGTAGATCACTAGTGACAGCTTGGCTTCGGCCGTCAGGTGGTTGCTGATTTTTACCAGTGCATCATTGGCGACTTCGTGGAATCGGTTTATTGCAGACATAGGTCATCCTCGCCCGGCAGCCGTTGCCGCCGGGGTTTGTTGAAGGAGGGGGAGTTACTTGGTCAGTTCGTGGCCAAATGGCACTCGGAAACCTGAGGCATTGAGGTGGCCACCACCGCCGTACTGCTTAGCGATTTCCGAGACGTCTAGGCCATCATCATTGCTGCGCAGGCTGAAGACTCGGCCTTCCGGTGTATCCCAGTAGCAGGCTGCGAACGGCTCGCCTTGCGACATCAGGTGGCCGGCGTCGCTGGTGAGCGTGTAGGGCAGGCTGGCCACCGGCACATCGTGACCGGCGATGACCAGGCGGCGCTTGGTCACAGCCACCAGCTCGGCAACGTCCTTCTGGTGCTTTCGCTCAATCGCGGCGCCGTCCGCGCGGAGGGTCTGCACATCAGTCGCCATGAGCGTGTCCCAGACTTCGAAGTCGTAGGGATAGCTAAATAGGTTGGCCTGAATCTCGCGGGTCCCATCCAACTGGAACAGCCACAGGTCCCTGTCCTCGATGTGGCGCAGTAGCATTGGCGGCTCCTGCCCGGGGAAGAAGTGGTCCCAGGCCAGCATGGCGCCGCTGCGGTTCATGTCGAAGCAGCAGGCGATAGCCGGGGAGTTCTGCGAATTCATGAAGATGTGCGCGCTTTCCCAGCCCAGCGCGACCGTGCCGTCGGCGTGCCGGCCATCGTGCCGAACGCCAGCGTGGAAGGGCGGGAACTTACCCAGGTCCTCGGCCGCCGACTTGTGATGATCCAGAATGATGATGCTGTGAGCCTTCCAGCTCAGCCTGGCCATCACTTCGTACTTGTAGCTGAAGTCCACAATGATGACGTCCTTGCCTTCAACGTCAGGCGGTTCCTGGCCGTGCACGCCGGCAACGAACTCAACCTGGTCGCCCAAGGCCTTACGGACGACCCAGGCGCCGCCGAAGCCGTCAGCGCAGTTGCCGTGGTAGATGCACATCGTTTTGCGTTCAGACATAGAGGTTCCTCGCCCGCACACAGGGGCGGGCACGCATGTTTAAATAGTGCCCCCAAAACAAGGAGCATTGAAATGGCAAAGGAAGCCAGAAAGCCGTTTGGCTACTTAGCGGTCACGCTCATACCCACGGGCATCGGGTTCGTTATGGGAGGACTGCTGTCAGATCAGCCTGCATTCATCTACAGCGGCCTGGGCATGGCTATACCTGGGGTGTTGCTAGCCGCGACGCACTTCTGGACGACCCGTCGGCGGGCTTGAGTTGTAGGGAAGGGGGTTAGGCGGCGAAGCGTTTCATGAAGGTGATCCAGTGCGTCTTTTCGCGTTTACCGGACTTGTGGCCAAACAGGGGTTTCTCTTCGGTCAGGGCCAGCAGCTCGCTGACCATCACCTGGGTTTCGTTCCATTTGAAGATCAGGATTCCCTCCGGCTCCAGCACGCGGAAGCACTCGGCAAAGCCCTGGCGGATGTCCTCCCGCCAGTCGCTGGTGAGCACTCCGTACTTAGCACGCATCCAGCTGTCCACGCCGGCCCGGGTTAGGTGAGGCGGGTCGAATACGACCAGGCGGAAGGTGGAGGACTCGAATGGCAGTCGGCGAAAGTCCATCAGCACATCGGGCTCAATCTTTAACACCCGGCCATCGCAGAGCAGGTGCTCCTCGTCGCGGATGTCACCGAACAGGGCGCGTTGGTCCTGCTTGTCGAACCACATCATGCGGCTGGCGCTACAGGGATCGAGCACTTTGGTCGCGGCACTCACGGCATCAGCTCCTTCGGTACCTGGACGGTACCGCCGAGCTTGGCTGCGACGACGGCGCGACAGGCGGCGACCAGATGAGTCGGTCCGCTTGCGTCACCTGCGTTGTCATTCACCCCGGTGCAGGCAAAATAGGCATTCGGATAAAGCCCGAATCCGATGCGGTGTTTGGGGAGCAGCGGCCCACCAACAGCCCAGTTTTCGTGCGGGGCATACCGGATATCGCGCACGGTGACCTCGCCGGTGTAGCGGACGAACACCCGCCACGGGTTGCCGTAGATTGGAGGCGCAAGGAGAACCTCCAGGCCCTCAGCCTTGCCCACCGCCCAGGCCAGTTGCTCGCCGACCAGGTCTGCCGTCTCCACTTCGATCAGGTCGGTCATGACGCAACCTGCTTGGCCTTGGCGGCCCTAGAGCGCTCGATGTTGCCGAACTTGCTCTTTCGCTGGATATCTTTGAAATTGCGGCAACCGGACATGAACAGCGTGGAGGTCAGGTCCTTGCGGCTCCGGCCAACCTCCATTACGCCTTTCACTCCGTGGCGGCAGAGCACGTATGCACTCTTGTAATCGCCGCTGCGCAGCATGGTTGTGTAGAACGCCAGGCGCATTGCCAGGCGCCAACTGTCGCTATCGTCAGACGGGCGCATGCGACGGGTGTAAAGCTGGCCTTTGCGATACTTGCTCACAGCTGATACCTCTCATCTATCCAGCGCCCAGGCGCTAGAGCGGGTGTAGGTTCGGGTTGGGTTTCGTGCGGGGAGAGTTGGCGCTCGTTGCCGGCCTGGAGCTGGCTGTCGGGGATGCAACTGATGCCGACCCCGTTCAGCAGGTAGCAGGTGACGCCGCGCTGGCTGTCGTGCTGCACGTCGATGACGTTCTCGGTTGCGCTGGCGCCGGTGGCCAGCAGCAGGAGGCAGAGGGCAAGGCGGGTCATGGCTGCGCCACCGGGCTGTCTTTATCGAGTTGGCAGCCATTGCTGCAGCCGCCGCAGGCGCCGCACTGCTCTGGCGTCTTACGCCGCGCCCACTGCACATGCGGGCCGTCCTCTGTGTCGAAGATGCCCATCAGGAACCACTCAGGCCCAGGCGACTCTGGTTCCCATCCGTTGCAGTGGGCCTCGCCGTCGAAGTAGGGGTGGTAGTCCAGGTCTGCATCCATGTCCCAGGTTTTCAGTTCCAGGCCTTGCTCGGCGGTCCAGGCCTTGTACGGGGCCGGGTCTTCAATACCGCAAAAGTCGGGAATTCCGGGATGGTGCCACCACCCGTTCTCGTCGCGCTCGACGGCCACAGATTGGATGAGCTTGATTTTTGCCGGCATGGTTTCTCCTTAAAGCCGTTGTTTTTCAGCTTTCATCGGGAATGAAATTGGGTGTGGATTGTCTACATGGCATACGGCCAGCTAGCCCCGCTAACCGGTAGTGGGGCTGTGAGAGTTCGGAGAGCTGTGAGAGAAAAGAAATGCTTGATTCCGACCAGAGATACCGTGCGTACCAGCTCCTCAGAGAACTCGATAGGTCGACTTCTTCATTGATGAACCGAGTGGCATACAGCTCATCAGGTAGCCTCTCTTGGGAGGAGGAGCTTGCAAATCAGCTCAAAAGCTTCGAGGAGTGGATGAAATTCGCTATGACTATCAGTGAAGAGTTGTAGAAGCTCCTACGAAAGCTATACAGGATAGGAAAAATGTATAAGTTTTAGCCGGTTGTCAGATTTAGTACTCAGATACGCAAAATGTGGTTGTCTAGCGGGATAGGTTCGCTATTTTTGATTTCTACTACCAAGGAGAACGCACCGAAGTTTCAGGAGGAATTATGAGAAATCGAGGACAACTGTTTTGGGATTGGGCAGACCTCAGCCTTCACCATCGAACCCATGACGAGATTCTTGATGATGGCACTCAGATCGATGTGCAAGTCAGGTTATCTCGCACTGGTAGCACGCAGATGTTCATAGGTGTCTATGCGCCATCTGGTACTGTGCTGCACGAAGAAGCCTTCAACTCCAGGCCTGGCGAGTCGATGACTAGGGCTTTGGCTTGGGGCGTTGGACGCGCTCGTCGCTTGGCTTATGGAAACCCTGCTACCAAACCGAGATCAGCCGCCGTAAGTGGTAGGTGAGGGCTGAAACGTTTGGAGGACAGACCCATGTCTTCAGTTAACGAATTGGAAATTCAATTGGAGCAAGCATTGCTTTCAGTGCTTGCTGCAGCAGACCAACTAGGTTTGGATCCGGAAAACCTGAGGTTGATCGCTATAGGCGGTCTTTTGGCCAGCAATAGCTGGCAGTGGATTGATCCTTACCAAACCCCCGGGACAATCGCAGTTTTGAATCGTGCGGTTGGTGCCGTGTCTTCGCGCTCGCAGTGCGAATAAAAGTTTCCTGAGTCTAGAGGGAGTACAACAGTGCTCCGGCTAACCAGCCGACTATCCTCTGTTGTTTCGCCAGGGCGAGGGACGTAATCCTGCTGGAAACGCTTTGCACGCTTGAGCTCATTAAACCCCGATCCACAGCAAGGAGACGTAAACCAATGGATCCCGTGCCGACAAATCAAGAAGTCGCCGAGGAAGTGGGTATTGATGAAGCTCAAGTGGAGCGGTACCGCACGGATACGCTCGAACTTGGTGATGGCTCGTGGCTTGTCCATTTCTCTTTTGAGATGCCGAGGGAGCTAAGGCACAGTTTCACCGGTAGCTTTACCGCAATAATCCCGAGCAAATCCCTAATCGCGGATGCTAGGTCGGAGGATTGAGCGTCTTGCATTGCCACCTGGGGGGATTGCCTGATAGCTGGGAATGGCGCTTTCGCATTTGGCTATTTCAGTACTGCCGGATCGGTTTTCTGTGGGCATGGGGATACCTCACGGTCATCAGGACCGAAATGGCTGTCAAGGGGGTAGGGGCTGCGAGAGAGTTTTTCCCTGTAGGAACGCTTCCTACAGCTTTCACCCGTCGCTATGAAAAGTGTCGTGACAAGAAGATTGGCGCTCTTCCATATCAGAGGCGTCACGCCATGAATCGACTCACCAACCTTTTCAATTTCATTGCTGCCTTTCTGCGAGCTCTCTACTGGCTCTTGCGTATTTGGCTGCTGTGATCGGCTCAAGCGGCTTTCAAAAGGGCTTCGATTACGCGCTGGCCAGCCAGCGGTGGTACCCCGTGTTGCCGGCCATGTGCATGGTCAGCCGGTGGCTGTTCGGGCGCAGGGTGTCGGCAGGGAACGACATGGCGGCCAGGGCCTCGCTGGCGCTGAGCATCCGCATGCGGCAACCGTCGACCAGTGCCCAGCGGTCCAGGGTGGTGATGGTGCCGATTGGCCGATTGATGTCGCGGCCGGTGGTGCCAGAACCCTTGCCGTAGTAGGGCATGATGAATCGGTCGCCAAAGCGCTGGCGCCCGTTGCTCACCCGGTCAAGCGTGGCCTGGGCCCGGCCTGGCTTTTCGATCTGCGACCAGCGCCCGGCTTCGAAGTCGAGGAAGCTGGCGGCTGGTACATGTCGTTCCTGCGCCAGTTGCAACATCAGCGGGGCCTTGCTGCGCGTCAGCACCATGAACAGGCGCACCCTGTGCTGCGGCACGCCAAGGTCGGCGCAGTCCACAATGTGCGGCGCGGCCTGATACCCAAGCGCCTGTACAGCCTGCAGCCAAGCCGGGTACAGCACCCAGTCGGTGAACTCCGGCACGTTCTCAATCACTGCCGCCTCCGGCCGGTGAAACTCCAGCGCCGATACCGGGGCCCAGGCCGTCGAGCGCGATGCGTCATGCTCAGGGTTACCCGACTTCTTGCCGCGTGCTTTGGCGTGGCCCTGGCAGCAGGGCGAGGCGAGTAGGATGTCGTGCGCCGGTACCTGCTCCCAGCGCGCCTGGTGCAGATCTTGGCAGACGTGCTGCGTGCCGGGGTGGTTGGCGCTGTGCCATTCAACGGCCACCGGCCAGTGGTTTGCCGCCCAGAGAACCTGGACGCCCGCGGCGCGCGCGCCGGTGCTCCATCCGCCGAGGCCGGCAAACAGGTCGATTGCTGTGGTCATGTAATCCTCATGCTCTGGCCAGTTGGAGCTGGGCTTCCCCGCCTGTAGCCAGGCCGGGATTCAGTTCAACGCGCTGACCGGCCAGCAGGCCGGCGATTTGTGCATTCAGATCGAGGTCAAGTTCTCTAACCTTTCGGGCTTTTCCGATCTCGCGATCTGCCAAGAACTGCTCGATCAACGCTTTGTCATGCGATTCAACTGCTACCAGATCCCGCCCGTTGGAGTGCTGGCTGATTGCAGGATCCTCTTCACCCCGCGGGACCAGCTCGTGAATCTTGCCGTGGACTGCCGAAACCCAGGCCAGCGCAAAGTGATCCCCAGCGGTATCCGGTGAGTAGGCGCTCCTACGCTTGCCGGTGCGAACCTGCGATACATAGGCGCGCCGTGCAATGGTCAACTGGTTCAGCAGTGTTTCGTAGGCGTACATCGCGATCTGCGGTGCCGGGGTTACACCAACGAATATTGCACGTTCGACTACACGGCTAGTGGCGTCGCACCAGTGCCTACGGGACAGTGGCCGTACCCCGAAGGCCTCAGCGATAATGGCGCCGAGGTGACGGTCCCATGTCGGTCTCCGGTTGGCCCTGCTCTTTTCCGACTCCACCTCTCCAACACCACTGAGTCGCACGTCCATTTCAGTGAGGCGATACTCGCGCATCAGCGACTGGGCTTGGCGCATGGCCGTAGCTGCCTCGTTCTCATTCGAGCTTTTGGAGAGGGCCAGGCAGCGCTTGATCTTGCGGATGACCCGCTCGAGCTTGCTTTCGTCGTGCTGTTGTTCGGTCATGTCGTTGTCCTTGCGTGCAGGCGCCGCCCTCGCCGGGGTGGCGTGATTCGTTGAAGTGGGTTATTCGTGTGACACGGCATGGAGCCGTATTAAGGAGAAGCTGGTGCGTTACAACTTGAGTGACAGCATGATCAAGGTCGGCATGACTCTTGATGAGGTTACGGAAATTGTTGGCGAAGAAGCGCTTGGAGGTTGGGGGAAGCGCGGACTCATGGGTAGGCCCGAAAGACAAAAGAGCTTCTACTTCATGGACCAAACGAAGTGGTGCGTTGTCTGGTTCGACGATTCTGACGTGGTAGTTGCAAAGACCACGATGGATATCCGTTGAGTGCTTAACGACGCTCTGCGGGAATGATCGAGGCCCGCGAGGCGTGGGCTTACAACGCCATTTCCGCCTGGGAATTTCGCTGCCAGATCGGCGCGCTATTGTGAGCCTCGATTCGGTCTGCGATCACGCTGGCGCGCTGCCCAGCCGATGGCGGGGTGTACATGCCGAACCGGCTGATGCTGCCGCCGTTCACCGCGGCGTTCGTGCTGTCAGCCGATGCCAGCGGCAGGCCTTGGAAGATTGCTGGATCAAGCATTCGCAGCCCGTGCAGGCGACAGAGTGGCCGGCCTTGGTCATCGCAAATGGCGTCCATTGCGGCGCCCATGCGCTTCCACCACGCGGCTGTGCCCGATGAGCGCCATTGTCCGGAACTGCCTAGGGCAACCATGCGCCAGGCCTTGGCCAAGCGCTGCAGGCGCTCTATCGACTCATGCATGTGCCAGACCGGCACCCCGGGCAGTTGGCCAGGCCATTGCTCGAGCAGCCTATCGTTGGTGTCTTCGTCCCCATCAATAACATCAGGGATCAATGCCCAGTCGAAGCCGGGGTGCCGGTGCCAGTCATCCACCCAGCGGGTGTAGCCGTGCACGTCGACCTGGCCGCCCTTCTTCCAGACTGTGAACGCGCCGTTGTCGAAGACGAAGGATTGGCAGGCCTCGGCGACGATGCCCATGTCATCCTGTCGAGGGAATGGCACCAAGGCGTGCCTGCCGGCAAGCAACCGCGCCGCGTCCTGCCGTGATCCGCCGATGGGCGTGCCGTGGTAATGGATCATCCGCTCAGCCTCACCGATTCGATCTCGACGCCCTGGTGCAGTGCCTTGATCACCAAGTCACCGTCGAAGCGCTCGGCTAGCTCGTCGGCGATCTGCTCCTGATAGCCTTTTTTGATGAGCGCGATGGCCGTCTTGATGTGCTCGACGAGGATCATCTGCGGGCTACGGATCTCCAGGCTGTAGACGATCACCTCGGCGTCGTTCGGGCAGACCGCGGTGAATGTGTGGCGATAGATGTTCATGGGCGATCCTCGCCGGGGAGGCGTTATCGTTGAATAGGGGAAGGCGCTGGCGGGCAGCGCGGGATCATGCGGCGACGGGGTACTGTTTCGCCAAGGCCTGCTGAACTGCCGCGATGATGCGGCAGAGGTAGTCCCAGTCAGGGTTTCGCTCCATGGCATCGGCCGGCAGGTTCCACCAGTCGTCACCGAACACGCGATGCATGAACTCGCGGTGGGCGCCGCCGCACTCATCTAGCGAGCTGGTGTGGCGAACATCCTCGGCCTCGTCGATCAGGCTCCGGGCGTCTTCTGCGTCCAGATCCCGATCACGCCGCATTTGCACGATCACCTTCCGCGCTTTGTCGGCCAGCGCTTCAGCACTGAACCGGCGAGAGCTCAGGGCTCGGTCGAAGTAGCCGATGATGTAGGCGTCGTGCAGCTTGCAGAAGAACTGGCCGATGTTCAGACCATCCCACATGCCACCCCAGTAGGCGTGCCAGGTCTTGTCGTAGCAACTGACGGTGATCTTGCCTTTGCAGGGCTCGAAGTCTTCGA
This sequence comes from Pseudomonas sp. SWRI77, assembly GCF_014269105.1. Taxonomy (NCBI): domain Bacteria; kingdom Pseudomonadati; phylum Pseudomonadota; class Gammaproteobacteria; order Pseudomonadales; family Pseudomonadaceae; genus Pseudomonas; species Pseudomonas sp. SWRI77. The sequence continues at coordinate 42,509 of NZ_JABWRV010000005.1, read as the reverse complement.
GGTAGACGCTGATCGGGTCAAGGCCTTCGGCGCCGGTGATCAGCAGCTTGGTGACTGTCGAGGTCTCGACTTGCATTGCGGTACTCCATGCATGCGCCGCCCTCCGTGGCCGGATGCGGCATGGTTGTTCGAGTTAATGGTCGGACTGGCTTAGCTGACTTGGATGCGGTATTAGAAGTCACCGGCAATGTGCCGAGCTAAGGAGGTTCTTGTGGCTACCGATTTCAGCAAGGGGCGGTATAACGTGTTTAAGGGGCGCATTCCCGGACAGTTGCCGATTGGCAGAATTGACGAAGACGAGTTCGTGCGATCGTTCTCAGGCCCAGATCTTCTCTACCGTGTTGACGGTGACGAGTTCTATGACCTGAAGGGCAATTATGTGGGGGCGATAGTCGAGACCGGTTCGGGTAGCGCAATGGTCATGGACAGCAATAACAACTGCCTATTCGTGATCGACCCCGAGTAAGGCTTGCTCGCGGCCAAGACGAAGCGCTTGTGCCGCGCTGAACTGCTGAAGCCTCCGCGCCACAGCCGGTGACACCGTGATTTCGTGCGCAGAGGTTTTATCACTTCGCGTCGAACGTGCCCAAGGACAGCTTTGCAGCGGTGCCGACCTTGTCGTCGAGAACGGCTTTGAACTCCTGAGCGATGGCCTCTCGCTGGGCTTCCTCGCCGATCCAGCGCAGCTTCAGCACGGGTTGCGAGCCGCCGGTGATGACGGACACACGCAGGCGGATCACTTGCTCGCCCAGGCCTTCGAACGGGATGACCTTGAAGTCGAGCCAAGCCGGCAGAGTTTCTTTGCTGCTGGCCTCGATCTGGTCCATGGTGCTGCGACTGGCGCGGGTCTCACCGACGGCGTGGTCGCTCTCGGACGATGCCTTCACGGTGATGGTGCGAACCGCGGCAATCGCTTTGGCGATGGTCATGGTCTGGCCGTTTTCATCGGTGGCCGCCAGGTGCTGGTTCCAGTCTTCGATCCAGTCGCTCATGGTCTTCTGCACCAGGCTCTGACCGCACACCGCCTGAACGGCGGCGAACGCCGCGGAAGCCTTTAGGCTCAGTACGGCGCGGTCATCGGCATGGCCTGGATCTTCGGCGGTGCCGATGTTGAACAGCACGATGCAGCTCATGTTGTCCTGATCAATGAAGCCTCGCGCTGCTGGCGCGGCGCGCTCGACGACGTAGGCGCTGTAGTCAGCCAGCGAGTGAGTGGCGAAGGTGCCGCGGAAGCGGTTGCGACCGGCCTGGAAGCGCTCCAGGTCAACCACATTGAAGTTCTGCGGGAGGACGGCCACCTGGCCGAGGGCTGGCAGCTGAATGCCAGCGGCGGCGACGGCATTTTCTTGAATCAGTTCGAGAGCTTCTTTGCTGAGGGACATTCGCTTTTCCTTGTGGGTGCAGTGAGTTACGAGCGTGGGTGTACAGGTGCTTCGTCACGGGTGAAGAGCTGGTCGTGCTTTTCGGGGAACAGAGAGATGTTGCCGCCGGTACCGACGTACATCGGCGTGTCGAGGCTTGTGTTCTCGCTGCGCGTGCCGCGCTTGGTAGGCACCTTGTAGTCGAGCTTGTGCTTGATCTTTACCTGGTGGGAGTCGCCGATCTGGCTGAAGTCCAAGGTGATGGTGATCTTTCCGGTTTTGCCGTGATCGACGACGCCCGCGGCTACCTCGGAGAGGGCGTGGCCAATCTGGCTGGCGAAGGCGCCGCCATTGAGCTCCTGCAGGAACTCGGTGGTGTCAGTGGGCTTGGACATTGCTGCGTCTCCTGGTGAACGATGCCGCTGGGCGGCAGATTGATGTGCTGCTGGCGCCGGCCGTGCCGGACGCGCGCGGTGATGCGTTTCAAGCTGAAAGCTCCATGTCTCGGTCGTGCCAGCCAGCAAGCCACCAACCGCAGTTGACCGTCATCAAGGCATAGGGCTGGGCGTCGCGTGACTTGTTGTTGTCGCGGCAGTCGCGGCCTAGGTAGTACGCGATGGGGTAGACCCTCTGCCTGCGCTTCATGGCTAAGCCCCGGCGAGGTGATGCATCGGCGCGAACGGTATGTCGTCGTCGAAGCTGTCGTGGTCAGGCGGCGCGGCCTGCTGGTTTTGCTGTTGGGGCGCGGGGCGATGTTGCCGGGGCTGCCGGTCGGGGGCCTGGCCTGGCTGCTGACCCTGCGGTTTGCCGCCGAGCAACTGCATGGTGCCGCGCATGTCGACGTGCACCTCCGTGGCGTATCGCTTGATGCCGTCCTTCTCCCACTCGCGAGTCTGTAGCTTGCCCTCGATGTAGATCTGGGAGCCCTTTCGGGCGTACTCGCCGGCGATCTCCGCCACTTTCCCGAACATCACCACCCGGTGCCACTCGGTGCGCTCGACCTTTTGGCCGGACTGCTTGTCGGTCCACTGCTCGCTGGTAGCCAGGCTGAGGTTGGTCACCGCCTGGCCGTTTGGCAGATAGCGCACCTCCGGATCCTGGCCGAGCATGCCAACCAGGATGACCTTGTTTACCCCTCGGCTCATGACGAAAAAGCTCCGGCCATGACGATCAGCACCAGTGCCCACAAGGCCGCCCAGCGAGTGCGGGCGTCGTCAGGCGGACTGACCTTCAGCACCGGTACCGACTTTGCGTTCACCGCGCGCTCCAGGCTCTCGGCGTAGGTCACCGCGTCGAAGTAGCGCCGGCGCTGGCCGTACAGTCGGTTGTCGTCGGAGCCCACGATTGCCCAGCTGTTGTTCGCGCCCGGCTGGACAAAGAAGCGGGAATTGCTGCGGAAATGGGCGGCTGCGGCTTCTGCCTGCTGCTGCACCTGCTGGTATTGCACACGGCTGTTGCGGATGGCTGCGTTCATGAGTTGGTCCTTGTTGGTCAGGCATGGAGTTCCAAGGCTTCTGCCTTGCGAACGATTCGAACTTGGGCGGTGCGGCGCTCCGGTGCGCGACGGTCGCGGCGCATGGGGTCGCTGTCATTGATCACCGCATGCATAGCGATGAGGCCGGCGAGGGCGATGCATAGCGGGCTGATGATTTGCTGGCGCATGGCCTTGGTGACTGCTTCGATGCGGCGGCCGGCTTCCAGCTTGAACAGCGCGGCCTCGATGCGGTTGGCCACGGTGCCGGGGCTTACCGCCATCTGGCGGGCGATTTCCTTAGTGGTGAGGCCCTGGGCCACCCAAAGCAATGCTTCAAGCTCGCGCGGAGCCAGCGCCTTGCCGAGCTGGCCAATCCATGAGCCGCAAGTGATCGTTTCCATGATTGTCCTCAGCAACCGCATTGGTCAGGCGCCAAGCGCGGGTGACCAAACCCACCGTGAAAGGTGGCCTGGCGCCTGCCTAATGCGGTCGATGTGAAGGGAAAGGGTGCAGGCGGTGAGCGCTACCTCACATGCATCTGGTCTGGCCGGGTGGGCCCCGGATTCGCCTGCGTGTACGTCGATTAATCTTTACTGCGGTGAGCCTTAATTTGCATATGGTCAACGGTGATGCGCTTTAAATCGATGAAAACTGCATCGGTGATCCACATTCCGGGGCAAACCGGGTGACCGGACGCCTCACCAAAGGGCGAGACGCTACCCAGGCTCACAATTCGCGGCGATCAACTCGCGTTCAATGTGGATCACCGATGCAGCCTGCGATGGGGAGCAGGGCATCGGGCCGTCTTTCCGGCTGTAATGGGTCAGCGATGCGTCAACGAGAGGCTGCTGATAATGCAGATCGACCCATCTTCAGCCGGAGTGGCATCCGTGTAATCGACCTGGTTGTAGACGCCGCCGTGGAAGTTCAGCAGCGATGAGCGCCAGGAACTGTCCATGTGGAGACTGCCGGACGACCCGGCCTTGCCATTGCAACTGGCGGTCACGGTCAAAGCGCCCGAGGCGAGCACGCGGATAGTGACGGTGAACTTCGAACCCAGAGGCACGCCTTTGAGCAGGGTGGTATTGATCGGCGTGGCCTGGTCAAACGTTTCGCGGAAGCCCAAGGTGATGTTGCCTTTGCTCCAGAAGACCTTCACTGGCGGGCTGTCATCGTCCTTCACGTGCAGTTGCGAGATCACCACTTTCTGCGCGGAGTTGACCTTCGTGAGTGTCATCTCCTGCATGTTGATGTGTTCGGCCGCGCTTGCCAGAGCCCAGTACACCGGCTCTTTCCACTCGCAGCGGGTGCGGTGTGTGCTTTTGCTCGAAGCACCTTTCGTTGGGGCTGAAAACTGTACTGATCCGTCGGACAGGACAGTGACGACACTGGGGAGCTGAGCGATCGCCTCGGCGCCACTGAGCTCCAGTGCTACAGGATTGGTGGAGGAAGTAGCTACGGGAGTGGTTATCGTCAGGTTGTTGATGTTTACGGTCATTGGCACTTCTCCTGGTGGTGATAGGGGGGAAGGGTGTCAGCCCAGTACGGACTGCGGCTCGGTTGCCGTCGAACCGTTCAGCTTTTTCAGTTGCGAGCTTGGTCGGCTCATGCAGGTGATTTCCCGTCTGGCCCTGTCGCCAAGGCCAGCCAGTGAAATCTCATTTCCGTTCCATGCTTGTTGCCGCGGCTATCCCCACCTGGCCGGGTCACACATTTCGTGTTCGGTGTTCTTCCCGACTGGCTTGCATGGTTTGGCGTCCTCCCATGAGGGGAGTCCGGCAGCTATCCAGAGGCTGCGTGGTCGACGACTTAGCTTGTCCCGACCCAGGTAATGGCCTGGGTGCGTCGAGGTGGTCACGTCTGGTTGTGTAAAGAGCGGTGGCTGCCGGAGCTGCCCGCCGAGGTGATCGGCGTTGAGGGGATTTAAGCAAGCTGAAATTCCAAGGTCAAGCATGCTGAGTAAATATTTTCAGTAAGCTGAAATTAGCAAGCAAAAAAAGACCCGCTCAAAGCGGGCCCGTGGCATCAAATCTCAGTGAATTCACACCACCCGATTCGGATCACACCTGATTCCAAGCGCTCAACCCTTATCCCCGTCGTTTCCTCGATGTCAGCGAGAATCCTGGCCCAATCTGCCCTTGACTCTTCTGGCGCGGGCGTAAGCTCAACGAACTGACGCTTTTGCACATGTGGCGATGAAATGGCCTGCTGTATTCGATATCCGAGGCGCTCATAGGAGCGAGAGGGCGAATGTGAGAATGCGAGGGGCAGCATCATTGGAACTCCTTGTACTGTATGTGCATACAGTTATCTTGCCGCGTGTATTTTTTCAAGTCTCCTCAATGCGTAATCCACCTATACGTGTAAACAATTGGCACAGGTACAGCCTGCCAGGACAAAAAAAAGCCCGGCTCTAGGCCAGGCTTTTCGCGGGGAGGAGAGGTTAGAGCTTCATCATCGCACGAACAACGACGCCGACAATGCGACAACCTTCCGCACACATCTCGACTGGATACGCAGGATTCAGCGGCTTCAAGAATCGCCTTCCGCCATCCTCAACTAACTTCTTGAACGTTGCTTCATTGCTGTCAGCGAGCTTTGCAACGACTAGCTTTCCTGAGATCGCTTCCACCTCAGTATCAACCAGGATCATCATTCCTTCGGTGATGCTGGTGCCTACCGGCGAGGTCATTGAGTCACCTTTGACCTCAAGCCAAAATGCAACGCCTTTCGAGTCGTAGTCGGACACTTCGTAGCGGTCCGAGAACCCCGGGGGAAATGGCTCAACAGCTTCGGCCCATGAGCCGGCTGCCACCCAGCTTATTACGGGGTAACGAAACGACATCTTGGGTTGCGGTATGGCCTCGACATTGGTCTCCTCGACTTCGGGACCCTCGCCGATCGCCAGCCACTCCGCTCGGAACCCAGTCGCTTTGGCGAGGGCGAAGAGGTTCTCAGGCCTGATGCTTTTGCTTTCGCCTGTAATCCACTGGGTTACGGCTGAGTTTGCGACGCCGCAAGCGGCTGCAACTTCGCCTTTTCTCATGCCGCTGACCGCAATGGCTTTGGCTATTCGTTCGTGTCGTTCCATGCGCTGAGTTTAAGTTAACTGAATTTAAGTATGCAGTTCACAGAATGGCCGCATTGACTATGTTCTTTCAGCATGCTGAAATTCACGAACGCACCATCGAGGAAGCGCAATGAAAACGCGTGACGCTGCTAACCATTTCGGCAGCAAGAAAAAGCTCGCCGACGCGCTAGGTATTCAGCCAAGCGCAGTGACCATGTGGGGGGAGCTCGTTCCGATCTCTCGCCAGTACCAGCTCCAAGTTCTCTCAGACGGAAAGCTCATGGCTGATGCAAAGCCGTCTGCCGAGCAATGCCAGAAGTGTGACAGGACTGGCATTGCGCCAGTAGATGACTGAAACACCTGCGGATCCATCCAGTACTGGAAAGGCAGGCGAAAAAAAACCGCCTGGCAGGGCGGCTTCTCTACAACAAACATCGAGGTCGATTATGCACTCCGCAATCGATGCCAGCAATACCAAGCTTGTTGCGTCAGCTGTTGGCGATTCGCCAAAACTGGCGCATCAGTTCATGTCTACCCGCGAGATCGCGCAACTCACTGGCAAGAGCCATGACAACGTGCTTCGTGATGCACGACGCCTGGTCGCAGAGGGTGTCCTCAAATCTGAGGAGACCCCATACACCCATCCACAAAACGGCCAATCCTATCCAGAGTTCCTGCTGAGTCAGCGCGATACCTTGGTGCTGGTATCCGGTTACAACTCCCAACTGCGTGCCAGGATTATCGACCGGTGGCAGGATCTTGAGGCGAGGGTAGTTGCCCAGGTCCGAATCCCCCAAACCTTCGCTGAGGCGCTGCGACTGGCTGCCGATCAAGCAGAGCAGAACCTTCAGCTGCAGCAGGTCATCCAGAAACAAGCCCCGAAAGTCGCGGCCATCAAGCGTTTGGCTTCTGCTTGCGGGGCCATCTGCATCACTGATGCGGCCAAGCAGCTGCAGGTTGCCCCGTCGAAGTTGTTCGACTGGCTGGAGCAGAATCGCTGGATCTTCCGCCGCAAGGGCTCGAAGCGATGGATCGCTTATCAGCCTCGCATCACCTCGGGGCTTATGAAGCACAAGGTGACAGCCCTGAAACCTGACCCTGAAACAGGTATCGAGCGCGCCGCGTTTGATCCTCTGGTGACCCCGAAAGGGCTTGCGCGTCTTGCTGAATTAAAGGCTGGGGGTTCGCTGTGAGCGTACAAGCCATGACCTGGGCCCTGGCTATTCCGAAGTCCTCTCTAGAGAACCCTGCGGCTCGTCACGTCCTGCTCTGCCTAGCCAACTATGCCGGCAGCGATGGCCGCGGCGCCTTCCCGTCGGCTGCCACGCTATCCGAGGACACCGGCCTGTCCGAGCGCACCATCCGCCTAAAGCTCGACGAGCTGGAAGCGGCTGGCTGGATCGTCGCTGGAAACCAGGCTATCGCGGCTGCTTACATCGACCGCCGTGATCGCCGTCCCACGGTGTACGACCTTCAACTTAAGCGAGGTGCATCTGCTGCACCTCGTAGAGAACGGGGTGCAGCAAACCGCACGGGGTGCACTTCACAGCATAACGGGGTGCAGGAAAACGCAGAACGGGGTGCAGCAGCTGCACCCAATACGTCAGTTAACCAATCTACTCACTCTCTGCGCGAGCCATTCGAGATGTTCCTGGAGTGGGTGCCGGATCAGGACCTGCTAAAAGCGTATGCACTCCGTTCGGGGCTCACCCTGGACAACTTCGGCTCCAACGCAATCGCCGGATTCGTGCTGCACCACGACGCGAAGGGCTTGGCGCAGACCGAGAAGCAATGGCTCGCCGCCTTGGTCAACTGGGTGAAATTGGACTTGGCCCGGGCAGCTCGATCCGCCACCGGAAAACCGAGCGCGCAGCAATCGAGCACTTTCGATGATGACGACACGTCATGGCTCAACGGGGGGAATGACCAATGAATCAGGTAGCCACCATCACCCATGGCCTTTGGGCCAAAGTTCAAACCGGCCAGTACATTCCTGCTGGGGATACGCTTCCCGCCGAGATCAAGGCCGAGCTCGATCGCAAAACTGCTGCAGTGATCAATCGGCTGTTCCGTGATCTGCGCACCATCTTCAGCGCGTGGAAACAGGCCTGGCCGGACATGAGCACGTACAAGGCCGCCAAGCAACAGTGGCTGACGGCGTTCCTCGAGGCAGGTATTAACACCCCCGAGCAACTGCAGTTCGGCCTGATGCGCTGCCGCCAGTCAGAACGTGAGTTCATTCCTGCGCCCGGCAAGTTCATCGAGTGGTGTCAACCATCGCCGGAGATGCTTGGCCTCCCAACCTTGGCGGCCGCATTTCGCGAAGCTACTCGAAACGCCCATCCTGCGATGGCTGGCCAGGGGAGCTGGAGCCACGATGCTGTGTGGCACGCGGCCAAGGAGTGCGGCTTCGAGAACCTCAACAAACTGCCATCCGATGCCTCCTCGAAGCTGTTCGAGCGCAACTACACCATCGCCGTCCGCCGAATCATGGCCGCAGAACCGCTGCAGAAGATGCCGCTGGCACTTCCCGCCGAGGTTTCCGGTAGTCGGACGCCAGAGGTCGGCAACAACGCCCTGGCGGCCATGCGCGCCCGCCTTGCAGGCCGTTGAACCCATCCGCTAGGAGCTTGATCTATGCGTCAAACGAAGTTGACCAAGGCCGCGCGCGGACGGGAATGCCAGGTGCGCATCCCTGGAGTGTGCAACGGCAATCCCGAGACCACCGTCCTCGCTCACTACCGCCTGGCCGGCACCTGCGGTGTGGGAAAGAAACCGCACGACATGCAAGGCGCCTGGTGCTGCAGCGCTTGCCATGACGCCTGCGACGGGCGCAGCAAGGCTGTGGATCGCGACACTGCCCGCCAGTACCACGCCGAGGGTGTCATGCGCACCCAGGCGGCGCTGATCAACGAGGGGGTTCTGGTCGCATGAATGCTCCCGCCCCTCGCCCGTTCAAGGCCAAACCGGCTCGCGCCAAGCCCGTCGACAGGGAAGGGCAGGAGCAGGCCGCGCTAATGAAAGAGCTCCAGTTGCGCTACCCGCAGGCGTACAAGCTGATCTACCACGTGCCGAACGGCGGGCACCGAATCAAGGCCGTGGCTGCCAAGCTCAAGGGGCAGGGCGTCAAAGCTGGCGTGCCCGACCTGGTGCTTCCGATGGCGCGTGGTGGGTACTTCGGGCTGTACATCGAGTTCAAGGCCAAGCCGCCCTTCGATGCCCCGGTGTCGCCCAGTCAGGATGCCTTCCTGCAGCTGCTGACGAACGAGAACTACCTGGCCATCGTGTGCCGCGGGAACATCGACGCCGTCGAGGCCATCCGCGCCTATCTGCTGCTGCCCGCCACGGTGGCTGCATGAGCGCGACCCGTGAAGTGAAGCTGAGCGAGGCCGAGGTGCGCCGGCAGGCCGCAGACAAGTCGGTGCGCGACTTGCGCGACCCGAGACACCCGGGCCTGTACCTTCGCTTCTGGAGCAACCGAGAGCGTGGCACCTGGCACCTGGTGCGAGGCAAGAAGTGGGTACCGATCGCCCGTTGGCCCGACCTGACCGTGGCGGCCGTGCTGGCCGAGCTGCCCGCGCTGCGTCAGCGCCTGATGCGCGACCCGGCCACCGCGCCGATTGCCTCGGGCATGGCCACCGTAGGGCAACTGCTCGACTGGTACGGTAACCGCATGGCCCGCGACCGATCGTTGTCGGCGAAGCGCAAGGCCGGCGCACGGTCCGCCATCGCCCAGCACCTGAAGCCGCGGCTCGATGACCTAGCCTTGGCCGAGGTGACTGCCGACGCGTTGGACAGGCAGCTGATGTGGCCGTGCCAGGCCGAAGTGTCTCTATCCTACCTGCGGCAGATGTTCGCGCTGCTGCTGACCGCTTTCCGCCAGGCCCAGCAGCTTGGCCTGATCGACCGCAACCCGATGGCAGGGATGCGCTTCAACGACTTCACCAAGGCCAAGATCCTGCCCAAGGCAGCCCGCCTGCGCGACGTGCAACTGCCCGAGCTGATGCAGCAGTTGGCCCAGGCCTTCGAAACGGCCCCGGGCGACGCCATGCTGGCCCTGATGATGCTGGCCCACGGCACCCGGATCGGTGAGACCCGAATGGCGCGCTGGAGTGAGATCTCGCTGGCAGCGGCCGAGTGGTTCATCCCGGCAGCGAACACCAAGACCCGCACCGAGCACCGCCTGCCATTGACTGCCCAGGTCGAGGCGCTGCTGGTGAGGTACCGGGCGATTCAGCAGGGTCAGGGCTACGAGGGTGTGTACCTGTTCCCGAACCGTCGCGGCCTGTCGCTGAGCGAGACCCAGGCCAGTGCCGTGTTCACCCGCCTGGGGCAGGGCGAGTGGACCAGCCACGACCTGCGCAAGGTGTCTCGCAGCACCTGGACCGACCTCGGTATCGACGGGCACATCGGCGAGATGCTGCTAAATCACACGCTGGGCAAGATCGCCAGCACCTACATCCACACCCAAGCCATGCAGCAGCGTCGGGTTGCGCTGGAGAAGTGGCACGCGTGGCTTGATGAGGCTGGCTTCGTGGCCATTCACCGCCTTACCAAGACCTTATTTGAAAATTCGCAGAATTCGCCGCAGGCCACAGCAGGCGTGGCGTCGAGCGACCTTACCGCATTTGTAATTAGCGAGGATTCGAAATGATGGCTACTCCGCATTGGGATGACGCGCCGGCTTGGGCTGCCTGGCTGGCTCAAGACGAAGAGGGTGACTGGCATTGGTTTGAGAGCGAGCCTGAAGCGAACAGCAGCCGAAGCAAGCTCGGTTTCTGGAGGCGCACAGAGGGACGCTGTAATTGGGCCCGGAAGACCCCCTGCTACCGGCAGTGGCACGAAACCCTCACTGATCGACCGGAGGGCCAATGAGCAAAATCCACGGCCCATCCTTCAAGAAGGCCGTGATCGAGTTGGGTAAATGCCCTTTGTGCCGTGGGAGAGCGGTCACTCAGGGTGTGTTTCACGAACTGCCATGTGACCACTGCAACGCCTCGGGCTTTGTGGCGGCTGCAACCGGCGAGGCTCTGGCCCTGGATGAACTGGTGACCCAGCTCAGCATGAGGCTTCGGGCAGCGCTCCGGCAGATCGAGCAGTTGAAGAACCCTCAGGCATCCGGGCCTGAGGCTACATATCAGGGAAGCAACCGGCGCGGCGCCGGCGGCACCAATTACACCGGGGATTGAGGGGGAAGGACATGAAGAAACGAACCTACGTAGACAAGGCCCTTGGTGACACCGCGTACATGCTCGAGCAATGGGGCTGGTGGCTCATGGATGGCAGGGGCGTGCCTCAGTATGTCTGCCCGCTGTATGCGCTTATGAAGGAACACGCCCCAGCGGAAGGCGGGCTCAAGCAATACGTGATCACGGACGATCTAGCGCTTGCGGTGGACGGCGCTGTAGCCAGGCTGAACAAGCGCAACCCGCAGATGGGTGGTTTCGTCTGGCTGTACTTCGGTGCTAAGTGGCCGGCACTGCGGGTCGCCCGCGAGCACAAGATGAGCGAAGCTAAGGCGCGCGAGCTGATCAACACTGGAGTGGCCTGGATCGATTGCGCCCTGGAGCAATTGCGCGAGGCTGCATAAAAAGCTTTCCGCGCGGATAAACACCTGTTTTCATAGCAGCGTGTCCAGCTTGCAAGCAACGCGACACAGACGAACCCCGGCCATTGCGTCGGGGTTTTTCGCTTCTGCGGATGACCTGCCCAGGCAGCTGGGCTAAGTCGGTAGTGGCGTCGATCAAAGCCGTGCGCTCCCTGATCGGCTACGCGATGAGAGTCTGGGGTACGTGACCCAGCGAGCCAGACCAACAAGCCGGGAAGCGCCGGCCCTCCGCACCCTTTCCGAGCCTAGGCGTCCGCCGGGGCTTTTTTGTTCTTGGAGATCAGCATGAAGAGCTCGTACCGCCAAGCTGTGGAGTCGGTGATTGCGCAAGAAGCGAAGCTGGGCGAGTTGACAAGGCTTCATGCCGAAGCCGTTGATCGAGAGAAACAGCTAGCTGATGCGCTGCGGCTCAATCGAGAGGTTCTGGCGCGATATGAGTCCAGGGTTTCGGAGATTGAGACGCAGATGGCTACAGGTGTCAGCTTCCCGTCAGAAGCCTAGGTACTTCTCAAGCAGGGCAGGGTATTCGAGTTGCCCTTTCACTGCCTTTTTCCGATTGCTCACGTCAATCACCACCATTTTGTCCTTGTTGGCATTGAACTCACTGCCGTAGTACAGGGCTGAGCACAGATCTTCCGCTGTCGTATCAAGCTGGAGGCAGTAGAACGATGTGGTTTCATCCCAGTGCTTGTACTCAGTGAGCTCGTTTATTTTCTTTACGAACGAGTCATATCGCGCTTTCCGAGTTTCATCAGACTTGAACTCAAAGGTGATGATGAAGTTTGCCATGGTTCCATCCTGTGTCGCGGTGGTAGGGGTTGCGACGATAGCACGGGGCCGCCATTCCACGTATCCAAGGGCTCGCCATTCCGGCGGGCCTTTTTTGTTTCTGGAGCATGCAGATGTCCGGGCAGATCCTCGCCAAGCTTGATGCTATACAAACCACCATCGCCAGCCTACGTGCCGAGGTTGGCGGATTGCAGGCCCAGTTATCAACCAAGGCGGATAGCACTGCGGTCACGGCGCTGTCGAGCACCGTCCGGAGTCAGGGCGGCACGATTACTTCTCAAGGCGGGATGATCACAGCTCAGGGGAAGGCGATCAGCAACCTGACGAGCAGGATCGATTCGCCATGCGATTGCCGCAAGGCGGCCGCTTCGGCAGACACTGCCCTCGATACGACTCGGGTCCAGGCCCAGATGTACATCAACGAAGCAGCCATCGAATCAGCCTCCATTCGAACTGAGGTGTCAGCCCGGGCCGAGGCTGATGTCGCGCTGGCCAGCTGCATCGGCGCACTCACCTCGATCCCAACCGCCACCCTGGAGAGCGGGCTGGAGGTAATGGCCGGGCTGATCCACGATTCGAAGCTGGGCGAGCAGTTGCTGAGCGCTGAGCGTTTTGGTGTTGACGATGGTCTGGCCAACATCATTCGCCAAGTCATCCGCGACGAGCTGAAGCCTGGCGGGATGCTGCATCGTAGCTGACACAGGATTCGATCTTATTTCCTTGGAGTATTGAATGGACCCGACCGACCTCGGCCCAGGCACAGCCACCTGGCTGGGCGGAACGGGCACTGTATTGCTTGGCGGCTTCCTGTGGTTGAGGAAGTTCCTCTCGAAAGATGCCGCAGACCGCGCCATGGACAATGCCGATATCGGCACCGTCCGCCGCTTGAATGAACTGCTCGACTCCGAGCGCGAAGCCCGCAAGCTGGCAGAAGCCCGCGCTGATCAGTTCGCCAAGGAGCGCAATGATCTGGCGATATCGGTCGGTCGCCTGGAGGGCAATATCCTCGCCTTGACCAGGCAGGTTGAGCAGCTGACCGACAAGGTCACCACCCAAAGCGAGGAGATCTCACGACTTCGCGCTCAGCTTGGAGGTGCCGAGTGATGGACAAATGCGCATTGGAATTCATAGCCAGACGCTGGTGGCGACGGGCTGAGGTATGGGTCATCGCCATACTGCTTATCGCAGGTGGCGCTGTACTGGGTTGGCAGTCGGCTTATTGGGCCATGGCGAGCACTCAGGCACGCCAGGTCGACGAGATTCGCCAAGCTTACGACGCTGCCATGACCGAGCGCGACAAGCGCCTGGATGAGCTGACCAGCAAAGCCGAGAGCGCCGCTACCAAGGCGTCGAAGGCAGCAACCACCGCGACTCAAGCAGCCGACAAAGCTGACGAAGCGCTGAACCGAGTGACGCAGTAATGGCCAGGCTCAAGACGCTCGGATCGCGCATCAAGGAGAGCGCAGGGTCGCGGGTCAAGGTGGTCACACCTGGCAGCTGGCGGAGCGGCATGACCAGCTCCCAACGTGGCTACGACTACCGGTGGCAGAAGGCGCGAGAGCAGTACCTGCGTGATAACCCGCTGTGCGCTTACTGCGCCCGGCAGGGGCGAACGGCAGCGGCCAGCGTCGTCGACCACATCGTGGCGCACCGAGGCGACAAGGATCTCTTCTGGAATCAGGCCAACTGGCAGCCGCTCTGTAAGCCCTGCCACGACTCGGTCAAGCAGGCCGAGGAGGCTGCCGGCCTGGGTGGCTGAGGCGTCAGCGGATCCTCGCGAGGCGGCAGGGCGACTCATGAGGTACGTCAGTGACGTGCTTCAAAAGGGGTAGGGGGGGCAAAAGCTAGGGATTCTCATCTAGCTAGACCGCCACCGACCCCACGTACACATTTTTTCCCGTTTCAGGAAAAGTTAACCATGGCTTTAACCGACAAGAAGCGGCGGTTTGTTGACGCTTTGCTGTCGGGGGCCACAAATCGCGAGGCGGCGCTCGCCGCTGAATATTCCGAGAAGACCGCGTCGCAAGCGGGCTCCAAGCTTGCGAAGGACCCCGATGTCCTTGCTGAAGTCGGACGCCGGTTGAAGCAAAAGCAGGCTTCCAGCACCGAGGTTAAACCCTCTCGAAAAGTTAAAGCTGAACAGCCGCAGGTTCAGCAGGCTGATGACCTGTCGCTAACCGAGACCGACGATCCGCGCGCCTTCCTGACTGAGCTAATGAACGCCGAAGGCGCCGACCTGCGTATGCGACTGGAAGCGGCCAAGACGCTGATGCCTTATGTGCATGGCAAGGTCGCCGACCAGGGCAAGAAAGAGCAGAAGGCGGAGGCCGCCAAACAGGTCGGTAAAGGCAAGTACTCCCAGGGCAAGCCACCCCTCTCCGTAGTGAAGAATTGACCTATGCAATGGACAACAGCCTGCCCGGATTGGTGGAGGTGCCTGGCTGCGGGCGAATCAATCATCCCTGAGCCGCTGTTTCCAGAAGAAGCTGAAGCCGGCCTCGATGTGTTCAAGGGGCTGAAAATCGTCGATGCCCCGGGCAGCCCCACCATTGAGGCCGCCTGCGCACCGTGGGTCTTGGCATTCGCCGGGGCCATCTTCGGCAGCTACAACAGCGAGACCGGCGAGCGCCTGATTCGGGAGGTGATGCTTTGCATCCCCAAGAAAAATAGTAAATCGACGATCGCCGCCGGGATCATGCTGACGGCGCTGATCCGCAACTGGCGCCTCTCTGCTGAGTTCATCATCCTCGCGCCGACCAAAGAGATTGCCGACAACTCGTTCATCCCGGCCAAAGACATGGTCAACAACGATGACGAGCTGAAAGCGCTGCTGCATGTGCAGCCGCACCTGCGGTTGATCACCCATCGCGAGACCGGCGCCACCTTGAAGGTGGTGGCTGCGGATAGCGACGTGGTTGGCGGCAAGAAGGCGGTCGGCGTCCTGATCGATGAGGCCTGGCTGTTCGGGAAGAACCCGAAAGCCGCTGACATGATTCGCGAGGCTACTGGCGGTCTGCTGTCGCGACCTGAAGGCTTCATCATCTGGCTGACGACCCAATCGAACGAACCGCCGGCCGGTGTGTTCCGCTCCAAGCTCAACTATGCACGCGGCGTGCGTGATGGCCGGATCGACGACAACCGCTTCTTGCCGATCATCTATGAGTTCTCTCAGGAGATGATCAAGAGCGGCGAGGCGCGGAAGCCTGAGAACTTCCACCTGGTCAATCCGAACATCGATTACTCCGTTGACCGGCCTACGCTTGAGCGCCTGTTTATGCAGGCTGAGCTGGACGGCGAGGCTGAGCTGCGCGGCTTCTTGGCCAAACACCTCAACATCGAGATCGGCCTTGCGCTGATGTCCGACGCTTGGGTCGGGGCGGAGTTTTGGGAGGCGCAAGCTTCAGCGTGGCTCAATCTCGATGAAATCCTCACGCGATGCGAGGTCATTGATGTTGGCGGTGACGGCGGTGGTCTTGATGACCTGCTCGGTCTTGCCGTGATGGGTCGGGAGGCGGGAACCCGCAGGTGGTTCCACTGGGCTCACGCCTGGGCGCACCCTTCGGTGCTGGAGCGCCGCAAGTCAGAAGCGCCGCGCTTGAGGGATCTAGAAAAGGCTGGCGACATCACCATTGTGGATCGAATAGGTGATGACGTTGAGCAATTCGCGGCCATCGTGGCCCGCGTCAACGACACCGGGCTACTCGACAAAGTCGGTCTCGACCCGGCCGGCATCGGTGCAGTACTCGACGCGCTTGCGGATGCAGGCGTTGAGGAAGACAAGATCGTGGGGATCTCTCAAGGCTGGAAGCTCACCGGCGCAATCAAAACGACGGAACGCAAGCTTGCCGAGGGCACGCTGCTCCATTGTGGTCAGCCGCTCATGGCCTGGTCCTGCGGAAATGCCAAGGGCGTGCCTTCAGCCAACGCCTTCTTGATCACCAAGCAAGCATCGGGCACCGCAAAGATTGACCCGCTGATGGCTACATTCAACGCCGTTTCGCTGCTGAGCCTGAATCCAGAGGGCAGGGGCGGAATGGACAATTTCATGGCAGGCATTCGGGATCCACTGATCGCATGAACGCATTTCATATTTTCATCGCCTGCGCAGTGATCGCTTTCTGCCTGGCATGCGGCGGGGTCTGGATGCTGGCCGGTACCGGCTGGGCTTTGCTGGCGGGATCACTGAGCTTCTTCTGCATCGCCGGCTTCATCCGCAGAGGGCTTGTCAGTGATTAGAACCCTATCGCAGGCGTTGGGGGCTGCTGCCACCAAGCCTTCAGCCAGTATGAGTGAATGGCTGGGCAAGACTATCAAGCTGTCCGATGGAGGTTTCTGGAGTGCTTTTAACGGCGCCCAGTCCAGTAGTGGAAAGTCAGTCAGCGTCGATAAGGCCATGCGTCTGTCCACGGTGTGGGCATGCGTCCGCATCATTTCGACCTCGGTGGCTGGCTTGCCGCTGAGCATCTACCGGCGCATGCCGGATGGCAGCCGAGAGAGCGCTCGCGACTTCCCGTTGTACGACGTGGTGCACAACAGCCCCAACGAAGACATGGCCGCCTTCCACTTTTGGCAGGCAGTCGTCGCTTCGATGCTGCTCTGGGGCAACGCCTATTGCGAGATCCACCGCTCTGCTGGTCGCGTCATCGCCCTGGATTTTCTGATGCCATCGAGAGTCGACCTCGAGTTCGACGATGATGGACGACTCAGGTATTTCTTCAGGCCCCGAAAGGGCGCCCGCCGAGAAATCCAGCGGCAGGACATGCTGCACATTCCGGCCTTTACCCTGGATGGCCGAGTCGGCCTTTCAGCTATTCGATACGGCGCGGATGTGTTCGGTTCGGCGATGTCGGCAGACGATGCCGCTAACAGTACCTTCCGCAACGGCATGATGCCCACTGTCGCGTTTTCGGTGGACAAGACGCTGAACCCCGCTCAGCGCGTTGAGTTTCGTGAATACGTGAAGACGATCTCCGGAGCATTGAATGCCGGCAAGAGCCCCGTGCTCGAGCAGGGTGTGAAGCCGGAAATGATCGGCATCAACCCCGCCGATGCGCAACTGCTGGAGTCGAGAGGGCACAGCATCGAGGAAATTTGCCGCTGGTTCGGGGTCCCACCTTGGATGGTGATGAAGACCGACAAGGGCAGCAACTGGGGCACAGGACTGGAGCAGCAGCAGATCGCGTTTCTCACCTACTGCATCATGTCCTTCACAGCGCCAATCGAGCAGTGCGTGAACAAGTGGTGCATGACGGCGGTTGACCGGATCAAGTTTTATGCCGAGTACTCGCTTGAAGCATTCCTGCGTGCGGATAGCGCGGGCCGTGCGGCCTATCTCAGTACGATGGGGCAGAACGGCTACCTGACCCGAAACGAGGGGCGGCGGAAAGAGAATCTTCCCAGCATGCCTGGTGGCGATGTACTGACCGTGCAATCGAACCTGGTGCCGCTGGACCAGTTGGGCAAGCAAAACGATGGTCAGGCCGCACGGGCCGCACTGATGAACTGGCTGCAAGAGCCGGAAAGCAAATCTCGGGAGTAATCCATGAAACACAAGATCCAGTCTCGCGGCCTGCGCAGCGAGATGAGCCCGCGCGCGCTCGACAAGTGGAATCCCGCGATCCAGGCGGCCGTTGAGAACACATCGGACACCATCACGGTGTACGGAGTGATCGGTGAAGACTGGTACGGCGAGGGGGTCACGCTGAAACGAATCGATGCCGCGCTGCGTGCTATCGGCGAGCGCGACGTCACCGTTTACATCAATTCGCCCGGCGGCGACATGTTCGAAGGCATTGCTATATACAACCGCCTGCAAGAGCACAGTCATGAGGTCACCACCAAGGTGCTCGGCATGGCGGCCAGCGCTGCTTCGATTGTCTTCCTGGCTGGCAAAAAGCGAGAGGTGGCCAGTAGCGCCTTTCTCATGATCCACAACTGCTGGACCTGGCTCGCCGGAAATCGCAACTACCTGCGCGATATCGCCGCCGACATGGAGGAGTTCGATGCCGCGATGGCCGATCTCTATGCCGAGACTAGCGGGCAGTCGGCAGAGGACATGGCCGAACTGATGGACGACGAAACCTACATCCGTGGCAAGCGTGCCGTGGAGCTTGGCCTGGCTACTGGGCTGCTGTCGTCCACCGAGGTCACCGAGCGCGAAACCGAAGATGCCGCCCAAGCCAATGCACTCAAGGCCATGGATGTAGCCTTGGCCAAGGGCGGCATGCCTCGCTCCGAGCGCCGAGAACTATTCGCCAGTTTCAAGTCCGGCATGCCTCGCGCTGCCGGCGGGGGTACGCATAACGCTGCCCCGCCCGATAAGCCCCGCGCTGTCGCGCCAGACCTCTCCGCCTCTCTGAGCGCGGCAACCAACCTCCTCAATTCTCTGAAAGGAAAGTGACCATGGACTTTGAAGCCCAAGTCAAAGAACTCAACGCCAGCCTCAAGGGCATTGGCGATCAGATCAAAAGCCAGGCCGAGGCGACCGAAAAGCAAATCAAAGCCTCCGGTGAAATGAATACCGAAACCCGCGCCAAGGTCGATGAATTGCTGACCAAGCAAGGCGAGCTTCAGGCGCGCCTGGGCGAGGCCGAGCAGAAGCTTGTCAACGCAAGCCGGGATCGCAGCCATCAGGAAGAGCCCCAGAAATCGGTCGGCGCTCTCGTGATCGAAAGCGAAGAAATGAAGGATATGAACTCGTCCTTCCGTGGTTCTCGTCGGGTCTCCGTGCCGCGCGCGGCCATCACCACCGCAACCGGTGGTGACCTGGTGCAGACTCAGCGCTTGCCGGGGATCATTGCCCCGCCTCAACGCCGATTGACCGTCCGCGACCTGGTTGCTCCGGGAACCACTGAATCGAACTCCATCGAGTACGTCCGTGAAACCGGCTTCACCAACAACGCCCGTACGGTGGCGGAGAACACGGCCAAGCCGTACTCCGATCTGACCTTCGGCCTGGCCACTGCGAACGTGCGGACCATCGCCCATTTGTTCAAAGCCAGCCGCCAGATGCTGGACGATGCCAAGGCACTGCAGAGCTATATTGACGGTCGTGCACGCTACGGCCTCACCATGGCGGAAGAAGCTCAGTTGCTTTACGGCAACGGCACCGGCGTGAACCTGCAGGGCCTCATGACCGTTGCTCAACTGTACGCCGCCCCGGCTGGTGTAGCTGTAGTGGGCGAGCAGCGCATTGACCGCCTGCGCCTGGCGCTGCTGCAGGCCGAACTGGCCGAGTTTCCATCCGACGGCATCGTGCTCAACCCGATTGACTGGGCGACCATTGAGCTGACCAAGGACGGGGAAGGCCGCTACATCATCGGCCAGCCTCAGGAAGGCACCAACGCGAAACTCTGGAATCGCCCTGTGGTTTCTACCCAGGCCATGACACAGAACGACTTCCTCGTCGGTGCGTTCAAACTCGGCGCCCAGATCTTCGACCGCATGGAAATCGAAGTGCTGATCTCGACCGAGAACGGTGACGACTTCGAGAAAAACATGGCGACCATTCGGGCAGAAGAGCGACTGGCCTTTGCGATCTATCGCGAAGAGGCTTTCGTGACCGGCCCGCTTACAACCGTCACCCCCTAAACCTCCCACGATGAGGCGCCGGTAAAAGCGCCCCACTGGAGCACTCATATGGCACGTAAACAGGAAAAACAAGAGTCCACGGTTGAGCCGCAGGATACTGCCTCGACCGCTGAAACGAGCGGCAGCCAGCCTGAAGATGGGGCTTTGACCCTCTCACCTGGTGATGCAGTGTCGCCAAATCCTGGCGAATCGGGCGCTTCTGAAACTGATCCGGGCTCGGGATATAGCACAGAGCAGACACGGCCAGAAGCACCGGAAAACTCGGGGCCTGGATCGAACGTCTCAGCAACCGACCTGAGCACCAGTGCCGAAGCCTCCGCTTCTGAAGCGGGGGCATCGGAAGGCGTAGGACAGAACGGGCAGGCGGTGGCTGAGAGTGGCGACGATATCGCCCAGCCAGTTGGCGAGGAACAGGTTGCGGCTAACCCTAATCCAGCAACTCTTCAGGTCTACCCGATGCGGTCCTACATGGATGAGGGCGAACTACGTCGCCGCGGAGGCCCGGGTTATGTAGTGCCGCGTCGGCATGCAGAGGAGTTGGTGGAGCGGAAGCTAGCATCGTTCGAGCCGCTGAGGGAGTAGCGATATGCCGGTCATCAGCATGACCATCGTCCGGCATCACCTGCGGGATCCTGACGACGATGACGCTTACCTTGAACTCCTGATCGAGGCGGCCGAAGGGCAGGCGATGGATTATCTGAATCGTCGCTTCTACGCCGACCCGCAGGCGTTGGATGAGGCTGTCGCCGGCGGGGATGCTGGCGATTACCCCATGGTCATCAACAAGCAGATCAAGGCTGCCTGCCTGCTGATTCTCGGCCACCTTTACGCGAACCGTGAGGATGTTGTGACCGGGACCATTGCTACTGAAATGCCGAAAGGCTCCGAGGCACTCCTGACCCCGCACCGCATCGGGTGGGGTGTATGAGGGCCGGTCCGCTGCGTAACCGCTGCCAGGTGGCGTTCCCTCATGAAGAGCGGAACAAGTCTGGCGGTGCGACGGTGACATGGCTGCCGGCGACCCCTCCAATCATGTGGGCTGAGATTCGCACCCCCACCGGAAGGGTGGCACCAGTAGCTGAGAAGCTGGCGTCTGTAGTTACCGCCGAGATTATCGCCAGGCCGCGCCCCGACATAGCTGCCGGCTGGCGGATCACAAGGCGCGGGGTCACCTACAAAGTCGAAGCAGTTCTGCCTGACAACGACAATTCGCTGATGAGGCTCCTTTGCTCATCGGTCCCAAATCCATGAGGTGAACAATGAAAATTCGAGCACTGGGCCCGCTGACGGGCGCATCGGGTGAGCGGGAGAAGGGCGAAGAGTTCGAGGTCGACAATGCCTATGGCGAAGGCCTGATTGCTCGGGGCTACGCCGAAGCAGTAAACGACAAGGCCGCGAAGCCAGCGAAGGCTGACCCAGCCAAGGAGTAGCGTATGGCGCGCCGGTCGAGCATTCGCGGCGACATCCGGCTGCGCAGGACGCTGCGCAATATCCACAAGACGATGGATAACGAGCTGCAGCCAGCGATGCTGGAGGCGGCGAACCGGATCTTGGAGACCCAGCGGCAGCTGATCCCCGAGGACACCGGGGCGGCCGCCGCCGCGTTGCGGGTTTATGTTTCGCCCAACGGCCTGGATGCTCAAATCGGCATCCGCGGCAAGCGCGACAACAGGAAGTTCTTCTACCTGCGCTTCATCGAGTACGGGACCAAGGGCTACCTCGGCGGCAAGCGCGCTGGGAATCGCAACCGCAGTGCCACCAACAAGAGCGACGGTACGCACTTCTTCGGCAAGTACCCAGCGATTCCGGCCAGGCCAGCCCACCCATGGCTGCGCCCCTCAATGCAGGTCAATCGGGAGTACGTCATGGCTGACATCGAAGCTGCAGTACGCCGCACACTGCGCAAGGCAAGCCTGGGAGTAGGGAATGGCTGATCCATCACTGGCCCTGCAGGAGGCCATTTTCGCCAGGCTTCAGGCTGAAGTCAGCTGTCCGATCTACGACGGCGCACCGCTGAACGCTGACATGCCGTACGTATCCATTGACCGCGAGGTATCGGTCAACAGCAGCCCGATCTCGGGCCGCAAGCGCGAAACGCGCCTGCTGTACTTGTCGGTCTGGTCCGATGCCGTGGGCCAGGCCGAGGTCAAACGCATCAATGGCGAGGTCATCGCGGCCCTCGACGAGCGCCGGCTGCCGCTGGAGGTGGGCCGCGCGGTCTCCGTCCGGGTTGAGCAGTCCGACGCCCAGCGCGACGCGGACGGTATCACTTACCAGGGCTCGATCACCGTCCGCGTGATCACCACCCACTGAATCACCCACCGGCCGCGCCGCGGCTTTTATCCAATGTGCCTTTGGAGGAACCCCCATGGCCGACGACAACCTCAACACAGCCGCCGGCTGCCGCTTCTTCATCGGCAGCAAGACCGGCGCAGACACCGAAACCAAGTACAAGACCGACACCTACGTCGAAGTGGGCGAGATCGAGGATCTGGGCGAGTTCGGCGATACCTTCAGCAGCGTGAACTTCACGTCACTGAAAAACGGCCGCGTGCGGAA
The DNA here is from genome assembly GCF_014269105.1 of Pseudomonas sp. SWRI77. Taxonomy (NCBI): domain Bacteria; kingdom Pseudomonadati; phylum Pseudomonadota; class Gammaproteobacteria; order Pseudomonadales; family Pseudomonadaceae; genus Pseudomonas; species Pseudomonas sp. SWRI77. Next base: position 20,058 of record NZ_JABWRV010000005.1, on the reverse strand, counting down.
GTACAAGGGCACTGCCGACGCTGGCGACCTGACACTGACCGTCGGTCTGGACAACGGCGATGCTGGCCAGAATGCCATCAAGACTGCGCACAAGGATCGCAGCAAGGGCGATTACAACATCAAAATCACCCTCAACGACGGCGACCCGGATGCCTCCCCGGCGATCAGCCCGACCACGTTCTACATGCGCGGGAAGGTGATGAACAACACGGTGGCGCCTGGCGCTGCTGACAACGTGGTCCGTCGCAACGTTACCATCGGCATCAACTCGGACATCCTCGAGCTGCTGCCAGCACCGGTCACCCCATAATCGCCTGGGGCTTCTGCCCCGCAACGCAGGATCTGTTCCATGAACAATACGTTGCACGGTACCGTCACCGTGAAACTGGGTGACGAGGAATTCACCCTGCAGCCCACCCTCAAGGCCGTTCGCGCAATCGAGGGCCGCTTTGGCGGCCTGCGCGGGGCATCTGGAGCCCTGCATGCAGTAGGCGTGGATGCAGTGGCCTTCATCATTGCCGCTGGTGCTGGCCTGGAAGGAAAGGCTGCCGAAGCACTGCCCGAGAAGGTCTGGCAGGAAGGCGTGGCAGGGCTGACACCGTCAGTCACTAGGTACCTTGGCGCTCTCTACAATCCGCGAGGCGGTGACCCGGGAAACGACCAAGCCGGGACGGCGTAAGCGCTGTCGAAGACGGCAGCTACGTCGACCGGCTGTATGGGATCGCCACCGGCTGGCTGGGCTGGGCGCCTGATGTGGCCTGGTCTACGCCGCTCCCTGAGCTGTTCATGGCGATGGATGCCAGGATCGAGTGGGCGCAGATGACCAACCCGTTCGGCAGCGGTAAGGCCTCGGGCCAGCAGGGCAAGCCGAAGGCCTCTAATGTGGCGGATAAGCTGCGGCAGGCGCTGACGGGAAGACGGGCCAATTAGCGTTTTGTTAGTCTTCCCTGTTCGAGTGCGAGGGAATGACCAATGCAGAAAATGATACTGATGCTTCCTGCTTTTCTGCTGATGGCAGCATGCGGGCAATCGGATGCGAAGAAGGCAGAAAGTGCAGCCGCAATGGCTGAGATAAGAAACCAGCGCGTTGCTAGAGAATTTGTGGGCGGAGTCTTAAAAGATCCAGGCAGCGCTGAGTTTCGTAATCAGCACGGGCTTTGTGGCGAGGTGAATTCCAAGAATTCGTTTGGGGGCTACGTTGGTTTCAGGAGATTTATCGCAGCAACCAAGGAAATGGTAGTTCTCGAAAATGATGGCCGCATGAGCCCACGCGATTTTGAGGCAGCCTGGTTGACGCACTGTCGTTAGTTTTCCCGTTTTACCACCCGCTTCGGCGGGTTTTTTATTGCCCGGAGAAAAGCATGGCAGACCAACAAGTCCAGGGGATGCTTGTTCAGATCGAGGCGACCACCGCCCAGCTACGCCGCGAGTTGGCCAGTGCTGACCAGATGGTGGCGCGCAGCACGCAGGCGATCGACCGCAACTTGGCCACTGTCGATTCGGCTTTTGACAGGGCGGGTGCAGCGGCTGATAGCGCTGGCGCGCTAATGCGTGGAGCCTTCGCTGCGGTTGCTGGCGCTGGGCTGATTGGCGGCATCATTCAGCAGGTCGATGCTTATGGGCAGATGTCCGATCGCATGAAGGCCGCCGCTGGCAGCGCTGGTGAGTACCAGAGCGTGCAGGAGCACTTGCTTCGCACCGCTCAGGAAACCTACCGGCCACTGGCTGAAGCGCAAGAGTTGTACATCCGCACTGCAGACGTCATGCGCAGCCTGGGCTTCAACACCCAGCAGACGCTGGACATTACCGACAGCTTCAGCTTTCTACTGGTGACCAACGCCGCGGCCGCCGACAAGGCCGGCTCCGCGCTGGATGCCTATTCCAAGGCGCTGCAGACCGGCAAAGTTGAGGCCGATGGGTGGGTGTCCATTCAGGACGCCATGCCGACCATCGTCACCGCGATCGCCACCGCCACCGACAAGAGTGCCGAAGAGATCCGCAAGCTCGGTGTCCAGGGCAAACTGTCGCTCGATGACATCAACACCGGCTTACTGCGCACCGTGGAGGTCAACCGCAAGGCTGCGGCTGACATGTCCACCAGCGTGCAGGACGCGATGGTGAACATCAGCAACGCCACTCAGACCTTTCTGGGTGGCATGGAGGAGCGGACCGGCGCAGTCGCGGGCCTGTCGAGCGTGCTGATCGCCCTGGCCGACAACGTTGATCTGGTGGCGGTCGCCATGGGGGGGGCGGGCGCTGCGGCTCTTACCCTCTATGTCGCCAAGGCTGGCATGGCGCTAAAGGCCGCCCTGGCCCAGCGTATCGCGGAGGTCCAGAACGCCCAGGCAGCACTGCGAGGCGCTGAAGCACAGCGCATTTATGCCCAGGCGCAGGTACAGCAGGCGGAGGCCTCGGTAGCTGCCGCGACAGGCCTGCAACGGCTCAATCTGGTTCAGACCCAGCTCTTGCCAAAACAGGCGGCGCTCACGGCTTCCACCGAGGCGCTGACCATTGCCCAGGCCAACCTGACACGTGCCGCCACCGGTGGTTTGCTGTCGGCACTCGGTGGCCCGATGGGATTGGCATTGCTCGCCGGTACCGCAGCGGCCAGCTTCCTGTTACTCAGCGACAACGCCGACCAAGCGGGCGTCAGCCTAGACGACCTGCACAAGCCGGTTGCTCAGTTGCGAGAAGAGTTCGCCAAGCTCAACAAGGACCAGCGCGAAGCCTCGCTGGTGAAGTGGCAGCAAGAACAGGTCAATGCCGCCGACAAGGTCAAGGACGCCTATGGCAACCTGGCCCAGTCCATCCGGTCGGCTGTGGTAACGGCTCCGGCGCGCGACTCTGGCGGCCAGTACAACCGGCAGTTGGCTGAATACCAAGGCCTGATCGACCGCCTCAATGAGGCGCGTGCGTCTGGACAGGGTTTATCGCCCGTGCTGCAGGAGGTAGCGACACGGCTTCAACTGCCGGCCAGCACGGTGCAGCAGTGGATCACCCAGGCTGGAGCCGTCAGCGACGCCGATCAGCGATCGAGCCTGATCGCGGAAACCCTGCGAGTTCTCACCGGTGTCACCGATGCGAACACTTCGGCCACCCAGGCGAACAATGCCGCCAAGGTCGGTATGAGTTCGGCGGGCCAGACGTATTTGGAAACGCTGCAGAAGCAACTGGCCGGCCTGCAGGACAATGGCGACGCGATGAAGATCGCCAACCGCTACATCGCCGAGAACGCCGATCTCACCGAGACCGACCGCCAGGCGATTCTTTCGGCAGCTAGCGCGATCGAGGCACAGAAGAAGGCCAACCAGGGCGCCAAGCAGGAAACGAAAGACGCCACCTCTGCGCAGACGAAGCTGAATCAGCAACTGAAGGAAGCAGAGACCGCTTATCAGCAGTTGAAGAAGGCTTACGACCCTGTAGGCGCTGCGTCTGATGAGTTTCAGAAACAGACCAAAAACCTTGATCTACTGCTGGCGCAGAAGAAAATCACAACTGAGGAATACGGCAAAGCCATTGGAGCACTCGCCGAGCAGTTCAACACTGCGGTCCAAGCCTCAACCGGCCTGTCGCGGGCGATGAAGTACCAGGCCGACCTTGGGCGTCAGTTGGCGATCGCCCAGCAGCAGGGCGACGCTGCCGCTGCTGCAGTTGGAATGGGAGACAAGCGGGCTAGTCGTGCTCAGTCTCGCCTGGCGCTTGAGCAGGAAAACAACAACAAGATCCTGGCGCTGCGCGACGAACTGGCCACGGCCACTAACGAGAAACAGCGACAGGAGCTCGAAAAGCAGATCGCCTTGAGGCAGGAGTATGGCGCGAAGCTGGTGCAGGTTCAGGAAGACACCTTCACTAAGATCGACGCTGCTCAGTCTGACTGGAGTAATGGCGCCTCGGCAGCTTTTGAGAATTACCTCGACAGCGCTGCCGATGTTGCGGGCCAGACCGAAGATCTGTTCACCAATGCGTTCAACAACCTTGAGGATGGCATTGTCCAGTTCATCAAGACCGGTAAGGCGTCGTTCAAGGACTTCGCGGACGCAATCATCGAAGACCTGATCCGCATCCAGGTGCGCCAGGCGGCTGCTGGTTTCCTGAGTTCGGCGTTCAGCTTCCTCAGCGGCGGCAGCTCGGCGCTAGGCCAAGGAACCATGACCGGATTCAGTGAAGTCATTCCCAATGCCAAGGGTGGCGTGTACGACTCTCCGAGCCTGTCTGCCTTTTCCGGCGGGGTGTATGACAGCCCGCAGGTGTTCGCCTTTGCCCAGGGCGCGGGCATCTTCGCAGAGGCCGGGCCTGAAGCAATCCTGCCTCTTCACCGGGGGCCGGATGGTTCTCTCGGTGTCATGGCCGCTGGCGCTGGAGGAGGTGGCGGGGAGTCCTCGATCTCCTTTGGCGGCATCACGCAGCACTTCCATTTCAGCGGAGGTGCTGGCTCGCTGACCAAGGAGGAGGTCCGGCAGGTTGCCCAGGACGGCGCCAAGGGCGGCTACGAGATGATGCTCCGAGATTTCAAGACCAACGGCGCCGGGCGGCAGATGCTGCAGCGGCGGTAAATAGGCTCGGCCCGCTTCGGCGGGCTTTCTTTTTGGAGTGACCCAATGGCGGAGGAATGGCCCGAGGACCTGGAGCCCACTGAGGTCACCTGGGGCGTCGTCTACAACAACCGGGGGTTCACTTCCTCGCTGTCGAATGCCCAGCAGATCGTGGCTCAGCCTGGATCCTACTGGAAGTGCACCATGACCTTTGGCTTCCTGTACGAAGAGGATGAACGCCAGCTGACATCGCTGCTTGGCCGCCTGCACGGCATGTTTGGCACGGTGCACATCCCGTATCTCACCCGGACGCGCACAGACAATATCGGCGCGCCAGCGGTGGCTGTGGCCATTGCTCAGGCCAGCGTCATGCAGCTGCAGGGCATGCTGGCCAGCCGACGAGTGTTCAGTAGGGGCGACCTCATCACCATCAAAGGCGAGATGTTTGAGGTGGTCGAGAACGCATTTTCTGACGCCGCTGGCAAGGCGCTGATCAGCGTGAACAAGCGGATTCGCAAGGTGATCCCGGCCGGCAGTGCGGTTGAGTACAAGAACCCCTACTGCGAGATGCGCCGCATGGACGACACCAACGAATGGACCACCCAGCCGGTGGTCTCGAACTCGACCCTGCAATTTCGAGAGGCATTCTGATGGCCACCGGTGTTTTCCCATTCAGCCAGACAGTTGTCGACATCATCGCCAAGGGCAACTTCATGGCGGTCTACGCCTGCCAGTTGGACTTCCCCGACGGGATGGTCTTTGCGCACACCGGGACCGGCGACCTGGTGATCGACGGCATCACCTATCAGGGCGTCGGCAGCTTCGGCGCGGTCGGGCAGTCGCAGGAGAGCAGCAACTCGGGATCGCCCATGTCGGTGGACCTTACGCTCAACGGCCTAGACGCCCAGATCATCACCGAGACTTCGCTTAAGGGATGCAGGGGGCGCAACGGCAAGTTGATGTTCGTCGTGTTCGACCAGGACGGCACCTATGGCGCTGACATTCTGTTCAGTGGGCGCATGGATGCCGCCAAGTTCTCCTACGCGGGCAACGGCGAGGAGGGCAACAGCATCACCGTGCCTCTGATCGACCGCATGGCCGAGTGGAACCGAACCGGTACCGAGCGCTGGACCGACGAGAACCACCGCGCGCGCCGGCAGGACGACCGCTTCTTCTTCGCGATCGCCCAGATCGCCGACTGGCCCATCTATTGGGGCGCTTCCAAGGATGCGCCGAAATTCACCTACGAGAAGTGACCATGCGAAAGCGCGATTGGACGACACAGCTTGCCAACACGATCAAGGCCGCCATCGAGCGGCCTTTTTCATGGGGCGAATTTGACTGCTGCCTGTTTGCCGCCGACTGCGCCCTGGCGGTGTGTGGCGTCGATCCTGCCGAGGCCTACCGGGACCGCTACGCATCCGAAGCTGGCGCCAAGCGCCTGCTGAGGAAGCTGCACGGCTCACTGGAGGGCGCCTGGGACGCCTGCTTTGCCCGCATCCAGCCTGGCCTGATCCAGCGGGGCGACATAGCCCTGTACGACGGCCCCAATGGCCGAGGCGTTGCGGTGTTCTGGGCAGATGAATTCTGGTCGGTTTCCCCTGACGGGGTGTGCCGTATCGAGTGTGAGCCGTTGACGGTGTGGAGAGTTGAATGAGTTCTGCAGTCAGTAAAGTTGCCCAGATCGCCGTCGGGGCGGTGATTGGCTTCGTACAGGGTGGCCCGTTGGGCGCCCTGGCGGGTGCTGCGCTGGCGTTCTACGTCGCCTCGCAGCAGGACCAGCTTGATACCGGCTCACTCCGCACGGGTGAACCGTCCAGCCAGACCCTGCGCTCGTCCAAGGCGGCCGCTCGCTATGTGCTGGGGCGCGTGAGCACCGGCGGCGTTTTGGCCTGGGGCCAGGAGCAGGCCGGCGATCAGACCGACGGCGAATGGCTGCACATGGTCTATGTGCTGTCGGAGGGGGAGATCGATGCCCTGGAGGAGATCTTCCTGGGCGAGGAGCAGATCCAGACCTATGGCGAGTTCGCGTCCTACGAACTGGTCACCAACCCGGGCCAGGTGAATGCGTTCCTGAAAGCCAACAGCCCGGACTGGCGCGACACGCAGATCGGCCGTGGCCTGTCCTTCGTGCGGGTGTCGTTCAAGTACAGCGCGGAGAAGTACCCGTCCGGCATCCCGGATGTGCGCTTCGTGCTCCGCGGGCGCCGGGATATCTACGATCCCCGCACCCGCACCACTGGCTACAGCGAAAACACCGCGCTGCACATCCTCTGGTTCCTGCGTAATCGCTGCGGCGTGCCGGATGATGAGATCGTGTTCCCGAGCTTTGCCAGCAGTGCAAGCGTGTGCGACGAGATGCTGGCCAACGCAGACGGCAGCAGCTCGGCGCGGTACCGTTCCGGCTGCGTCATCGGCGCGGACGAGTCGCGCACCCAGGTGATGCAGAAGCTGGAGTCGGCATGCGGCGGCAAGCTGATCCGTGCCGGTGGCCGGTGGATGCTGCAGGTCGGTGCCTACTACGGCCCGTATGACTTCGAGATCACCGAGGACATGGTGATCGGCACTGTCACCGGCAGCACTGAGCCGTCCAATGACTCGGCGATCAATACTGTGCGCGGTACCTTCGTGGACCCGGCGCAGGCGTGGGCCGAGACTGATTATCCTGAGGTGTCGGTCAACGAGTGGGTGGTTGCCGACGGCGGTGAAGCGGCAGAAACCCTGTCGTTCTCCTACGTCAGCAATCCCTACCAGGCCCAGCGCCTGGCCAACATCGAGCTGCGCCGTCGGCGCGCAGGCGGCACCTTGTCGATCCCCATGAACTTCATGGGCTACAACTGCCGTCCAGGCCGTTCGGTGAAGGTCAACCTGCCGTCGCTGAACATCATTGGCGAGTTCATTGTCACCGACTGGTCGATGAGCGCCGACAGCGGCTGCAGTGTCTCAGTTGCGCAGAACGAACCGGCCATCTTCGACGACGCCGTGGGCCAGCCCTACAACCCGATTGGCTTCATCAGCCTGCCAACGGGTGGCCTGGGCAGCCCCACCGGTGTCACCTGGTCGACCGAAGATAATGCCGAGGTCGTCCAAGGCACCCTGGCATGGGTCGCGCCTTATGGCGTGGTCACCGCATATGCCATCACGGTGCGCCAGGGCACGGCAGCAGTGCAGGCGCAGCAGGTGCCGGCGACGACGCTCAAACTGCCCCTGTCTGGGCTGCCATCTGGCAACTACACCATGAGCGTGGCCGCCCTGGGACCGCTGACCCGCTCGGGCGAAGCCAGCATCACCGTCAACATCGATGGCCCACCGGTGCCGGAAGCGTGCGTGGTACAGGCCACTATCGACACGATCACGCTTTATCCGAGCAACCCGCAGCACGGCTTGAACGGCGGCACCTACGAGTACTTCTACTCGAGCAACCCACAGGCCACCCAGGGTGAATACCTGGGCCAGGGCCTGACGCTGAGCCATACCGGCCTGGCCTTCGCCACCAATTACGCCTACTTCATCCGCGCCAAGAACGCCTATGGCGTTAGCGCCTTCCTGAAGGTGGTGGCGTCCACGTCGACTGACGTGAAGACCATGCTTGATGCGCTCAAGGACAAGGTCGAGGCGGGGCAGCTTGCGCCGGCGCTGCGCCAGGAGGTTTCGCTGATCTCCGGCCCGCCGACCCAGGCGGGGTCTGTCGCCCAACGTCTTGCCGCTGAAGCGGCGGCCCGCGGCCAGGCCATAGCAGCTGAGGCAACCGCTCGTGGCCAGGCCATTGCGGCAGAGACGAAAGCTCGAACCCAGGCCATCTCGGCTGAGGTCGTGGACCGCAACAAGGCGATTGCCGTCGAAACCCAAGCGCGCACCCAGGCGATTGGCGACGAAGCCACAGCCCGCGCACAGGGCCTGCTGTCTGAAGCCCAGGCTCGCGGCGCGGCGATCACCAGTGAGGCGCAGACTCGGCAGTCGGCCGACAACGCATTGGGTCAGCGCATCGATACAGTCACCGCATCGACTGGCAACAACGCCTCGGCCATTCAGACCGAGATCAGTGCTCGCACCAATGCGGACAATGCGCTCGGCCAACGCATCGACACCGTGGCGGCCAGCACTGCGTCGAACTCGGTCGCGATCGGCAACGAGACCACGGCACGGACCAATGCTGACTCGGCCCTGGCCTCCCAGATCGCCACGCTGCGCGCCGAATCCGGAGGGTTTGACTCGACGTTGAACTACGGTTTTGCCTCCACCACTGAGGGCTGGTCTGGTACTCGCTGCACGCTGGTGGTTGAAAACGGCCGCTTGATCGTCACGAACGACGGCGCTGGCGCGTACCTCAACGCTCCGGTTGTCTCGATCAAAGGTCGGGATCACGACCGTATCCGTTGCCGGATCACCCGGCGCGCGGGGAGCGGCTGGACTGGCCAGGTGTCCTACGCCACGGCCGGGCACGGCTCGTCGACCGCGTACAACAAGATCATCCCGAACCCTGGTCTGGCAGTCGGGCAGACCATGGTGCTCGAGTGGGACATGTCGCAGCTCACCAATGGTGGCAGCGACTGGTCGGACAGTACGATCACCAGGTTCTACCTGTGGATCAGCGGCACCGCAGGGGATGTTTTCGAGATCGACTGGATTACCGTCGGCCAGATCGCGCCGTCGGCCTCGGTGTCTTCGGTCGTGGATGAGCGTACCGCGCGGATCAGTGGGGATGAGGCGAACGCCTCGGCTGTTACCGCGCTGGGCAGCAGCCTGACCACTACCAACCAGAACGTCACCGCCGCCCAGCAGGCCGCCCAGGACGCGGCCACGCTGGCGGGTGGCAAAGGGAAGGTGCTGGTGCAGGCGACTGCGCCGGCCGCTGCTGATCGTCTTCCGCAGAACCTCTGGATCGACACCACCGGCAACGCCAACACCCCGAAACGGTGGAACGGTACTGCCTGGGTGGCTGTGACGGACAAGGTAGCCACCGACGCCGCGGCGGCCGCTCAGTCGGCATTGTCGCAGCTGGCCGGCAAGGCCGACGCTTCGGCACTGCAGGCGCTCAGCACGACCGTCAGCAACCACGGCAATACGCTGTCGAGCCAGGGCAGCAGCATCACCGAGCTCAATAACAGCCTGCAGACCACCAACGGTAACGTTGCCACGGCTCAGCAGGCGGCGCAGGCAGCGGCCAGTCTGGCCGGTAGCAAGGGCAAGGTGCTGTATCAGTCGGCGGCGCCGGCGGTTGCCGACCGCCAGGCCGAGAACCTGTGGATCGACACCACCGGTGCAGCCAACACGCCCAAGCGCTGGAACGGCAGTGCCTGGGTGGCCGTCACCGATAAGGTGGCAACCGATGCTGCTGCAGCTGCTGCCAGCGCGCTGGCGCAGGTGGCGAACAAGGCCGATGCTTCTGCGCTCCAGGCGCTGAACTCGACCGTGACCAGCCAGGGCACCACCCTGACCAGTCAAGGCGCCGCGCTGACCCAGCTCAAGGCCTCGATTGGCCAGCAGCCCGACAACCTGATCCTGCGGGGCAGCTTCGAGGATGGCTTAGTCGATCCCTGGTCCGCCGAGCCGGTGATTACCAACATATCGGCCCATCCGTCGGCCGGCAAAGGCATCGCGTTCTTCAACAACAGCTTTTGCGGCATTGGCTATAGCGTGCTGACTACCGGGGGCGAGCAGTTCGACTTATCAGCCGACATCTGGCCGAACTACATGACAGCGGGACAGACGACTCGTTTGCAGATGCAGTTTGCGGACAAGGCCGGTAACAGCTTGGGCTACTTCACCGCGTTTGCGGTACCGGCATCGACTACAGGTTTCAAGACCAACACCGGGCGCATCACGGCGCCGGCTGGTGCGGTCTCGGCCCGGTTCGTGACCCGCACAGAGCCTTCGGACGGTACCGGGCGTTCGCTGTGGTGCAACATCATCGCTCGTCGAGTCACGGCGGCCGACACCGCCAACGCTGATGCGGTGTCCAACCTCACCAGCACGGTCGCCCAGCAGGGCGCCATGCTCACTAGTCAGAGCCAGGCCCTGACCGAGCTGAACAGCAACCTAGCGATTACCACTGGCAACGCTGCTGCGGCGCAGCAGGCCGCCGATGCTGCGAACGCCCTTGCAGGAGGAAAGGGTAAGGTCATCATCCAGGCGGCGGCACCAGCGACAGCGGATCGTCTTCCACAGAACCTGTGGATCGACACAACAGGCAACGCAAATACGCCTAAGCGCTGGACCGGGTCCGCCTGGGCCGCGGTGACCGACAAGGCTGCAACGGATGCGGCAGCCGCCGCAGCCGCTGCCCTGGCGCTCGCTCAGACCAAGGCAGACGCGTCGGCTCTGCAGACGCTGAGCACCACCGTGTCGAATCAGGGCAGCACCTTGATCAGCCAGGGCGCGAGCATCACCCAGCTGAACAATGGTCTCCAGACCACGAACGGCAATGTGACGACCGCGCAGCAGGCCGCCCAGGCGGCGTCTGATAAAGCTGGTGCCAAGGGCGAGGTCATCTATGGTACCGCTGCGCCGGCGGCTGATAAGCGCCTGGCGCAAAACCTTTGGATCGACACCACAGGAGGTGCAAACACCCCCAAACGCTGGACGGGCTCGGCCTGGGTAGCAGTGACGGATAAGGCGGCAACAGATGCAGCGGCAGCGGCAGCCAGCGCCTTGGCGCAGGTGGCCACGAAAGCCGAGGCCTCCGCGCTGCAGACCCTGAGCAACACCGTCACCAGTCAGGGCAATACGCTGACCAGCCAGGGCAACGCGCTCACCGGTTTGCAGGCTTCGATCGGCAATCTGGCCGGCAACGGCGCCAACCTGCTCGACAGTGAGTACAGCTGGTTGGCGTCCACCACATTGCCGGTGACCGGCGGCGCCTTGTTGACCAAGACGGGTATGTCCGTGCCCGAAGCCGATTCCGGTTTCGGCTACTCCCTACGTGCTGATACCGATAGCCTGTTCTCTTACATCGTCATGGCCCCGGCCAACAACCAGGCCAGCTACAACATCCGGGTCGAGCCCGGGGTTTACCTGGTGTCGATGTATGTGAAGGGCGGCACGGCCGGTTCGATGATGGCCAACCTGTACGACGGGGTAACCTCTCGATCGGTGACCCTGCCGTACACCACGGAACGCACGCGTATTACGTTCCCGATCACCATTACGGTCAGCACCAAGGTCGGCCTGCTGATCTACCCGAACCGCCACGCCGCGGCCAGCGCCTCGATGGTGGTGGACTCGATCATGGTCGAGAAGCGGGTGGGCGAGAGTGACGTCCCTTCGCCGTTCGTGGCAGGGCCGTCAGCGCGTGCAACTGGCGCCCTGGCGGCGGCCAACCAGGCGCTGGATGTCCGAGTGACGCAGACCGAGAGCGGGTTGTCCTCGGCCAGCAGCTCGATTACCAGCATGGGCAACAGCCTGGTGGCCACCAACCAGAACGTCACTGCGGCGCAGCAGGCTGCGCAGTCAGCGTCGAACCTGGCCGGCAGCAAGGGCAAAGTGATCGTGCAAGCGGCGGCGCCTGATGTGGCCGACCGTCTGGCCCAGAACCTCTGGATCGATACGACTGGCAACGCGAATACGCCGAAGCGCTGGAGCGGCAGTACCTGGGTGGCGGTCAGTGACAAGGCGGCCACGGATGCTACTGCGGCAGCGGCCAACGCCTTGGCGGTTGCTCAAACCAAGGCGGATGCCTCGGCGTTGCAGGCGCTCAGCACCACGGTGACGAACCAGGGCAACACCTTGTCGAGTCAGGGCAGCAGCATCACCAACCTGACCAACGGCCTGCAAACCACGAATGGCAACGTCAGCACCGCCCAACAGGCGGCGCAGGCGGCTGCTGACCTGGCGGGCAGTAAGGGCAAGGTGCTGTACCAGACGGCCACGCCGGTGGTTGCTGACCGGCAGGCCGAGAATCTGTGGATCGACACCGCAGGTAACGCCAACACACCAAAACGGTGGAATGGCAGCGCCTGGGTGGCGGTGACTGACAAGGTGGCCACGGACGCAGCGGCGGCAGCCCAGTCAGCGCTGACGCAACTGGCTTCCAAGGCTGATGCATCGGCGCTGCAGACACTACAGTCGACTGTCACCAACCAGGGCTCCACATTGAGCAGCCAGGGTACTGCTCTCACCGAGCTCAAGGCGTCAATCGCGCAACAGCCTGACAACTTGCTGCTGCGTGGCAGCTTCGAGGACGGTGTGACGGAACCGTGGACGGCGGCCCCGACGATTGCTGGCGTGACTGCCCATGCCTCGGCGGGCAAGGCGATTTCGTTTACGGCGAACAGCTTCTGCGGCATCGGTGCCAACGTGCTGACCACTGGAGGTGAGCAGTTCGACCTCTCTGCCGACATCTATCGGGGGTACATGACTGCCGGGCAGACCGGCAACTTCCAGATGCAGTTCTTCGACAAGGCGGGGTTGTCTATCGGGTACTACAACGCCTTCACGTTCTCGGCCGGTGGCGGTTTCCAGAGCTTTTCTGGTCGCATTACCGCCCCGGTCACCGCGGTATCAGCGCGTTTCCTGACTCGGATTCAGCCAGCTGACGGTACGGGCCGGGCACTCTGGTGCAACATGGTGGCCCGCAGAGTAACGGCTGCCGACGCTGCCAACGCAAGTGCGATCAGCAGCCTCAGCAGCACCGTTACTCAGCAGGGCACGGCGTTGACCAGCCAGGGGCAATCTCTGATCAGCCTGACCAACCGGGTTACCGATGCCGAAGGCGTGAATAGCGCCCAGGCATCGGCCATCAGCCAGATGGATACCACGGTGAAGCAGCAGGGTACGGCGCTCACCGCTCAGGCCACCCGCCTGGACGGGCTCTATGTCCAGGTGAATCCCGAGCTTGAGGGCGATGCCTCCGGCCTAGCTGGCGCAACGGGCAGCCTAGTCGGTGTCTGGACAGAGCAGTCCGCTCGCGTTGAGGGTGATATCGCTCAGGGCAGGCGCGTCGATACGGTGCAGGCCCAGGTAGGCCAAACCAATGCGTCAGTGCAGCAGGTCAGTGAGGTCCTTGCAGGAGTTGACGGCAAGGTGTCGGCTCAGACCACGCTGAAGGTCGAGACGAACCAGGACGGCCGCAAGGTCGTCTCGGGCATCGCGATCGGCAGCAACGGGGAGGAGGGCGAGATCCTGCTGATGGCTCAGCGGCTGGCGATCATCGATGGCGTGAATGGTCAGACGATCCTGCCGTTCGTGGTGCAGAACGGGCAGGTGTTCATCAATCAGGCGGTGATCAACAAGGCATTCATCCAGGAGATTGTCGCCGGGATGAGCATTCGCTCTTCGGCGTTGAACGCCCAAGGCTTGCCGCTATTGGAGATCAACTTTGCCGCAGGGACGTTCACGCTGCGCGGCCAGGATGCAGCTGGTTCAACGCTGCTGAATAACGGTGGTTTGTATGTGTATGACGTGAATGGGATCGAGCGTGTGGCAGTGGGGAGGTTGACCTGATGGCGACGATCTATGGGCTGCGGACCAAGGATGCGTCCGCAAGGATTACTCTCGATACCGGCACTACGCCGATCCGGTCGCTGAAAATGCTGCAGGTGACATGCAATGGAAGCTTCGAGCAAACCTTTTCGGTGCCGGAGATCAAGAGTGATTCTTTCGTGGTGGTGGATCGGTTGGCACCAGTGACCGATCCCACCACCAATTGGTCACCCCAGGCCTGGTATTCAGCTGGCCAGCTAACCATTCGACGCGGCTTCAATGAGACCTGGCAGGTGCTGGTGCTATCCAGTGGTGGTGCGCCATTCTCAGCGTCGGGTGAGTACGGCATTCGCTCGGTGACTAACAGCTTTCAATCACAGATTGATTCGGTCAACCGAGTCCTGAATGTGATGTACCAGGGGTCGTTTACTTTTCCTGCGTGGAGGGACGATCAGCCGTACTTGAATGGGTTTAACTTCCCAACGCCGATCACGACCGTTGAGCGCCCCCTGGTGTTCTTCAATGGTCCCGGGCATTTGCTGCTGCAGAATTTCTATGTGCAGGGAACGCCTGGAAATTGGACCGGGTGGCGAGTGGCGAAGTACGCGCATCCTGATCTAGGCCCCGTGTGGATGGAGGCCATGAAGGTAGATTGGTTTGTAGCAAGTTACTCCGCAAGCCCTGTGCCTGCGGGTTCCTACGGCGCAACGGTGAGTGACTCAGCGAATGTGAGGATCTTCACGTCAACCAATAACATTGTTCAGCTGAATAATCAGCCGGCAAGCAATTCCTTTGTTGTCGCTGGCACCCCGATTGTCAACGTGGGCTACTACGCCACAAGTTGCCAGATGCCTTGGACAAACAATGCATCAGACTATTTTTTAGGCAATGCCTTATTGACACCGACCTATGTTCCTGGCGCAGGCACAGCTTGGCCCTGGCGAGCAACAATAGGAGGTTTCTTAAACGGTCGCCGGGATGTGCTGCAGGCTTATACGGAAAACAATGACGGCATCAATCCTGTTGATCCAAACGGTCGAACGCTCTTCGCAGCACGACCCAATCTTTAGCAAGGACTCACATGGCCAAACAAACTATCAGTCTTGGGACAGCTCCGACCGGCGCGGGCGGCGATGACCGCCGCAGTGCCTGGCTCAAAGCCAATGCGAATTTCGACGAGCTGTATCAGTTTGTCGATGGGTTTCAAAGCGGAGCGAATGCCAACGGCTCCTACGTCAAATATCCAGATGGCACAATGGTGGTCACAGGTTTCGTCACGCTTCCGGCTCAGGCCCTGAGTATTGGCGTATCAAACACCAAGCCCTTTGCTGCGCCATTCGTTGCGCCGCCAACCGTGGTGTATTCCTGTGATGGCGCCTCCGGTACCGGCGCGCAGAACGACGTCGGTTTGGTGAACATGAACGGTACGTACACAAACGTCACCGCCAGTCAGTTCACGCTCAACTCCTACTCCTATCGCAGTGCAACGGCCAATGCCACACGCTGGTCTTTCACCGCAACGGGGCGGTGGAAGTAACAACCCAAACCTCAATACACCTGCTTCGGCGGGTATTTTTTTGCCTGGAGAAACCCCATGCCTTACATCGCCATCAACCTCAGCAACGCCTACGACGCTGAGAACAACACCCGCTTTGCCACTGCCGAGGAAGCCGACGCCCGCGCTCGTGCGATCCTGAACCAGTTCCCGACCGCGCAGGTGATCACAGCCCAGGTGCTGAAGGAGTACAGCGCCAAGGTGTCAATCACCGCGAAGGCGCCGGTAGAGCCCGAGACCGCACCGGCGCCTGAAGAACCTGCTGCCTAAACCCTTGCAACCATCCCAAGCCCGCCTAGTGCGGGCTTTTTTTGTGCCTGGAGAAACCTATGACCACACCTCGCGGAGTCCGCAACAAGAACCCCGGCAACATCGATTACAACCCGCGCAACGCCTGGCAGGGGCAGCTCGGCCTGGAGGTGGGTGTAGCAAACCCGCGCTTCGCCCGATTTGACCATCCCGAGAATGGCATCCGCGCCTTGGGCAAGCTGCTGATCAACTACCGCGGCAAGGACGGGATGCCGGGAGTAGGCGGGAAGGGGATCGACACCGTGCTCGAAACCGTCAACCGTTGGGCACCGAGCAACGAGAACGACACCCAGACCTACGCCGCTGCCGTGTCCAAGCGCCTGGGCGTTCGCGTAACGGACCCTATCGACATCAAAGACCCGGCCACACTGCGCGAGATGGTGCTAGGCATCATCATCCACGAGAACGGCGGTAACCCTTACCCGTCGATGATCATTGATGAGGGTATTCGGCGGGCTCTGTCATGAGTGCTTGGCCTGCTACGGCTGCCATTGTGCTTGTGCTTCTGGCGTCCCACTGGGGCGCGTACCAGCACGGCATATCGGTAGAGCGGGCGAAGGGCGCTCAGGTATCAGCGCAACGGGACAGTGGCGACCGCTTGGCCGCGGTAATCGGCGAACGATCCGCACGCCAGGAAGAACACCGGAGCGCAGACGCGCAGCAAGAGGCGAGGGTAAAAGCGCATGAAGAAAGAACGATTGCTGATGCTGGCGCTGCTGGCGCCGATGCTGCTGGCCAGCGGCTGCGCGACGAAGGTGCCAAGCTCGCTGCCACCGTCAGTTGCCCCGGCACGGATACCGCCGCTATCGCCCGAGGCCAGGCAGCCACCCGCGCCGCCATGGTGCTCTCCGACCTGTTCGCACGGGCTGATGCTCGAGCGGGAGAATTGGCGAAAGCTTATGACCGAGCCCAAATAGCTGGCCAGCAGTGCGAGCGAGAGCACGACTCGCTGTAAAGGCGTCGACCGCCATCTTAGCTGTTGAGCGGAGGGGCGTGACCGTACGGTCAAAAAAACGGAATTTTTTACCCACTGTGTAGCTCCATTGACGGTGATTCTATGGAGGAGAGTCCAATGGCAGAACATAAACTTTACGTAATTGAGTATGAACTTCACGGTGATTACCGTACTTTCATCATCCGGCAGGAACGAATGGACAACGTTGAGGCTTGGCATTGGGCGAGCTGCGATGCTGGGGTGGGCATCATTCCCAGGTTCGGTCAGCACAAGATCAAGAAGGTCAGTCGCCCAATGGCTGAGCGCTATGGCATCTCCAAAGTGCGGTGGCGCCCTACAGGGCAGGGCCCTGAATTTGTGGCGCCTGCAGTTGATATGAAGAAGTTTTCCGCCTCTCCTTAAAGTGCATAGTCGGCACGTGGTTTGCCAGGGCGACATCCGCCCTGGCGTCCACAATTTGATGTGGCCTAATGCCGCCATCGACTCATTGTTCTGAAGCTGAAACACTCATGGCCTGATCGTGGTTGGAGAGTCTGATGAAACTCGACATGGATCGTCCGTCTTTGTCAGGAATGACTGTAGTAGTTGTCGAGGATGATGAGACTCTTCGAACAGTGCTGGTAGCAATCCTGGCTGAGATGGGGGCCACCTGTGTTGCATTCGGCAACGCCGAAGACGCCCTGATTCGACTTCTTGAATCAAAGGGTGCCTGCTCCTTGATGATCGTCGACCATGGTGTGCCCGGCTGCATCAAGGGCATGGAGTTTATCTCCATGGTTCATGAAAAATGGCCAGGGCTGCCGGCCATCCTGACTTCCGGTTTTCAACTTGATACGTCAACAGTCGCTCCCCCTTTCAGCTACCTTTTCAAGCCTTGGTCCATCGACGAGCTTGTTGCCACTATTGGCCGGACGCTAGCGTCAGCGACCTATGTTCATTCGGCCGACTAAGCTGCATCAGGATCTCAAATCCGACTATCGCGGAAGGCCGTTTCTCTGCCGGCCGTTCGAGGATGTTCGAGTGAAGATGGCTTCCGCTCGCTCTCGCCTCCCATTGCCCGATATTCCTAGTGCGAGAGCCGGTACCGTTGCCAGGTCTCGGTGTATTGATATCCCGATCGAACACTTCCATGGTTTCGAGATGGTGCTGGTGGAGGGGATCACAGCCTGTCCCCGCTGTCTGACGAAATATCTGCTACGGCCGAAAGCTGATGTCAGTTCTGGGGGATAATCGAGATCTTGCCGTTTCTCTCGACGATAGCAAATTTGATTTGCTCGACGGTCTCGATGCCTTGGCTGTCGCGTGCAGATTCGAGGATATCGTCCTCGGTCAGCCGTGCCCGGCGCATGCGTTGGTGAAGAAAGCGTCCGTGTTCCACCACCAGCGTTGCATGGCCGTCGAGCAGACGTGCCAAAGGTCTGGAATTCAACTTGGCCAACGACAGACCAACATCCAGCACTATCAGCGTGGCAATCACCAGAACAGCGTTGGTAAAGGAAAAGTCTTCACCCAACAAAGCCTGCTGAGTCGCTTCGCCAATGATCAATAACAGCACGAAGTCGAACGTGGTCAGGTCGGCCAACGAGCGCCTGCCAGCCACACGAAACAGCAACATCAGGACAACGTACATGCCTGCCGCACGAAGGATGGAGTCCATGTCACGCTCCTAGGGGTACAGGAAGGTAGTGAAATGTACCGCGCTGCTCGGGCCTGCCCTGACACTGCCTTCAAGGGTGCCGACATAGTCGCTGCGCAGCGTCAGGTAGAGGGTGGCCACACCGTCTTCGCTGGTGCCAAGTTCCAGCAGCAGTGCCTCGCCATGAGATCGCGACACCTGCGGCTCTGGCTGCAGGGTCTCGATACTGGCCTCCTGCAGCAAGGTTCCGCCCAGCAGCAGTATGACCGGCTTCCCGGGGGCGCCGCGAACTGTGATTCGCATGTTATCGGTACTGCCTGTACGGCTGAGCCGCTGATACTCGACCCTTACACGGCCGTCGCTACTCACGGCCTGGGCGTCACTGAGCGGACCATTGCCAAACAATCCGGCCAGGGCAAGCAACACGATCAGCACCAGCGTGTACCATCCAACCCGCTCGAAGCGCCATACACGGCGCTGCATGGGCATGTCTTCCTCGACCGGGTGGTGCCTTGAGATCAGCTCGTCTTCGCGCACGGCCTTAGCCCTCAGGCGCGCTCTCCGCGCAGCCAGCGTTGGTGGTAGTGCACCAGGTGTGACAACCCGAACAATGCTCCCTGGCGGATGGTGTCTGCGCGGTCACCAAAGAAACGCTGCGTCCGGGTGAAAACGGCAAGCGGTTCGCCGGCGAATGCCCAGGCAAAGCAGACAGTGCCCGGTGCAATGCCGTCTTGCGGCTCTGGCCCTGCGACACCGGTGCTGGCGATGGCAACCGTGGCGTCGCCGTCCTTCAACGCACCCAATGCCATTTCCCAGGCCACTGCCTCGCTGGTGAGCCCGTAGCGTTCAATGGTTTGTTGGCTAACGCCTAGGAGCCTTCTTTTGGCGCTGGGCGAATAAACGACGTAACCGCTTTCAAGTACTTCGCCGGTACCCGGTACTGCCGCCAGCAATGAGACCATGGCGCCAGCTGTGCATGATTCGGCAGTGGTCAGGACCAGATTGTGGGTCCTTAGGTAGTCAAGCGCCTCGAATACTGGATCTTTAGACATAGTGGGCCATCCGAGTGCTGTTTTACGATGGACGTGTGGCGGGCAAAGTTGGTTCAGTGTGCGTGGCGTCCATTCATCTACGCCGGATAAAGCTGCCTGAACTTTGAACGGCACGCAGGCTTCCCTTTTATACGAGGCCATGGTTTTCGTGGCCTGTCATTTGGAATAGGAGAGGCGGTCATGACCGAGCCTGTGACGTATTTCTGGATCGCCGTGGCGGTGATCATTCTACTTGTCGATCTGTGGGCCATTGTCAGTGTCTTTCGCAGTGACAAAGCCGATGCGACCAAAGCGCTGTGGGCGCTGTTACTACTGGCACTGCCCATCGTCGGCCTGGCTATCTGGGGCATCATGGGGCCGCGTGGCATCAAGCGCGGGACGGGACCGTCATCCCCCGAACATAGTAAGGGGTGAAGCCAAACAGACGGCTACGCAATGCGTTGTGTCTCAGCCAAATTTCACGAAAGAGGCTAATATTCGCAGGGAAACTAGTGTGGTGTTTCACAAATACCGCTGAAAATCTGAGCTAGGCTCTGTGGAAGCCAACTCTCCAAGGGCATCGACATGGGCCGACCAGCAACCGTCATTACCCTTTCCGA
>NZ_JABWRV010000049.1:0-6870 GCF_014269105.1 Pseudomonas sp. SWRI77 | reverse complement strand
GCCTCGTCGGTAGAGGACTACGAAGCGCTGCTGCCGTGGAACTGCTCACCGGAGATGCAACGGTAAATCGAAGCTCCATCTGGCGGTAGGTGGGGTTCATGGATCGCACTCATCTCATCCAGCACGTTGTAGGTATAGATGCGGTCACTGCCATCGAGATCCCGTTGCGCGACCAGCCGGTCCAGTTCGTCCCAGCCGAAGCGGTAGGACTCGTCGTTCTCGTTGATAAGCCGCAGCAGCCGGCCATAGGCGTCGTAGCGAAATTTCACGCTGTAGCCCATGGCATCAGTGCGTTCGATCAAGCGGCCGCTACGATCGTAGCGAAATTGCAGGGTTTTTTGTGCTGGGTCGATGTAGCGCGGCAGTTGGCCTGCGACATCAATCTCAGAGCGACCGAGGCGACCATCTGGGGCGTTCACTTTATTAAGTAGCGGAGGACTCCCAAAATTTAGCACCTTCTGCATCGGCCATTTTTTCCAGAAATTCTGATAAAGATTCCGCTGCTTTAGTCCATTCATGTCTGTGATCTAGAGGTGTGCAAACCAAAACCCCTCCATCTTTGGTGATTATTAATAACTCAGAATCACCATAGAAGCGACCAAGGACGATATCGGTTGTTAGTATTTCATTTCCTCGAATTTGCTGTTGCCTACTGGTTTCGCTGATAGCCTCCTTAGGTGTTAATAGTTCAAGCCCCCATTGTTCATATAAATTGTCTTTGAATAGCTCGGTTTTTTCACTAAGTCTCCACAGCGCCAGGAGCTCGCAGGGGAAGTTTTGATGGGGTTTAGGTAGCTCTTTTTCGTCGATCCCGCCCGTGAAAATGCAACTTAGAAGAAATGGGCATTTTTCCTTGTGATGATAGGCTGTTTGTGGTGTTGACCATTTGTTTTTGAGCTCATCAATTGTTGTGCTTATGGTTTTAAAATTCATTGTAATTTCGCCAGAATGTGTTGAAGAGTTCTTGGTGCGTTTTACGCTGTACGGGTACTAGGTTCCAGAAGGTATTGTCACCGCCATACTCCCTTGGTTTTATGTGGTGGATATCATATTCTCTCCATCCTCCTCGCGGTGTTGCATATCCTCGATCATACCAGTCTTTAATGAATGCACCACGTTCGGATGCTCCCCAGGGGACACGCGCGGCAGTGGGAATCTTACCACCAATCTGTGCAGGGAATGGTATGCTGCGGCCAGTTCTAGGGTCGATCACTTTTGGATAAATTCTAAGTGTGGCGCGTAGCCGTACGATTAAGTTTGATATCGAAAATCCAAATCTATTGCAAGAGAGACCTAGCGGATCTATCCAGCTTATTGGGTTTGGAGCGTATTTATAGAGATTTGGCCCGCCGAGCAGGCCTAGTGGATCTGTTTGTGTGAAGCTCCCAATGACAGGGTCGTAGAATCTGTAGGTGTTGTAGTGGAGCTTGATTTCACGGTCGAAGTATTGACCTTGGTAGCGTAAGTTCTGCTCTCTTGCTTGTTTTTCGGTGTTCCATTCGTCACGTGACGCACCCCATCCGCGAAAGTTGCTCCACCATACAATATCGCCGCTGTCGTTTGTGAGTTGTGTTGGCAGCCCTGCTTGATTGGTATGGAAGTGTGCGAACTCTTCGTTGCCATGCTTGCCGTCAATTCGAGTTATAGGTTCGTAGCTAATTGAACTGGCATAAATGTACAGACTGGCCAGGCCGTTCTGCACCTCTTGCAGCAAGCGCAACCCTTGCCAATGAAACAGTACCCGCCGTCGTGGTTCAGGATAGTCGCTCTGATAAACTTCCTTGCTGATCCGCCTTCCCAGTGGATCATAGTTGAACACAACACGTTCGCGTTCTCCGTAGCGGTATTGGTCTACGCAGACCAGGCGTTGGTCGGCGTCATATTCGAAATACTGTACCCAATTGCTACCAATACGCTTCTCGCACAGCCGACCAAACCTGTCGTAGCGATAGCGCTTGTCTTGATACACCAGCACGCGGTTATGCTTGATCAAACCGTTGAGCTTGGGTCCGTCGAACAGGTTACCAGCCTTGTCGTACTTGAAATCTTCAACTTGTGTGGTTTGCCAGTTGGGGCGTGATTGATAGACAGTCTGCAATTGCTCGTTGAGGTCGTAACCGTAGCGGTTGGTCCCCGAGTAGCTCTTGCCGGTGTGAGGCGAAGGATGGAAATGGCCAATGATCTGTTCGAGGTGGCCGGAGTCATCGCTCACACCGCTGTCAATGCCACGGCGCTGGGTCTGAGTCAGGACTTCCGCGACCAGGTTGTCATTGGTGTCGTAGCGGTAAGACTTCTCCAGTAACGGCAACACTTCCACAGGAGCATCGCGATAGTAAATGGCCTTGCTGCTCAGCCTGCCGCTCTGGTCATAGCGTGTGCGTGTGATCAGACTCCCCTGAGTGCGCAGCACTTCGTCGTGTAGCGTGTCGCGTTCGAAGTCGTTGATGACACGACCGTTCAGGTTGATCTGATGAAGATGCCCGCTGCCATAGTACAGGTAGTTCAGTTTTCGCTGATCAGGCAAAGTCAACGTCTGCAGGTTGCCCAGTTCGTCATAGCAATATTTCAGCAAGCCGGCGCTGTTGGTCTCGCTGAGCAGTTGCCCGGTAGCGTCATAGGTGTAATCGAGGTGCTGCTTCTCACCCTGGTTATTCGTAAAGGCGATGGATAGCAAATTGTCGGCGGCGTCGTAGTTGTAGTCCGTGATGCCGTCGTCGGTGTGCTTGCGCGTGAGGCGTCCGACGGGATCACGCTCGAAGACATGACGGATCGAGGCCGTTCGTGTCGGCGGTGCGTTATCGGACAGCGGTGGCTGTTCGTATGAAGAGGGAACATGAGTGAGACCCGTGAGATCATCCAGGACGCTGTATTCATAGGTGCGACCACTGCCATCCAGATCCTGTTGCGCGACCAGCCGGTCCAGTTCGTCCCAGCCGAAGCGGTAGGACTCGTCGTTCTCGTTGATAAGCCGCAGCAGCCGGCCATAGGCGTCGTAGCGGAAGTTCACGCTGTAGCCCATGGCATCGGTACGTTCGATCAAGCGGCCGCTTCGATCGTAGCGAAACTGCAGGGCCTTTTGCGCTGGATTGATATAGCGCGTGAGTTGCCCAGCGGCATCGACTTCGTAGCGATCAAGGCGACCATCTGGGCGTTCACTTTCTATCAGGTAGCCGCGGGCGTCATAGCGGAAATAGTGATGCTCGCCACGAGCGTTGATACTCTCGCGCAAGCGGCTGTGTAAGTCATAGTGGTAAAGGGTCTGGGCATTGCTGCAGTCGCGGAAGCTGGTCAACTGCCCGAGTGTGTTCCAGCTCAGGTGTTTGCGTTTTTCCAAGGCATCGGTGACGCAGGTAACGCGACCTTCCGGGCTGTATTGATAGTGTGTTTTGCGGCCCAGCGGGTCTTGTTCCCACAATAGGTTGCCATGAGTGTCGTAACCGTAACGCTGGACGCGTCCGGCGCCATCGGTGACCTGGACGGGCAGTGCCCAGTGGCGCAGGTACTTGACGTGCTCGCTGCGGTCCAGCGGGTCGCGGGTTTCAATCAAACGGCCGATATCGTCATAGCGGTAACGCCACTCACCCCCTTGTGGATCGACACGCTTGATCAGTTGGCCTGCGATGACCTCTGCTTGCCAGCAGTTACCCAGCGCGTCGATGTGCTTGTGGACTTCGTACAGTGGCCCCCAATAGTAATGATCCTGGCGCCCCAGATTGTCGGTTACCCGCGTTTCACCGAGTTCCAGGTCGTAGGCGAATTGGTACTCTTCGCCATCGCTGCCCCAGTGGCGGATCACGCGCCATTCATGGTCGGGTTGAGGTTCGAGCAGCGGCGGCATGCGGTACGGTGTCCCGTCAGCGCGCTTTGGTGTGGGGCGTATTTCAGGGATGGAAAACCGCGCCCATTCGTATTGGCGGACAGCACCGCTGGCCAGTTGATGACTGTTGAGATAGCCCTCGGGCGTGTAAGTGAAGCGGCGAACCCGTTGCCCCGTCGCATCCAATACCTCGTGCAATTGGCCGTTTTCGGTGTAGCGATAGCTGACCAGCAACTCGTCACGTTCAACAGCCGGTGTTCCACCGTTCTTCAGGAAGGCCCGCGATACTTGGCTGACACGCTGTGGATGCTGAGCGCCATAATGAAGCTGCACGAGCGTTTGGCCGTACTTGTCATAGAGGGCTTTCAGGCGCCCTTGCTCGTCGTACAGCATGTCTAGGCAATTGAGATTACGGTCGCCGAGCCTGGTCAGCCGTGAGCGTTTCGGATTCAACGGGTCGGTATCGAAGACCCGATAAAGACCTTCATTGATATCTTCGACAACGGTCTGGCCATCCTCCAGCTGGAAGAAGGCCAAGCCGTCCACGGCACTGACGAAGGCGTCACCAGCACTGAGGCGGCCTAGTTCCAGTCGGTTACCTTCGTTGTCGATGTAGATCCATAGCTCACCGCCCTGAGGGTGCGGGACACGAACCAACTCCACCTCGTAGGGCAAACTCCAGCCCATTCCGAGCAGGCCGTCATTGCGCAAGTCTCTGCTGTCGTAGTGACGCGCCCACTGGATACCCAGCAGACCTGGCAGATTGAAGTCGGTGTCTTCTGGGCCATCTTGCAATTTGCTTCCGCTGGCGACGGCAACCGGATTGCCAACTGTGCACCCTTTGCTACGCCCAAATTTCCGGGCGATGAGGATCCCCGCAATAATCCCCGTAAACATCGCAATCTTGCTCTTGCCATTGCGAATATCGCGCACCGTCGCCGTACCACCGCCAATACGGACATTGGGAGATACGTTTTCATTCACGTCTATTGTGGCGTCGCAGGTTGTCTTGTCCCCTGATCGCGCTGCTGGCTGACTGTTGATCAGCACCTTGTCGGAACCTTGTGCGATGAAGGTTTCCGGCATCGCCGGATGGCGACTACACGTGATCTTGTCCTCATGCTTGGGTTCTGACCCTGCAGCTGCCGGGGTGGTCACCGGTGGATTGAAGATGTCGCGTATCGCCATGCCCAGCCCCACGACTGGGAGCAGATAGGGCACGGCCGCCATGGCCATGGACCCAATGTTTTCGAGGATGGAGGGTTCCGCTTGTTCGTCTGCAGCGCCCCCTCCAGGTGGCTCTGTGATACCAGCCGCACGAGCGGCTGGTTTGCCATTGATGTGGACGTTGCCTGACCCACCTTCGATTTTTCCGTAAATTTGAGGCGGTGCCATGCTGTTGCCAAGCCAGTCGCAAAAGCTGGAAATGACGCCTCCGATAGTCTGGTCTTCGCCGACGGACAGGGTACTGATCGCGCCGACTGCTACGCCGGCGACGGCCGCAATGGCGAATCCGGCGGCACCGCCGGTGAATGCAGTGCCGACAACAGCCAGCCCGATGGCGGCGGACACAGCGGCAGTAGCGGCGGCATAGATCACCGCTTCGGCGACTGCACTGATGATTTCGGCTGCTAGCGATGGATGAAGAATTGCATCGCCCTCCCGGGCGGCTTGGACAATCTGGGCCATTGGCTTGAAGTTCCCGATTATTTGAAGAGTGGGTCTGGAGGGGAGATTGCTCAGGCGAATCGAAACTTCTGTTTGATAGCGCGCCAGTGGCCAATATCGTCGTCGCTCATCGGGCCAGCTTTGCTGTAGTTGAGTACCAGCATGCGTTGCTGCCCAGGTACGAGACAGGCTGCTTGCAGTTGGTAATTGGGCTTGTCACCGACCATGAACTGAATTGTCATCTCGCGGGCATCCACGGGGTGCTCAGCGCTTCCGAGGCGGGTGACTGTCGCAGGTGTGAGGGTCATTTTCTTGGACTGCTTGCGCAGAATGATCAGTTGGTCATTCAGGGCCTCGTCCAATGTGGTGTTGTGGGCAACAGGGCTGCGGGCAATCACCAGGGTGGTGTTTCTCTCGTGGAAACGCAGCATGTTTAGCGTCATGTCCTGCGGGACTTCGCCGCCCAGATCGAGGATTACATCTTGAGTAAGGTATTTAGCCATCGAGGGGATCCTTCTTGGAATGCATTGCGTGACGGGTACGGGCGTTACTCGAAATGCCCATCCACATCGGCCTTCAGCCCACTGCTGTCACGCCCGCTTGCAGACGCACCCGCTGAGCCGCCATTGGGATTCAGGTCGAGCTTTGCCGCCAAGGTGTTGATCTGCCCGGTTTGCTGCGCGGTGAGGTTGAAGGTTTCGCAGGTGATGTTGAGTGTGCCGTTGGCCTGCATCTCGATAAGGGTCTTGCCGCACTTGAGGCGTAAGGAGCTACCCGCTTCGATTTCGTAGTCACCTGCGATGAGGTCGTTCTTGCCGCCGCCGACTTTCAACGTGTCGTTGGCTTTCACGACCCGCAGGCGATTGCGGCCGATAGCTATGGTTTCGTCCTGGCCAATCTGTTGGGTGCGATCCACGCCAACGGAGAGGGACTGGTTGTTGTTGACCTTCGTGTTCTGGTCCTTCTGGGCATGGATGAACACTTCCTCTTTGCCCAGCTCATCCTCAAACCGCAGCTCGTTGAACCCATCCCCCTTGTGGGTCTGGCTTTTGATGGTCATGCGGGTCTTGTGGTCGGGCAGGTCGTAGGGCGGTAGCTGGTTGCCGCAGTAGGTTCGCCCGGTGATCATCGGTTGGTCGGGGTCGCCGTTGACGTACTGGATGATCACGTCCTGGCCGATGCGCGGGATGGCCATCGCGCCCCAGCTGCCGCCGGCCCAGCCTTGCGACACGCGTACCCAGCAGGAACTGAACTCGTTGTTCTGGCTCTCGCGGTCCCAGGGGAAGCTGACTTTGACCCGGCCCCACTGGTCGCAATAGATTTCTTCGCCAGGCGGGCCGACCACAGTGGCCATGTGTGGCCCATCGACATGGGGTTTGGCCAAC
>NZ_JABWRV010000048.1:0-7282 GCF_014269105.1 Pseudomonas sp. SWRI77 | reverse complement strand
GGCCGGTGTCGGTGTTGATGCCGTACTGCACAGCGTTATACAGCTTGCCCGAAGACGACACCTTGGCGCCGTGGGTCAGGTGGCCGCCGTGGGCCAGGCTCATGCCCAGGATGGTGTCACCGGCCTGCAGCAGGGCCAGGTAGACCGCGCCGTTGGCGGAAGAGCCGGAGTGCGGCTGGACGTTGGCGAAATCGGCACCGAACAGCTGCTTGGCGCGCTCGATGGCCAGCGCTTCGACTTTGTCGACGTGCTCGCAGCCGCCGTAGTAGCGCTTGCCTGGGTAGCCTTCGGCGTATTTGTTGGTCAGGCCGCTGCCCTGGGCCTGCATGACGCGCTTGCTGGTGTAGTTCTCCGAGGCGATCAGCTCGATGTGATCTTCCTGGCGCTGTTCTTCGGCATTCATCGCCGCCAGCAGTGCGTCGTCGTAACCCTGGATCTGGTCTTGCTTGCTGAACATCTTGTTGTCTCCCGGCAGCGATCGTTTCTTGTCTGTAAGGCACTGTGGCCCTTTGTGGCGATGGTATGACTGGCCGGGGTGGGTCAGATGCCTGCGCACGCCTTGCAATGGCGCGTTTACGACATTGGCTTTGTGTTGCTGTTGCCGCCCGCTTCGCGGGGCAAGCCCGCTCCCATTGATTGCTGTATGCAGGACTATTGTGGAAGCGGGCTTGCCCCGCGAAGAGGCCGACACAGATCCGACTGAAAGCAGGTTGTATAGGCAACTGCTGAATCGATAGTTTAGAGTGCAGTTCTGCGTCGTTCACAGGACCGTGTCATGACAGATAAGAGCCAACAATTCGCCAGCGACAACTATTCCGGCATCTGCCCCGAAGCCTGGGCCGCCATGGCCAAGGCCAACATGGGCCACGACCGCGCCTATGGCGACGACCAGTGGACCGAGCGGGCCGCCCAGTACTTTCGCGAGCTGTTCGAAACTGACTGCGAAGTGTTCTTCGCCTTCAACGGCACCGCCGCCAACTCCTTGGCCCTGGCCTCGCTGTGCCAGAGCTACCACAGCGTGATCTGCTCCGAGACCGCCCACGTCGAGACCGACGAATGCGGCGCGCCAGAGTTTTTCTCCAACGGCTCCAAGCTGCTGACGGCGGCCAGCGTCAACGGCAAGCTGACCCCGCAATCGATTCGTGAGGTCGCCCTCAAGCGCCAGGACATCCACTACCCCAAGCCACGCGTGGTGACCATCACCCAGGCCACCGAAGTGGGCACCGTGTACCGCCCCGATGAGCTCAAGGCGATCAGCGCCACCTGCAAGGAGCTGGGCCTGAACCTGCACATGGATGGCGCGCGCTTTACCAATGCCTGCGCGTTCCTCGGTTGCAGCCCGGCAGAGCTGACCTGGAAGGCCGGCGTCGATGTGCTGTGCTTTGGCGGCACCAAGAACGGCATGGCGGTGGGTGAGGCGATCCTGTTCTTCAATCGCGACCTGGCCGAGGACTTCGACTACCGCTGCAAGCAGGCCGGGCAACTGGCCTCGAAGATGCGCTTCTTGTCAGCGCCCTGGGTCGGGCTGCTGGAAGACGGCGCCTGGCTGCGCCATGGCAACCACGCCAACCACTGCGCGCAGTTGCTGGCGTCGTTGGTGAGTGACTTGCCGGGGGTTGAGCTGATGTTCCCGGTGGAGGCCAACGGGGTGTTCCTGCAGATGCCAGAGCCTGCGATCGAGGCGTTGCGCGGCAAGGGCTGGCGCTTCTACACCTTTATTGGTAGCGGCGGGGCGCGGTTCATGTGCTCGTGGGACACCGAAGAGGAACGGGTGCGTGAGCTGGCGGCGGATATTCGCAGCATCATCACCGCCTGACAGGCCGCATTCGCGGGGCAAGCCCGCGCCTACAAGTACAGCGCCAATCTCAATGCCGGCGCTGTACGTGTGGGAGCGGGCTTGCCCCGCGAAGAAGCCAACACCGACCTAGAGCCTGAACCCACCCATCTGCCGCGCCAGGTCATCGGCCAAACCACGCAAAGCCTGGCACTCCTCGCGGCACCCTTGCACCTCAGCCGCCGTCTCCCGCGCCAGGTCGGAAATCCCCTGCACCGTGCGGTTGATCTCCTCAGTTACCGCCGACTGCTCTTCAGTCGCTGTGGCCACCTGATGGTTCATGTCACTGATATGTTCCACCTGATCGGTAATCGCCCCCAGTGACGCCCCGGTGCGCTGGCTCGATTCCACGCCACTGCCGGTCGCCTGCTGCCCCGCCTGCATCGAGCTCACCGCCGAACCCGCGCCCTGCTTCAGGCGTTGGATCATCTGCTGCACTTCATCGGTAGACAGCTGCGTGCGCCGCGCCAGCGTTCGCACTTCGTCGGCCACCACGGCAAAGCCGCGGCCCATTTCCCCTGCCCGCGCAGCCTCGATGGCCGCATTCAGCGCCAGCAGGTTGGTTTGCTCGGAAATACTACGGATCACCGCCAATACTTCATCGATCGAGGCGACTTCGTCGGCCAACTGCTCCACCGCATCCGCCGCCTTGCCGATATTCCCCGACATACCCTCGATGCCCTGAATCGAACGGCGCACCACTTCACGCGCCTGCAAGGCCTCATCACGCGCCGACTGCGAGGCCTGCGCCGCATCACCGGCATTGCGGGCAATGTCCTGCACCGTCAGCCCCATTTCGTGCACAGCGGTGGCCACCATCTCGGTCATTTCCTGCTGCCGTCCGGAACGTTCGGCGGTGTTGTCCACCACCTGGGTCACCTGCTCGACGGCCCGATGCAGCCGTTCAGAAGTCTGCAACACCTCGCCAATCAGGCTGCGCTGGCTGTCGAGAAAACGATTGAAGCCCCGCGCCAGGTCACCCAGCTCGTCCTGGCGCGAATCATCCAGGCGATGGCTGAGGTCACCGGCGCCGCTGCCGATCTGCACCAGCGCGGCAGTGACCCGGCGGATAGGCCGCACCAGCCCACGTGCCAGCAACACCACCAGCAACAATGACAGCAGCGCCACGCCGCCACCGATCAACGTGGTCAGCCATACCGCCTGACGCATCTGCGCGTAGATCTCGGCCTCCGGCACCTCGGCGACCAAAGTCCAGTTCAGGTCGCGCAGTGGCAGGCCCAACGCCAGATAATCTTCGCCATCGCGCTGGAAGCGGCTGGTGCGCAGGCCCGGCTCACCATTCATCACTGCCTTGGCGGCGTGCGCATCGAGCTGATCGACCAGTTGGCGCTTGCCGCTGAAGGCGTTGTCCGGGTGCACCTGGATCAGCCCATCGTTGCGCACCAGAAACACCTTGCCGTGCTCGCCAAAGCTGAAGTCATGGATCAGTTTCGACAGCTCGGCCATGCGCAGGCCCATGCCGGCGACGCCAACCAGCTTGCCGTCCTTTTCCACGCGATAGTCGATGAACAGCGCCAGCTCGCCGGTGGCACCGTCGATGTCGATATTGATCAGGCGCTCGGCGCCACTGTCGATGTAGCCGTAGAACCACTTGTCCTTGGGGTTGGCACGGCTGAGGGTGCGGTCCAGGCCATTCTCGTTGTAGTAATGGCCGGTTTCTGTGGCGGCGAACAGCGTGGTGAAGGCCTTGTTGCGCTGCTTGGCAGCGTCCAAGTATTCGATGAAGCGCGGTGCTTGCGCAGGGTCTTCGCCCGCGGCAAGCCAGTCGCGCAGCAGGGTGTTGCCGGCAATGTCGGCCGCAGCCACCAGCGGCTGGCCGAGCATGCGCTCGATGTCGTTACGGATGGCTTCGACACTGGCCGGCAGCGCCGTGTCGACCAGGTAGCGTTCGGTCAAGCGGTTGAACGCCACTGTGAAGATGATCACCACTACCAGGATGCTCGCCAGCAGGGCCGCGCCCATGCTTGCGATCAATTGCCACTGGATGCTTCGCCGCCAGATACGCATGCCCTTGCTCCCCGCCAATTATTGTTTTTGCGGGAAGTGTATACACTTACGTATCCAGTTATTCCAGTGATCTGGGACATTGCTTGGGGACCTTGGGGCCGCTGTGCGGCCCCAGGTGCCCATCAGGATTCGGCAATAGTCCGAACGATCGCGTCCACCGTGGCGTCGATCTGCGCCTGGGTGCGCGCAAGCGTCTGCTGATGCTCCTTCTGCAGCTCAACCTGCTTGGAGCACAGGTTCAGGGCAGCCAGCACCAGCAGTTTGTCGCCGATCAAGGTCGGGTACGAACGCTTGGTCTCGGCCAAGGCGGTGTTGAGCATTCGCACCGCCTGCGCCAAGGTTTCTTCCTGGCCTTCAGGCGCCTTGATCGAATAGTCGCTGCCAAGGATCGACACGACATTGACCGGCTGCGCATTCAAGCTCATGCGTTGACGACACCCGCACTGGCGCGATCAACCAGCGCCTGGATGCGCGCGGCAGTGGCGCCGTTCTTTTCTTCCTGCTCCATCAGCGACAGCTGCAGGGTTTCGTTTTCTTCCTTGGCCTGGGCCAGTTGCTGGCCGAGGGTGGTGTTCTGCTCGGTGAGTTGAGCGTTTTTATGCATCAGGTCGCTGACCAGTTGCTCGATTTGATTCAGAGAGGCTTCAAGCATGGGGTCTATCTCAGGTTGTTGCAGAGGGCGCACACGATAAAGAAAAGTGTCAGTCCTCGCCATTAAATATCGGATTCTTAAGGTTTCTGCTGCGCAGATTGACAGGGTATCGGGCCGCTTGTTCCGACCTGGGTCAACCGCCGGTCAGGAAAAAGTTAGCGCGCTCACAAATTTCACCGGTCTCGCTCAAGACTGACCAGTCACGACCGATAGCCAGGCAAGTCATATTTCGTCGTGCTGTGTGCGACCCTCCCCTGCCTGGATCCCTCCATGTCCCTACGCAACATGAACATCGCCCCGCGCGCGCTGCTCGGCTTCGCGCTGATCGGCCTGCTGATGCTCGGCCTCGGCATTTTCTCGCTCATGCAGATGGGCAACATCCGCCAGGCGGGCGTCGCCATCGAGAGCATCAGCGTGCCCAGCATCAAGATGCTCGACGAACTTACCGCGCTGAACCTGCGCATGCGCACCCTCTCCTATCGGCTGCTGATCAACCGCGAGCCAGAGACCCAGCGCGACACCCTCAACCTGCTGGACCAACGCAACGCCCAGATCGACCGCGCCCGCCAGGCCTACCAGCCGATGATCGGCGCACCCGACGAGCAAGCGGCCTTCGACCAGTACAGCCAGTTGCTCAGTCAATACCGCCAGCTGGAGGCGCGCATGCGCAGCATGAGCCAGGCGGGCCGCACCGACGAGTTGCGCGACCTGCTCAACCGCGACCTGCTGGCCAACTCCGAGCAGATCAACAAGGTCATGGACACCCTGGTGCGCATCAACACCGACCAGACCCGTGCCACCAACGAAACCGCAGCCAGCCAGTATGCTGCCGCCTTCGCCCTGGTCATCGGCCTGTTGATCGCCGCCACCGTGCTGACGCTGCTGTGCGCGTTCCTGCTGACCCGCAGCATCGTCAAGCCGATCGAAGAGGCGCTGCAATGCGCCGAGCAGGTGGCCGACGGTGACCTGACCCATGTCATCCGTGCCGAAGGCACCGACGAAGCCGCCCGCCTGCTGCGCGCCATGGCCCGCATGCAAGACAAGCTGCGCGACACCCTGCAATTGATTGCCGGCTCCGCCACCCAGCTGGCGTCTGCAGCGGAAGAGCTCAATAGCGTCACCGACGAGAGCGCCCGTGGCCTGCAGCAACAGAACAACGAAATCGAACAGGCCGCCACTGCGGTCACCGAGATGACCAGCGCCGTGGAAGAAGTGGCACGCAACGCGGTGAGCACCTCGCAGGCCTCGGGTGAAGCCAGCCGTTCGGCGGGCGACGGGCGCGACCTGGTGCTGGAAACCGTCGGCGCCATCGAGCGCATGAGCGGCGATGTGCAAGCCACTGCCACGCTGATCACCCACCTGGCCGAGCAATCGCGCGACATCGGCAAGGTGCTCGATGTGATCCGCGGCTTGGCCGACCAGACCAACCTGCTGGCGCTCAATGCCGCGATCGAAGCAGCCCGTGCCGGTGAGGCGGGCCGTGGCTTCGCCGTGGTGGCGGATGAAGTGCGGGCACTGGCCCATCGTACCCAGCAGTCGACCAGCGAAATCGAGCGGATGATTGGTAGCATCCAGGGCGGTACCGAGGAGGCGGTGGCGTCGATGCGCACCAGCACCGAACGCGCCGAGTCGACCCTGAACATCGCCCGTGGCGCGGGCATGGCGCTGGATACCATCGCCGGTGCGGTGGCGCAGATCAACGAGCGTAACCTGGTGATCGCCAGCGCGGCGGAAGAACAAGCACAGGTGGCGCGCGAGGTGGACCGCAACCTGGTGAATATCAATGATCTGTCGGTACAGAGTGCAACCGGGGCGCATCAGACCAGCGCAGCGAGTGCCGAGCTGTCGCGGTTGGCGGTGGACTTGAACAACCTGGTGGCCCGCTTCCGCACCTGACAGTACTGGGGCCGCTTTGCGGCCCATTCGCACTCTCATGGCCTGCGGATAACCTGTGAGAGCAACTGCCTTGCTCAAAATTCTAAAACAGCCAGCCCCGTGGGAGCGGGCTTGTCCCGCGAACACGGGCGAAGCCCGTGCCATGCTCTGCGGTGCCTGCTTCGCGGGACAAGCCCACTCCCACAGGGATCATGGTACGCCTTGTGATGCCCCCTGAAATAAGATTCAGAGGAACATTAGGTGAGCTGGCAGTGGCGTGCGGCGGGGAATGTTGGAGCGTGCTCAATCCCATCTTCTGCGCCGTGGCCGTTTCTCTCAGCCTGGTGGGTTGTACTTGCTGACTACGGTAACCCATGAGCGCAAGCGGACCTTCACCCACCTTCATCTCGCCCGTGGCGTGATCCAGCAACTCAGACAGGCTGAGCTCGATGGGCATTGCCAATCCCTCGCGTGGGTGGTCATGCCGGACCATGTGCACTGGCTGATCGAGTTACGAAGCGGCACCTTGTGTCGCCTGATGCGCAGATTCAAGTCACGCAGCAGCCATGCGCTTTATCAGCGGGGCATGCGGCGCGAAAAGATATGGCAGCAGGGCTACCAGGACCGAGCCTTGCGCCGGGAAGAAAGTGTGCTGCAGGTAGCGAGGTACATCGTTGCCACCCCCATCAGAGCAGGATTGGTTGACCGTGCGGGTGATTATCCGCATTGGGATGCAGTCTGGGTCTGATGCCATTCGCGGGGCAAGCCCGCTCCCACAGGCCTGGACTGCCCCCAAGAAGTTGGACAAAAAATCCAACCCTTGGGGGGACCGATGGGCAAATACACAGAGCAGTTCAAACTCACAGCCATCTCAGCCTACCTAGATGGTAGCG
>NZ_JABWRV010000047.1:0-12358 GCF_014269105.1 Pseudomonas sp. SWRI77 | reverse complement strand
CCCTTGCCGGGTGTGTAGAGGACTTTCACCTCCAAGCCACCAGCGTGGCCACCACAGCCAAGCTGGTTGCGCTAGCGCGCAACGCGCCATGCCTGGCGCACCATAAAAAAAGCCCGGTTCCAAAGGAACCGGGCTTTTTCGACTGCCGAAGCGGTATTAACGCTTGGAGTACTGAGGACGCTTACGCGCTTTACGCAGACCCACTTTCTTACGCTCAACTTCACGAGCGTCGCGGGTGACGTAGCCAGCACGACGCAGAGCGGCACGCAGGGTTTCGTCGTATTGCATCAGAGCGCGGGTGATACCGTGACGGATCGCACCGGCTTGACCGCTGACACCACCACCAGCAACGGTGACGTAGATGTCGAACTTCTCAACAGTCTCGGTCAGTTCCAGCGGCTGGCGAACAACCATGCGAGCGGTTTCGCGGCCGAAGAACACGTCCAGAGAACGGTTGTTGATGGAGATGTTACCAGTACCCGGACGCAGGAAAACGCGAGCGGTTGCGGTCTTGCGACGGCCAGTGCCGTAATTTTGAGTCGCCGACATAATGAACTATCCCGTTAGATCTTCAGTTCTTGAGGCTGCTGAGCAGTGTGTGGGTGAGCAGCACCCGCGTACACTTTCAGCTTACGGTACATGTCGCGACCCAGCGGGTTCTTCGGCAGCATGCCTTTGACCGCGGTTTCGATAACACGCTCAGGGGCCTTGGCGATCAACTTCTCGAAGTTGATTTCCTTGATACCGCCTGGGAAGCCGGAGTGGGAGTAGTACATTTTGTCGGAAGACTTGGCGCCAGTCACACGGATTTGCTCGGCGTTGATGACGACGATGTAGTCGCCGGTGTCAACGTGAGGGGTGTATTCTGGTTTGTGTTTGCCACGCAGACGGCTAGCGATTTCGGTAGCCAGACGACCCAGGGTCTGGCCAGCGGCGTCGACTACGAACCACTCGCGCTTTACTGTTTCCGGTTTAGCAGTAAAAGTTTTCATTCTCTAAAGCCTCAGAGGCCGCCCAGCGAAAAATAGACGGCGAATCTTACTGGATAGTGCACAGCTTGCCAAGGGCAAGCGCGCAGCCGAACACAGACGCTTTTGGGGGCTCGGGTCGGGCACGCCCATGTTCGACGGGGTTCTTCCTGCGTGGTGGTGCATCACTCCCTCCACACGGAGAGGGTCCGAATTATCCAGATTGCGCGAAAAATTTCAACCTGCTTTTATGGGCTTCTTTGCCAAGGAGAGACTTCCCGATGGAATACCGCCAGCTCGGTCGTACCGATCTCAACGTCAGCGCCCTGTGCCTGGGCACCATGACCTGGGGTGAGCAGAACGTTCAGGACCAGGCCTTTGAACAGATCGCCATGGCCAAGGCCGCCGGGGTCAACTTCATCGACACCGCCGAGATGTACCCGGTGCCGCCCCGCCCCGAGACCTACGCCGCCACCGAGCGCATCATCGGCAACTGGTTCCGCCAGCATGGCGATCGCGACGACTGGATCCTGGCCAGTAAGGTCGCCGGGCCCGGCAACGGCATCAGCCACATCCGCGATGGCCAACTCAAGCACAACCGCCAGCACATCGTTGCGGCACTGGACGAGAGTCTCAAGCGCCTGCAGACCGATCGCATCGACCTGTACCAGTTGCACTGGCCCGAGCGCAGCACCAACTTCTTCGGCAAGCTGGGCTACCAGCACCTGAGCACAGACCTGTTCACCCCACTGGAAGAAACCCTCGAAGTGCTCGACGAGCAGGTGCGCGCGGGCAAGATCCGCCACATCGGGCTGTCCAACGAAACGCCGTGGGGCACCATGAAGTTTCTGCACCTGGCAGAAACCCGCGGCTGGCCGCGCGCGGTGTCGATCCAGAACCCGTACAACCTGCTCAACCGCAGCTTCGAGGTCGGCCTTGCGGAAATCGCGATCCGCGAGCAGTGCGGGCTGCTGGCCTACTCGCCGCTGGCATTCGGCATGCTCTCGGGCAAGTACGAGAACGGCGCCAGGCCAGAGAACGGCCGCCTGACCCTGTTCAGCCGCTTCGCCCGCTACTCCAACCCACAGACCGTGGCGGCCTGCAGCCGCTATGTGCAACTGGCCCAGGCGCATGGCCTGGACCCGGCGCAGATGGCCTTGGCCTTCGTCACACGGCAACCCTTCGTGACCAGCAATATCATCGGCGCGACCGACCTGGCGCAGTTGCAGAGCAACCTCAAGAGCCTGGAACTGAACCTGGGCGATGAACTGCTGGCGGCGATCGAAGCGATTCATCAGGACCAGCCCAACCCGGCGCCTTGATCAAAGCGACAAGCAGCGAGCTTCAAGCTGCAAGACAGAGTGGGTGTGTACTGGCCTGTTTTTCTTGGAGCTTGTCGCTTGAAGCTTGCAGCTGGACAAAAAACATAAGACGATTCAGCCGGTGATTGACCACTCTACCCTATAAGAACAATGACAAATGATGTTTACCCAACCCACCGCTTCACTGCGGCGCGTCAGCATCCTGGCCATTGACAAGGTGTTCGCTTCGACCTTGATGCAAGCCAAGGACTTCTTCCACCTCGCCAGCCTGCGTTACAGCAAGCAGCTGGGCCTGGGCTTGCAGCCCATGTTCGAAATTGGCCTGGTGAGCCCGGACGGCCAGCCCGTGGACAGCTTCAGCAATGTCCAACTGCCGGTCGACGGCGGCCTGAACGATGCCGATATCATCATCCTCCCGGCGTTCTGGGACGATTTCGACAACCTCATGCAGCGTTATCCACAGGTACTGCCGTGGTTGCGCGAACAACATGCCCGCGGCGCCGTGCTGTGCGCCGAAGCCAGCGGTGTGTTCTGGTTGGCCGAGTCCGGCCTGCTCGATGGCAAGGAAGCGACAACCTACTGGCGCTTTTTCGCCAACTTCGCCGAGCGCTTTCCGAACATACGGCTGAACCAGGACAAGCACCTGACGGATGCCGACAACATCTACTGCGCCGGCGGTGCCACCTCGGCCTGCGACCTGTATATCTATCTGATCGAGCGCTTCTGCGGGGCCAACGTGGCCCGTGCCGTGGCCCGCGATATCCTCTACGAAGTGCAGCGCAACTACACCCCGGGGCGCATGGGCTTTGGTGGGCAGAAGCTGCACCAGGACCTGATCATCCTGCAGATCCAGCATTGGCTGGAAGAGCACTTCGCCGACAAGTTCCGCTTCGAAGACGTTGCCCGCAACCATGGCATGAGCATTCGCAACTTCATGCGCCGCTTCCAGGGTGCGACGGGCGACAAGCCGCTGCATTACCTGCAACGGTTACGCATCGAGACGGCCAAGGGGTTGTTGTCGAGCACGCGCAAGAGCATCAAGACCATCAGCTACGAGGTCGGCTACGACGATGCCAGCTTCTTTGCCCGCTTGTTCCGCCAGCATACCGAACTGTCGCCGAACCAGTACCGGCAGCAGTTCATGCAGGAAGCCTGAAAGGCTTCCTGAGCGGCAAGCTACAAGCTGCAAGCGGCAAGAAAAAGCCAGAGCAACATGCTGTTTGCCCTGGCTTTTTCTTGCCGCTTGAACCTCGAAGCTTGCCGCTGCCTTTAGGGCTTGTGCGCGCGCGACAGGAACTCGTGTGACTGCATTTCCAGCAACCGGCTCAAGGTACGCTGGAACTCGAAGCTCAGCCGGCCACCGGTGTACAGGTCCTTCAGCTCCACCTCGGCCGAGATGATCAGCTTGACGTTACGGTCGTAGAACTCGTCGACCATGTTGATGAACCGACGGGCGATGTCATCGGTGGCAACGCCCATCTGCTCGACATTACTCAGCAGAACGGCATGGAAGATCTTGCCCAGCTCGATGTAGTCGTTCTGGCTGCGCGGCCCGTCGCACAGGGCACGGAAGTCGAACCAGGCGACGTCGTCGCAGGTGCGCAGGGCATTGATCGGGCGGTTCTCGATCATCAGCACGTCGTTCTCGACGGCCTGGGTGCACTCCGGCGTCAACGCCTTGAAGCTTGCACGCATGCTCTGGTGCGCGGCGTCATCGAGCGGGAAGTGGAACAGTTCGGCCTGCTCCAGGTGACGCAGGCGGTAGTCGACGCCGCTGTCGACGTTCACCACGTCGGTGTACTGCTTGATCATGGCGATGGCCGGCAGGAAGCGCGCACGCTGCAGGCCGTCCTTGTACAGGCCGTCCGGCACGATGTTGGAGGTCGCCACCAAGGACACGCCGTTCTTGAACAGCTCTTCCATCAGGGTGCCGAGGATCATCGCATCGGTAATGTCGGAGACGAAGAATTCGTCGAAGCAGATCACCCTGGCTTCGTCGCTGAAGCGCTTGGCAATGAGGGTCAGCGGGTTCTTCTCGCCCTTGAGGGTTTTCATCTCCTCGTGCACACGCTTCATGAAGCGGTGGAAGTGCGTGCGCATCTTCTGCTTGAACGGCAGCGCCTCGTAGAAGGTGTCGACCAGGTAGGTCTTGCCACGGCCCACGCCGCCCCAGAAGTACAGGCCCTTGACCGGCGTCTGCTCCTTCTTGCCGAACAACTTGCCGAACATGCCCGGCTTGTTGTTCTGCGCCTGGACCAGGTCGTCGTAGAGGCGCTGCAGGTGACGCACCGCAGTCTCCTGCGCCGCATCATGGAAGAAGTCGGGACGTTTCAGATCTGCTTGATATCGTTCTAGGGGCGTCATGATTTCGTTAGCGAGGCAACAAAAAACGGGCCGTCACTGTAGCGACAGACCCGCTTGATGGCAATCATACATACGGCCATTGTCTGTCAGGCCGCACGCTCAACCGCTCCTTCAGTCGAATGCTTCAGTCCTGCTGCGGCGCCAGCGCCTCGTGCAGGCTTTGAACGGCAGCATCACGGGCTTCGGCGCTTGCGAACTGCGGCCCGTCGGCAACCTGCTCGCCGTTCAGCCACAGGCTGAAGCTCAGGCCTTCGACACGCACATCGGCCTCGCCGCCTTGCTGCAATTGCTTGCTCACAGCGCCCGCACTCTTGCCGTCGGCGAAGCTGCGCGACAGCAGCAGTTGCTCGCCATCGGCGGCCAGCAGGCGGAAACGGAAGCTGCCGTCCTCATCGCGGAAGCTGACGAAACGCGCGCTCTTGGCTGCCTTTTTCTTGACTTCGGTGCCGGCCTGCACGCTGCTGCGGAACGAGCGCAGGCCAACGGCCTCGCGCAGTTGCTCGAGGAACGGCGTGGCGGTCTTGCGGGCCTTGGCGGCGCCGGCCAGGAGGATGTCTTCCAGGTCCGAGGGGCGCGAAATCAGTTGGTGATAGTGATCACGCTTCTCGGCCAGTTGCCCGTCCAGCAACTGGAACAGGCGCTGCTTGGCTTCACCCCAACCCAGGCCCTGCAGCAGCGCTTCGCGGAACTCGGCGCATTGTGCCGGCGTCGAGAACGCCTGGAACAAGGTGAACAGGTGGGCGTTGTCCGGGTCTTTCGCTTCGCCAGGTGCACGCGAGTCGGTGACGATGCGCGAGATGGCGTCTTTCATGTCCTTGGCGCTGGTGAACAACGGGATGGTGTTGTCGTAGCTCTTGGACATCTTGCGACCATCCAGGCCCGGCAGGGTCGCCACGCTCTCCTCGATCACCGCCTCAGGCAGGGCGAAGAAGTCTTTGCCCTGGCCGAACAGGTGGTTGAAGCGCTGGCCGATGTCACGCGCCATTTCCACGTGCTGGATCTGGTCACGGCCAACCGGCACCTTGTGGGCGTTGAACATCAGGATGTCGGCGGCCATCAGCACCGGGTAGCTGTACAGGCCCATGGTCACGCCGGCATCCGGGTCTTCGCCGGTTTCCAGGTTCTTGTCCACCGAGGCCTTGTAGGCATGCGCCCGGTTGAGCAGGCCCTTGGCCGCGACACAGGTCAGCAGCCAGGTCAACTCGGGGATTTCGGGGATATCGGACTGGCGGTAGAAGGTCACCTTGTCCGGATCGAGGCCACCGGCCAGCCAGGTCGCGGCGATTTCCAGGCGCGAGCGCTGGATGCGCTGCGGGTCGTCGCACTTGATGAGGGCGTGGTAGTCGGCCAGGAAGTAGAACGAATCGGCACCGGGTTGCTGGCTGGCGCGGATCGCCGGGCGGATGGCGCCGGCGTAATTGCCCAGATGCGGGGTGCCGGTGGTGGTGATACCGGTAAGGATGCGCGTGGTCATGGGTGTTCGCTTATTCAGGCTTGGCTCAATTCGAAAGGCGCGGCAGCAGCAGATCCTTCAGATCGGTCAGCTTGCCATGGAAGAAGTGTCCGCATTCTGCCACTTTCAGCAGCTCGTGGGGGCGCGACAGGGCGTCAGACCATTCGTAAACCAACTGCGGATCGACGACTTCGTCGCTGTCAGGCTGTACCAGCGTGATCGGGCAGCGCTGCGGCAGCGGGAATTCACTCGTCAGGCGCATCACCGCCGGGGCGATCATGAACAAATGCTGCAGCACAACGCCTGCGCTTTCCAGGCGCCCTGCCAGGCTGGTGGCGACAAAGCCACCGAACGAGAAGCCCATCAGCACCACGGGCAGCCCTGGGTGCTTGGCCTGCAGCCAAGCCGCGGCGGCCTCGGCGTCGGCCACCTCGCCAGCGCCCATGTCGTGGCTGCCGGCACTCTGACCCACGCCACGGTAGTTGAAGCGCAGGGTCACGTAACCGGCGTCACGCGCCGTGCGTTGCAGGGTCGAAACCACCTTGTTGAGCATGGTGCCGCCCTGGACCGGGTTGGGGTGGCAGATCAGCACCGCGCCGCGGGCGTCGGCCACATCCAGGTACAAGGCTTCCAACTGGCCGCAAGGGCCGTCGATGAACAAAGGGGTTTCGCGGACAAGCAAGGCACTACTCCGTGACCTCGGGAAGGGTCGATTCGTCTAGGTGAGGAATTCTGTTCTGATTTGCGATCGCTCGCGGTATACAGCGCAGGTCTGAGCCGTTAACGTAAAGCAAAGCCGTTTATAGAGGAAGGACTCGTGGAACTCTCGCTCCTTGTTTGGTTGTTGCCGACCCTGGCCCTGGTCATCGGCGTGGTGGTTGGTTTCGTCGTGGCCCGCCTGCTGCCCAATGCCGCGCCTAGCAGCACGCAACGTCAGCTGGACGATATCCAGCAGCGTTTCGACAGCTACCAGAACGAAGTGGTCACCCACTTCAACAGCACCGCCGTACTGGTCAAGAAACTGACCCAAAGCTACCAGGATGTCCAGGATCACCTGGCCGATGGCGCCAACACCCTGGCCCTCGACGACGTGACCCGCCAACGCCTGCTGGCCGCCCTGCACTCCGAAGCGGCCCAGGGCCCTCGTGACCGGCTTACCCCGCCGAAGGACACGGCCGAAGTGCCACGCGACTACGCGCCAAAAACGCCGAACTCGCCGGGCATGCTCGATGAGAGCTACGGGCTCAAGCGTTGATGCGCTGAAATGAAACAAGGCCTCGCGAGAGGCCTTTTTCTTGCGTCCAATCTTTGACTGACAACGACGAAAAACCCTGCCGAGGCAGGTTTTTTCATTTCAGCTCAAGGCTTGCGCCACGGCTGACCGTCCTCATCGTCGTCACCACCGCCACGGCGAATGTCCAGCCTGTAGTTCACTGTTGTCTTCATGGAGATACTCCTTCAAAGATGCGCTGGCCAGATGACCAACGCAGTGAGGATGCTCTTGAGCTGAAGACCAAGGCACAGGGCACAGCTTCCGCCGCCCTCATGCCGCCTGGGTACAGACACGAAGCGCCTGCTCGACATCAGCGATCAGGTCTTCTATATCCTCCAACCCTACCGACAACCGCACCAACCCTTCCGAAATGCCATGGTGCGCACGCTCCTTCGGCGTATAGCTGGAATGGGTCATGCTCGCCGGGTGCTGTGCCAACGACTCGGCATCGCCCAGGCTCACCGCCCGCGCGAACAGCTGCAAGGCATTCATGAACCGCCGCCCCGCTTCGATCCCGCCCTTGAGCTCGAACGCAATCATGCCGCCCGGCAGGCGCATCTGGCGCTGGGCCAGCGCGTGCTGGGCAAACGATGGCAGCCCTGGGTAGTGAATAAGCTCGACCTGCGGCTGGCTCGCGATAAACTCCGCCACTTGCTGGGCGTTGGCGCAATGGCGGTCCATGCGCAGGGCCAGGGTCTTGATCCCGCGCATCAACAGCGACGCATCGTGCGGCGACAGCACTGCACCGGTCATGTCTTTCAGCCCTTCCAGGCGTATCCGGTCGATCAGTGCCTTGCGCCCGACCACCAGGCCGGCCGTGATATCCCCATGGCCGCTGAGGTACTTGGTCGCCGAATGCACCACCAGGTCGGCGCCCATTTCCAGCGGCCGCTGCAAATAAGGGGTGCAGTAAGTGTTGTCGACCACGATATGCAAGTCATGCCCGCGCGCAGCATCGGCCACCGCTGCGATATCGACCAGTTGCATGTTGGGGTTGGCCGGGGTTTCGAAGTAGATCATCCGTGTTTTGCTGGTAATTGCCGCCTTGAGTGCCTTGATATCGTTGAGGTCGACGTGATGGATCTTCACCCCGAACTCGCCGATGCCATGGTGCAGGAAGGCGAACGTACAGCCATACAGCGTACGCCCGACGATCAGCTCATCGCCCGGCCGTAGCAGGGTCCATATCGTCGAAGTGATGGCCCCCATGCCCGACGCCAACGCCAGCCCCGCCTCGCCCCCCTCCAGTGATGCCATGCGCTGTTCCAGCAAAGCCAGCGTCGGGTTGGAGATGCGGCTGTAGAAGTGCCCCGCCTCTTCCCCGGCAAAGCAGGCAG
The DNA here is from genome assembly GCF_014269105.1 of Pseudomonas sp. SWRI77. Taxonomy (NCBI): domain Bacteria; kingdom Pseudomonadati; phylum Pseudomonadota; class Gammaproteobacteria; order Pseudomonadales; family Pseudomonadaceae; genus Pseudomonas; species Pseudomonas sp. SWRI77. Next base: position 3,641 of record NZ_JABWRV010000047.1, on the reverse strand, counting down.
CGCCGTATTCGACGGTGGGGAAGGCATAGGTGGCGGTCTGGTACACCGGCGGCACCAATGCGCCACCGTGTGACTGCGGGTCATAGCCATGGTGGATGGCCCGCGTGGAAAAACCGGTGTTGTTATGGGAGTCGCGCATGGCAACAGCCTCTTGTGGTTTGTTATAAGCTTATGCCACCGAGCTGCCTGAATTTTTCCAAAATAGCCCACGCAAACGCGCACTTTTTGGAACAAAAACAACAATTATCCGATCAGGAGGGCAAAACATGCCTTCGAGCCTCGACCGCACCGACCGCGCCCTGCTTGCCGCCCTGCAGGACAACGCCCGCCTAACCGTTTCCGAACTTGCCGACCAGGTGGCGCTGACCACCTCGCCCTGTTGGCGACGGGTCAAGCTGCTGGAAGATAACGGTTACATCACCGGGTATCAGGCCATTCTTTCCCCCAAGTCGCTGGGGTTTGGGGTGACCGCCTTTGTCAGCATCATGATGGATTCGCATACCAAGGACATGGCGCTGGCGTTTGAAAAACGGTTGATGGAGATACCGGAGATTGTGGCGTGCCATAACATTTCGGGACGGTATGACTTCCTGCTGGAAATACTGGCGCGGGACCTTGAGTCGTTTGGGGAATTTACCCGGGAAGTGCTGCAGCGGTTGCCGGGGGTGAAGGAGATTTATTCGAGTTTTTCTTATAAAGCGGTGAAGGAAAGGCGGGTAATTCCAGTCTCAGAAAAACACATATAAGACACCTCTTTCTGTACTATGGGAAAAGCCCTACTAACTTAAAGGCCTCAGCTGACATACCGCACTTTCGATAAACGAAAAGATTAGCCATGTAGCGATCAGGAGAACCTACATGGCACAGGACAAAGCGTATTATCTCAGCGAGGGGCTTTGGATTAGCGCCGCCGCCCCCACGGGCGCTGAACTCAGATTGATTGGCGGCGGTGGCGGCGGACCGGGCGGAGGTGGCTGGGGCCTGAGCGATGGTAATCCTCGCGGAACCACCCCAACCAAAAATGATATTGCGCGGGTTATTTCCACAAGGAGAGTGCTTACAGAGGAATATCAGATAATCGAGAAAGACCATGAGGACAAATACAAGCAAGCGGTAAGTCAGCTTCCTGAAACGATTGCGGCAATGAAATACCAAATCAGAGCCGAAGCGCAAAACACGCCAAACACATTATTAAAAGCATCAGCTGAGCAACACATTCTGACCTCACGCATCCGCCAGATTCGTGATGAATACCTGCAGACTCTACCCGACGCCAATAGCTATTTTGGCGTGCCCGCGTTCTATAAGCGCGGTGATTCAATGATGAGCCGATTTCTAGACCCCGGTTTCATCAAAGCAACCACAGGCGAAGCGTTGGGTGTGGAATGGACCACGAAACTCCAGAGCTCTTGGGACGGAGCGTACCGCTTGCACCTTCAAGCTCAAAAGCATCAAGCGCTGGCTGACGAACTTCCAGAGATGGCAGTGCAGGTGGATCAAGAGGAACTGAGCCAGCAGCCTCTAGACCTGTTGAAAGTGATAGCGCGTAGAACGGCGCAGATTCACACAGAGCGGCAAATACACTTCGATTGTTTACCCAATGTTCTTCAGCATGAACTGGGGCAAACCGTCATCGACGACGCGCTTACGCTTGTCCAGACCTTCAGTGCCTACCTGGCAACCGCGGCTGCCTTGGTGCAGGCCAAGCAATCACAAATTGCACAACACTCTGATTACAACCCCCGAATCAGCGGGCCACTGTCGAAGCCCCAACTTGAAGGGCTTTTGCATCTTGTAGATGAGCAACGGCTACGCAGGGCTGGTCCGCGCTGGCAGGAATACCATCTGGCACTCGCGCTAACCGAATCGATCAGGTTTTTGGGCGTATATGCAGGTGCCACGCAAAACCTGATGCAGCGCGCCGCGGACGTTGAAAGCCTCCAGACTCAACTTGCTGCACAGGAAGAGGCTGCACGCCAGCAGGCCGAAGCCGAGCGCTTGGCTGCAGAAGCCGAGCGGCAAAGGCAAGAGGCCCTGCGATATAGCATCTCCTACATCAATGAAGCGCGTTTGGCGGGATCAGCGCCGGCTGTAATCCCGATTGGCGCTACCACTTTTGCAGTAGCCGAAGCGGCTTACTCGGCTTTGGGTGAAGCAATCGCAGCCGCGATTGCCCGCCTTGTTGCTACGACAATCCCTTCGCTTACAGTAGGCACTCTTGCGATGGCCTGGCCGTCAACGCTGGGTAACAGTGAGCGCCGTTATCTTATCAGCACCCCGCTAGCCAGCCTTACGCCACCCGGTGGGCCTGACCTAGCAACTTTGGCAGCGTCAGCAACCAGCATCGACCTGCCGTATCTGCTGGCTGGATCCGAGCACGAAAAAGGCATGGATCTGTATGTCGTGCCTGGGGGCAAGCCGGTACCGGTACGCGCAGCAACATTCGACACTGAACGTCAGGTTTACAGCCTGGCACTGGATAACCCGCAGCGGATATTGACCTGGACACCTGCGAGCGCGCCGGGCGGTGAAGATGGAAGTTCTACCAGCTTGCCGCCAGCGCCGCCCGGTACCGTCGTTTACACCGGCAGTACCCTGAACCCCGTCAGTACCGAAACAGAGGGTTACCCCGCGCTGGATTTGCTGGACCAGGAACGGCTGATCATCACCTTCCCCATGGACTCGGGATTACCGCCTATTCTGGTGGTGTTCAAAAGCCCGCGGTACGAGGCAGGTACATCGACCGGAAATGGTACACAGGTATCAGATACATGGCGTAAATCGGCCGCCAGCCTCGAAGGGGCTCCAATTCCTGCTCAGATTGCTGATCTTCTAAGGGGTAAAGAATATAGGACCTTTGACGCGTTCCGGCGGCAATTTTGGAAGGCGGTGGCTAATGACCCCGAGCTATCGAAGCAGTTTAGCCCTCAAGACATCCGTCGAATGAGAAAACATGGATACTCGCCCTGGGTCGATAAAGGTGACAAGTATATGAGCAAACGCTCCCACGAAATTCACCACGTCGTGCCTATCAGCGAGCAAGGTGGCGTATATGATATGGACAACTTAATAATTTTGACGCCCAAAGCTCACAACCACATTCACTATGGAAAAGACGATCTTGAAAGATAAATTTGAAGATTATACAAAACATGAGTTTCTTGCCTTCCTCCAAGTGATTGATACAGCTATCGAGGATGAGCCAGACAACGTACTGGTACCGTTGATTGAACATTTTGAGAAAATTACCGAGCACCCGTCTGGTAGTGATCTTTTTTTCAGACCGCAAGGCAGCAACCTGGGCGAGCCTGAACAAGTACTTGAAATAGTCGAAACGTGGCGCCTGGCCAATGGCAAAGAAGGTTTCAAAGCAAGCTAAATAGATTGAGGCCCTGATCACCCAGGGTCTCAACATATCCGGATGCCATGACGCGCCGCCGGGAATTCTGGAAGGCGGTGGCTAATGACCCCGAGCTATCGAAGCAGTACCATTATAAAGACTTAACTCGAATGAAAGAAAATGGTTACGCCCCTAGTGTGGTGTTTCACAAATACCGCTGAAAATCTGAGCTAGGCTCTGTGGAAGCCAACTCTCCAAGGGCATCGACATGGGCCGACCAGCAACCGTCATTACCCTTTCC
>NZ_JABWRV010000046.1:0-12642 GCF_014269105.1 Pseudomonas sp. SWRI77 | reverse complement strand
TTTCGATCGGAGCACTTCCACCACTACCTGGCTCGATCAACTCATTGAATTTCAAGGAGTTTTTCGTTCCGACTACGCTGGAAGTGGGGCGCATTATAAGGGGATTCGAAACCGCGTCAACCCTTAATTCCAATAAACTTTGATATCGCCGAAAAGCAAAGCGGGGAGGCCTTCGGCCTCCCCGCTATTTCCTTGCTTTATATAGCCTTAAAGCACCCCGGCACTGCGCAAGCGGTGTACCGCCTCGGCATCCAGCCCCAATACATCACTCAATACCGCCTCGGTATGCTCACCCAGCAGCGGTGGCGCCCGTCGGTACTCTACCGGTGTCTCCGACAGCCGAATCGGGCTGGCCACCTGCGGCACGCTCCCCGCCAGCGGGTGCGCGATACTCACCGCCAAGCCACGCGCCACTACCTGCGGGTCCTGGAACATTTGCGCCAGGTCATTGATAGGCCCGCAGGGCACACCAGCCGTCTCCAGCTGGCTCACCCATTCTGCAGTGGTCTTGAATACCGTTGCCTGACGAATCAACGGAATCAGCTCACCACGATTGGCAACCCGCAGCTTGTTGGTAGCGAAGCGCGGGTCATCCGCCCATTGCGGCTGCCCCGCCACCTCGGCGAACTTGCGAAACTGACTGTCGTTACCCACGGTAAGAATGAAATCGCCATCGGCCGTGGGGAAGTCCTGGTAGGGCACGATGTTGGGATGCGCATTGCCCAGGCGCCGGGGCGGGTTGCCCGTAGTCAGGTAGTTCATGGCCTGGTTGGCCAGGCATGCCACCTGCACATCGAGCAATGCCATGTCGACATGCTGACCGATGCCGGTTTGATCCCGATGGGCGAGGGCGGCCAGGATAGCCACCGTCGAATACAGCCCAGTGAGGATGTCAGTCAGCGCCACGCCAACTTTCACCGGCCCCGCGCCTTCCTCGCCCTCAGGCCGCCCGGTCAGGCTCATCAGCCCGCCCAGCCCCTGGATCATGAAGTCATAGCCTGCGCGCTTGGCATAAGGCCCCGTCTGACCGAAGCCAGTAATGGAGCAATAGATAAGCTTCGGGTTGAGTGCCTTCAGGCTTTGGTAATCCAGCCCGTAGGCCGCCAGGCCACCTACCTTGAAGTTCTCGATGACGATATCCGACTTGGCCGCCAGCTCACGCACCAGGCGCTGGCCTTCAGGCTGAGTGAAGTCGATCGTCACCGAACGCTTGTTGCGGTTGGCCGAAAGGTAATAAGCCGCCTCGCTGGTGTTCTCACCCTGGGCGTCCCGGAGAAAGGGCGGGCCCCACGAACGGGTATCATCGCCACTGCCCGGGCGCTCGACCTTGATCACGTCAGCACCAAGGTCAGCCAGAATCTGGCCAGACCAGGGGCCGGCCAACACGCGCGAAAGGTCCAGCACCCGCAGATGTGATAGCGCGCCCATGGGCTGGCTCCTTATTAATAGAAGGCCTGGATGCCGGTCTGTGCACGCCCCAGGATCAGCGCATGCACGTCATGGGTACCCTCATAGGTGTTGACCACCTCGAGGTTGACCAGGTGGCGGGCCACACCGAACTCGTCGGAAATGCCATTACCCCCGAGCATGTCGCGCGCCATGCGGGCGATATCCAGAGCCTTACCGCACGAGTTGCGCTTCATGATCGAAGTGATCTCGACAGCCGCCGTGCCTTCATCCTTCATACGCCCCAGGCGCAGGCAGCCCTGCAGTGCCAGGGTGATTTCGGTCTGCATGTCGGCGAGCTTTTTCTGGATCAACTGGTTGGCTGCAAGCGGGCGGCCGAACTGCTGACGGTCCAGGGTGTATTGACGCGCGGTATGCCAGCAGGCCTCGGCGGCGCCCAATGCCCCCCAGGAAATGCCATAGCGCGCCGAGTTCAAGCAGGTGAACGGGCCCTTGAGGCCGCGCACGTTCGGGAAGATGTTCTCTTCAGGCACGAATACGTTGTCCATCACGATTTCGCCGGTGATCGAGGCGCGCAGGCCGACCTTGCCATGGATCGCCGGGGCACTGAGGCCTTCCCAGCCCTTTTCCAGCACGAAGCCGCGGATGTCGCCCGCGTCATCCTTGCCCCAGACCACGAACACATCGGCGATCGGGCTGTTGGTAATCCACATCTTGCTGCCGGTCAGGCGGTAGCCACCGTCGACCTTCCGGGCACGGGTGATCATCGAACCCGGGTCGGAGCCATGGTTAGGCTCGGTCAGGCCAAAGCAGCCGATCCATTCACCACTGGCCAGTTTGGGGAGGTACTTCTGCTTCTGCGCCTCGGTGCCAAATTCGTTGATCGGCACCATCACCAGGGAAGACTGCACGCTCATCATGGAGCGATAGCCCGAGTCGATGCGCTCTACCTCGCGTGCAATCAACCCGTAGCACACATAATTCAGGCCGCTGCCGCCGTACTGCTCGGGAATGGTCGCACCCAGCAAACCGATTTCGCCCATTTCGCGGAAGATTGCTGGGTCGGTCCGCTCATGGCGGAAGGCCTCGAGCACGCGCGGCGCCAGCTTGTCCTGGGCAAACTGATAAGCGCTGTCACGCACCATGCGCTCTTCTTCAGTGAGCTGCTGATCCAGCAACAGCGGATCGATCCAGTGGAAGCTTGCTTTACCGGCCATGAGCGAAATCCTCGATATAGAGAGAGCAAATTCTTGTGCCCTTGAGCCTAGGCCTGATCGGCTGCCGGGACAAACGAGGATTGCGCACGGATTAGTGATAATTTATCACTCCGTAAATCGGCAAAACGCCACATTGACAGCCTTACAAGTGAGGTTGACGTACATGCGCCGCAAGATCCCCAGTACCGCCGCCTTGGTCTGCTTCGAGGCGGCGGCGCGTAACGAGAGCTTTACCAAGGCTGCGCAAGAGCTTGCGCTGACCCAGGGCGCCGTTTGTCGGCAGATCGGTGGCCTGGAGGCCTTCCTTAATGTCGAACTGTTTCGTCGCTCACGGCGTGGGGTAAAGCTGACCGAGGCGGGCCTGTCTTATAGTCGCCAGGTCGCCGCGCAGCTGGATGCCGTTGAGCGCGACACCCTGTCGGTGATGCGCCAGCAAGGCGCCAACGTGATCGAACTGGCCGTGGTGCCGACCTTTGGCACCCAATGGCTGCTGCCCAGGCTCAAGGACTTCCAGCAGGGCCACCCGGACGTCACCGTCAACCTGACCAACCGCACCCGCCCGTTCCTATTCGCCGACACCGCCTTTGATGCCGCCATCTATTTCGGTGATGCCGACTGGTCAGGCACCCAGTCGCACCGGCTGATGGGCGAGAACCCTGTACCCGTGTGCAGCCCGGCCATGCTGGACGGGCAGGGCATGCTCGACGCCCGGCGCATTGCGCAACTGCCCTTGCTGCAGCAGACAACACGCCCGTATGCCTGGCGACAGTGGTTCGCCAGCCTGGGCATGAACGTGGAGCGCGACATGACAGGCCCACGCTATGAACTATTCTCCATGCTCGCGCAGGCGGCGATGCACGACATGGGCGTCGCGCTGATCCCACCCTTCCTGATCCAGCGTGAGTTGCAGGAGGGTAGGTTGGTGGTCGCTAACAGGCATGCCCTGAGCAGCGACAAGGCCTACTATCTGATGATTCCCGAGCGCAAGGTTGAGTCCGCTTCGCTGCGCGCCTTCCGCGACTGGCTGGTAGCACAAGCCAAGCAATACACGGCATCAACGTAGGAATACGGGGCAACCTGACCCCGTAGTCAATTATTTTAAACACCTACAGATATATGTATTTGTCGCATATACGTAAACTGTTATGCAAGCCTGATAATTCCCTTTAACCCTGCTGACTACGCGGCTTTCAGGGCGAAATTGCGACACTCAGCAAGTCGTAAGCGAATTACGGCCATTTTTTTTGATTTTTTCTCCTAATCTCCCAATAGCCCATGTTTGACGGGCTGCGACGGTAGGCTTGCGACATACGGTCACAGGGTGACTTGTAGTTTTAACTTCGTTTCGCTCCATAACCGGTTGTAGGCCCCCGGGTTCATCTGCAAAATGCCTGGCCCGCCTAGGACTCGGCGGGTTGACGCTCAACGACCGCACCAGCGCACCACCCGAAGTACGCTGGCTTCCACAAAGACAAAAGGTCACCGCAGGAGATAAAGTCGTGCACATTGGTGTTCCTCTCGAGACGCAGACGGGTGAGACAAGGGTCGCCGCGACCCCTGAAACCATCAAAAAACTGGTTGCTCAAGGCCATCAGGTCACCGTCCAACGGGGGGCAGGGCTAAACGCCAGCATTCCGGACAGTGCCTATGAGGCCGTGGGCGCCTCCCTGGGAAGCGCCGCCGACGCCTATGGCGCGCAACTCGTACTGAAAGTGGTCGCGCCCAATGATCAGGAGCTCGCGCTGATCAGCAGTGGCAGCCTGCTGGTGGGGATGCTCAACCCGTTCAACGGCGAACTGATCGGCAAGATGGCCGACCGCGGCATCACTGCCTTCGCCCTGGAAGCAGCGCCACGTACCTCACGTGCGCAAAGCCTCGACGTGCTGTCGTCGCAGGCCAACATCGCCGGTTACAAGGCAGTGCTGCTGGCCGCTCACTACTACCCGCGCTTCATGCCCATGCTGATGACCGCTGCCGGCACCGTTAAGGCTGCCCGCGTGCTGATTCTGGGCGCCGGCGTTGCAGGGCTGCAGGCCATTGCCACGGCCAAGCGCATGGGCGCCGTGATCGAGGCCTCGGATGTGCGCCCCGCCGTCAAGGAGCAGATCGAGTCGCTGGGCGCCAAGTTCATCGATGTGCCTTACGAAACCGACGAGGAGCGTGAGTGCGCCGAAGGCGTGGGTGGCTATGCGCGGCCGATGCCGGCCAGCTGGATGCAGCGCCAGGCCCAGGCCGTACACGAGCGCGCCAAGCAGGCCGATATCGTCATCACCACGGCACTGATCCCGGGCCGCAAGGCGCCGACCCTGCTCAGCGCTGAAACCGTCGCGCAAATGAAGCCGGGCTCGGTGGTCATCGACCTGGCGGCAGCCCAAGGCGGCAACTGCCCGCTGACCATTGCCGACCAGGTGGTGCTGGAAAACGGCGTGACCATCGTTGGCCCCACCAACCTGCCAGCCCAGGTGGGGGCCGATGCGTCGGCGCTGTACGCACGCAACCTGCTGGACTTCATGAAGCTGTTGTTCGACAAGGACAACGCGCTGGTCATCAACCTCGAAGACGATATCGTCGCGGCCTGCCTCATGTGCCGCGACGGGCAAGTCGTCCGCAAGAACGGCTAAGGAGCACGACAATGGAAGACATGCTGATTTCCCATGGCATCTACAACCTGATCATCTTCGTGCTGGCCATCTATGTGGGCTACCACGTCGTGTGGAACGTTACCCCGGCACTGCACACGCCGCTGATGGCGGTCACCAACGCCATCTCCGCCATCGTCATCGTCGGCGCCATGCTGGCCGCCGCGCTGACCGTGACACCGGCCGGCAAGGTGATGGGCACGCTCGCCGTGGCCTTGGCCGCGGTCAACGTATTCGGTGGCTTCCTGGTCACCCGTCGCATGCTTGAGATGTTCAAGAAGAAAGCCAAGAACGAGGCGAAGAAGTAAGCATGAGCATGAATCTGGTAACGCTTCTCTACCTGGTCGCCTCGATCTGCTTCATCCAGGCGCTCAAGGGCCTTTCGCACCCGACCACGTCACGCCGCGGCAACCTGTTCGGCATGATCGGCATGGGCTTGGCCATCGTCACCACCGTTGGCCTCATCTATAAGCTGGGCGCAGAGCTTGCCACCGCCGGCATCGGCTATGTGATCGTCGGCCTGCTGGTCGGCGGCACCGCTGGCTCGGTCATGGCCAAGCGTGTCGAGATGACCAAGATGCCGGAGCTGGTCGCCTTCATGCACAGCATGATCGGCCTGGCTGCGGTATTCATCGCCATTGCCGCCGTGCTTGAGCCCCAGTCGATGGGCATCGTCGCCGCCATCAGCGACCCGATCCCCACCGGCAACCGCCTGGAGCTGTTCCTCGGTGCAGCCATTGGTGCCATCACCTTCTCGGGTTCGGTCATCGCCTTCGGCAAGCTGTCGGGCAAGTACAAGTTCCGCCTGTTCCAGGGCGCACCGGTACAGTTCGCCGGCCAGCACAAGCTGAACCTGATCCTTGGCCTGACCACCATCGCCCTTGGCCTGCTGTTTACCTTCACCGGCCATTACAGTGCCTTCACCCTGATGCTGGCCCTGGCCTTCATCATGGGCGTACTGATCATTATCCCGATCGGTGGCGCGGACATGCCGGTGGTGGTGTCGATGCTCAACAGCTATTCGGGCTGGGCCGCTGCGGGTATCGGCTTCTCGCTGAACAACTCGATGCTGATCATTGCAGGCTCACTGGTCGGCTCCAGCGGTGCGATCCTCTCGTACATCATGTGCAAGGCGATGAACCGTTCGTTCTTCAACGTCATCCTCGGCGGCTTCGGCGGGGCGACGGATGTTGCAGGGCCAGCGGGCGCCCAGGAAGCTCGCCCGGTGAAATCCGGCTCGGCCGATGACGCCACCTTCCTGCTCAGCAATGCCGACACGGTGATCATCGTGCCTGGCTACGGCCTGGCGGTTGCCCGTGCCCAGCACGCGCTGAAAGAACTGACCGAGAAGCTGACCCACAACGGCGTGACTGTGAAGTACGCGATCCACCCGGTGGCAGGCCGTATGCCAGGGCACATGAACGTGCTGCTGGCCGAAGCCGAAGTGCCTTACGACCAGGTGTTCGAGATGGACGACATCAACGCCGAGTTCGGCCAGGCCGATGTGGTACTGGTGCTGGGCGCCAACGACGTGGTCAACCCGGCAGCGAAGAACGACCCCAAATCGCCGATTGCCGGCATGCCGATCCTTGAGGCGTTCAAGGCCAAGACCATCATCGTCAACAAGCGCTCCATGGCCAGTGGCTATGCAGGCCTGGACAACGAACTGTTCTACCTGGACAAGACCATGATGGTATTCGGTGATGCCAAGAAGGTAATCGAGGATATGGTCAAAGCAGTGGAATAACCCCACCGCGGTAAACCGTGCGCTATATAAGAAGCCCCGCCGAGAAATCTGCGGGGCTTTTTGCATTTGCCTGATCCAGATCAACGGCTCTACTTCCGGGCTTCTCATACGACCATGGTCGTGGGACGGCAACCGGCGAAATCTCTAGACTGCGCTCCAGTAGCTTCAGTAGCCTGAGATAACAATCCATGTACCGTGATCGTATCCGCTTGTCCTCCCTGCACAGCAAGGTAATGAGTGCGGCTGATGCCGCTGGTCTGATCGAGGACGGCATGACTGTCGGCATGAGCGGTTTCACCCGCGCCGGCGAAGCCAAAGCCGTACCCCATGCCCTGGCCGAACGTGCCAAGCAGTCGCCACTGAAAATCAGCTTGATGACCGGCGCCAGCCTGGGCAATGACCTGGACAAGCAGCTGACCGAGGCCGGCGTGCTGGCCCGCCGCATGCCCTTCCAGGTCGACAGCACCCTGCGCAAGGCCATCAACGATGGCCAGGTGATGTTCATCGACCAGCACCTTTCGGAAACCGTCGAACAACTGCGCAACCAGCAGCTCAAGCTGCCGGACATCGCGGTTATCGAAGCAGTGGCCATTACCGAGCAAGGCCACATCGTGCCGACCACCTCGGTGGGCAACTCGGCCAGCTTCGCGATCTTCGCCAAGCAAGTGATCGTCGAGATCAACCTGTCGCACAACGCCAACCTCGAAGGCCTGCACGACATCTATATCCCGACCTACCGCCCGACCCGCACACCGATCCCGTTGGTCAAGGTCGATGATCGCATCGGCAGCATGGCCATCCCGATCGACCCGGCCAAAATTGTCGGTATCGTCATCAGCGACCAGCCGGACTCGCCGTCCACCGTGTTGCCGCCTGACCACGAGACCCAAGGCATCGCCGACCACCTGATCAACTTCCTCAAGAAGGAAGTCGACGCCGGCCGCATGACCAACAAGCTCGGCCCGCTGCAGGCCGGTATCGGCAGCATCGCCAACGCGGTGATGTGCGGTTTGATCGATTCGCCGTTCGAAGACCTGACCATGTACTCCGAAGTACTGCAGGACTCGACCTTCGACCTGATCGACGCTGGCAAGCTGAGCTTCGCCTCGGGCAGCTCGATTACCTTGTCGTCCCGCCGCAACGCGGATGTGTTCGGCAACCTGGAGCGTTACAAGGACAAGCTGGTGCTGCGTCCGCAAGAGATCTCCAACCACCCCGAGGTGGTACGTCGCCTAGGCATCATCGGTATCAACACCGCACTGGAGTTCGATATCTACGGCAACGTCAACTCCACCCACGTCTGCGGCACACGGATGATGAACGGCATCGGCGGTTCTGGCGATTTCGCCCGTAACGCCCACCTGGCTGTGTTCGTCACCAAGTCGATTGCCAAGGGTGGTGCGATTTCCAGCGTGGTGCCGATGGTCAGCCACGTTGACCACACCGAGCACGATGTCGACATCCTGGTCACCGAGCAGGGCCTGGCAGACTTGCGCGGCCTGGCGCCACGCGAGCGCGCCCGGGCGATCATCGACAACTGTGTGCACCCGGATTACCGCGCAGCGCTTAACGATTACTTCGAGCGTGCGTGCCAACGTGGTGGCCATACCCCGCACATTCTGCGCGAGGCGCTGAGCTGGCACGAAAACCTGGAAGAAACTGGGCGCATGCTCGCCAGTTGATCGGTTGGGAGGGGGCTGCTGCACAGCAGCCCTTTCGCGACGCAAGGTCGCCCCACCAGTAGCCTTAATAAACTGTACTACTGTACTGGTCATCACGCTTCAATCCCGCCTTCACAAACCTCTCTCTACTCATTAATGCACCATAAAAGTGCAGACCAGTACAGTTGCGCCTATTTCGAGTGCAACAGTAGGGTTACACAGTTAACTGAACCATCGTAATGCAACAGAACTGTATCTACTGTTATGGACAAGAGAGGAGGATCATTGGCATCAGTTAAATCACTACCTAATCCCGCCATAAGCGGAAGGATGAAACATCATGGAACGTACACTCAGTTCCGGTCTGGTTTTTGAAAGCAACGCCCAGCAATCCAGCGCTTCGATGCCTCTGCGCGCTCTGTCCACCCTGCTGCTGTGGCAGCGTCGCATGGCCAGCCGCCGTCAACTGGCTCGCCTGGACTCCCGCCTGCTGGCTGACGCCGGTATCAGCGAGTCGCAGCGTTACGAAGAGCTGAGCAAGCCTTTCTGGCGCTAAGCTCCGGCTTGCCGGCTGCGGCCGGCACCGCGAATTCCAAACCCGTTGCAGGTGACTGCAACGGGTTTTTTGTGTCTGGCCCCGTGCTAGAGCACTTGGCAGTACAACAGGTACAGTTTATTTATAATCATAAACACACCAGCACAGTTTGTGAGCACGCCGTTCATTAACATCCAGAAACACCGGCGCGTGATACGCTTGGCTTAACAGTCTGGTAGAACCGGATGTTGAAAAAGTACCGAGGCGCGCAGTGCGAGCGTCCGATTAGCAGAATCCCCAGGAGTCCACGATCATGTCCCGTAAACATCTGATTGGCGCCGCCCTGATGCTGAGCCTGGCGGGCACCGCCAGCGCCACCAGCTTCGTCGTCACCACCGACGCAGTCGTGGGCGCTGTAGCCGCCTCGACTGACGCCACTTCCGACGTGTCTTCGTCGTTCCGCGACGACAAGATCGTCCAGGCCGCCCGTGACGACGCCGCCAGCTTCGTCGGCAGCCAAGGCGCTATTCGCGGCGCCAAGCTGGAAAGCGCCTTCCTGCACATTCGTGGGCAGATGCCGACCCTGCAGGCCAGCGACGCACAGTTGGCACAGGCCATCCTGGCGCTCTGACCTGCAACTGAGCCGTGCGGCTCGCGGGGTTCGCCCGCACAGCCGCACGCGCCTTCACGCCCACGTTTCAAGCCTTTAGAAGCCCATGCGTTATCTTTTGCCGTTGTTGTTCGCCGCCGTTGGCGTGCCCCTGAGCATGGCAAGTGCCCATGCCATGGACACCACCACACAAAGCCTGGTCATCACCGGCTATGTCACCAGCCAAGTCACCACCGCGCCGTTTGACCGCAAGCTGGTCAGCCAGGCCCGTGACGATGCAGCAGCATTCGTCGCCAGCGATGGCATGATTCGCGGTGCGCGCCTGGAAGCGGCTCTCGATTCACTGCGCTACCACTGTGCACGGCAGGCTGTCGGCGACCTGGAACTGGCGCAGGCAATTCTCGTCCAATGACTACACCTGACTCCCTGTATTTTTCGGAGATGCTCCATGCGTAAACCGCTGATCGCCGCTACCCTCGGCATGCTGCTGCTGGCCGACCTGGCCCAGGCACAGACTCTGGTGGCCACCAGCAATATCATCGTGCGCGCCTTCGGCCGCTCGATCGATTTCACCTCAGACACCACAACATCGATCCGTGACTCCAAAGTCGTGCGTGAAGCGCACGACGATGCTGCCAGCTTCGTCGCCAGCAACGGTGACATCCGTGGCGCCCAACTGGAGGCTGCCTTCAACACCCTGCGCGAGCGCCTGCCTGAAGCGCGTGGCGCCAGCGACCAGGTACTGGCCGAAGCCATCCTGGCACTGTGAACCAGGTGCGTGCCTGGCTGCTCGGCGGCGCCCTGACGCTGCTCGGCACGCCCGCCCTGGCCGACCTGCAGCTGGTGCTGCAGGCTTCCGGCCTCGACCCTCAACAAACTCAAGCCAGCCAGGCACTGCTCGACGAAGCGCTGAGCAAGCTGCCGCCGCGCTTCAAACAGCAACTGGACCGGCGTGTGCTGGTCAGTTGGAGCGCGCGCATGCCTGCCGACGCGTATGGCCAGGCATCGCTGGTTTCCACCCTGGCGCTCAACAGCCGCCTGTTGCCAGGGCTGGCTGATGGCAGCGCCGCCCACGAACGTACCGACCGCCCGCATGGCACCGTGCGGGAGGAGTTGTTGGCCACTGTGCTGCATGAGCTGACCCACATTTACGACCGCGCACGGCTATGGCCCGCTACCGAGCGCTCGCTGATCGCCCGCTGCAAGCGCCAGCAGGGCACCGTGGGCAAAGTCGGCCTGCCAGAGGCGTGCCGCGGCCAGGCCGAGCGGCGCTTCACCTTGAGCGATGACCCACGCCTGCTCGACCTTGCCGGCTGGCAGCAGTATGTCGGCCGCCGTGGCGAACGCGAGCAGCACAACGGCCAGTTCGTGCGCAGCCCCGACAGCTATGAGCTGAGCAGCCCCAAGGAATTCATCGCGGTCAACATGGAGTACTTCCTCCTCGACCCGAGCTATGCCTGCCGGCGCCCAGCCTTGAACCAGTACCTGCGCGACCACTTCGGCTGGGCCCCCGAGCAACAAGCCTGTGCCAAAGGCCTGCCGTTCCTCAATGCCGGCAGCGACTTCGCCCGCCAGCCGCTGGGCGAGATCGACCCCGAGCGCGTCTATGAAGTCGACTACCTGCTGGCCGAGGCCAATCAGAACTGGGTCAGCCGCTGGGGCCACAGCATGCTGCGCCTGGTCATCTGCAAGCCTGGCCGGCCGCGCGGCCCGGATTGCCGCCTGGACCTCGACCAGCACCTGGTGCTGTCGTACCGCGCCTTCGTCAACGATGTGCAGCTGTCCAGTTGGGACGGCCTGGTCGGCGCTTACCCGTCGCGGTTGTTCGTGCTGCCGTTGGGCCAGGTGATCGACGAATACACCAAGACCGAGCTGCGTAGCCTGGCCTCGATCCCGCTCAGGCTCGACCGCCAGGAAGTCGAGAACCTGGTGCGCCAGGCCGCAGAAATGCACTGGAGCTACGACGGCAATTACTACTTCCTGTCCAACAACTGCGCGGTCGAGTCGCTGAAACTGCTACGCAGCGGCACGGCTAACCCACGCCTGAACGACCTGGACAGCATCATGCCCAACGGCTTGCTGGAGGTGCTCAAAGGGCGGGGCATTGCCGATACCCGTGTGCTCGATGACCCACGCGAAGCGCTGCGCCTGGGTTACCGCTTCGACTCCTACCGCGACCGCTACCAGGCCATGTTCGACGTGCTGAAAAAGCAGCTGCCGATCAAGCAGGACAAGGTCGAGGACTGGCTGGCCCTGGATGCCGAGCAGCGCCGCAGCTGGTTCGCCCAGGCCGACCTGCGCACCAGCGCCGCCTTGCTGCTGCTGGAACAGGCCAGCTTGCGGCGCCAGCTGTTGCTGGCCCAGGACGAGGTCAAGCAGCGCTACCTGAACGCTGCTGCACTGAAGGATGGCAGCATCGACAAGGCCAACCAGACGCTGCAGCAGATGCTCGCCAACAGCGGTTTTCTCAGCCGCCCGGCAGAACTGCTGGATGCCAAAGGCTACGGCCTGCCGCAGCCTGATGAGCGCAAGCACCTGGAGCAGGTCAGCAGCGAGCGGCAGGCCCAGTTGCTGCGGCTGAGCACTGACCTGGACAAAGAGGTGAGGGCGCTGCTGGACCCGTCGCGGGCCAAGGAAATTGCCGCGATAGAGGCCAACGTGAAGCAAGTGGGCGAGCATTTGCGGGCATTGCACAAGGCCGCAGGTGGGCTGCAGTTGTAATCGATGGACTCGCCCCCGCCGAGGCATCACAGTGCCACGGTGGCGTTCATAGAAGCCAACGGCAGCGAGGGCGAGACCATGAAAAAGCATAGTTCGAAGCACGAT
>NZ_JABWRV010000045.1:0-14189 GCF_014269105.1 Pseudomonas sp. SWRI77 | reverse complement strand
GACAGTCGAGCCGTTGTTGTAGACGTCGTTGTCCGGGGTCTGGAAGTCGACACTGCCCTGGGTCTTGCCGGCTTCAACAGTGATGGTTTGGCCGTTCGACAAGGTCACGGTAACCGGAGTCTGGGCAGGGTTGCTCAGAGTTACGGTGTAGGTGATCACGCCACCTTCGGTGACCGAAGGATTCGCGGTCAGGGTCGCAGTGGTCACATCGACCGAGTCATTGATCGTGGTCTGCGCCGGGGTCGGGTTCGGCGTCAGCTGCTCGAAGTTACCGCCGGTAGAGTCGGTGATGGTGGTGCTGACAGTCGAGCCATTGTTGTAGACATCGTTCTCCGGGGTCTGGAAATCAACGCTGCCTTGGGTCTTGCCGGCTTCGACGGTGATGGTCTGGCCGTTCGACAGGGTCACGGTAACCGGAGTCTGGGCAGGGTTGCTCAGAGTTACGGTGTAGGTGATCACGCCACCTTCGGTGACCGAAGGATTCGCGGTCAGGGTCGCAGTGGTGTTGTCGACCGAGTCGTTGATCGTGGTCTGCGCCGGGGTCGGGTTAGGCGTCAGTTGCTCGAAGTTGCCGCCAGTGGCACCGGTGATGGTGGTGCTAACGGTCGAACCGTTGTTGTAGACGTCGTTGTCCGGGGTCTGGAAGTCAACGCTGCCTTGGGTCTTGCCGGCTTCGACGGTGATGGTCTGGCCGTTCGACAGGGTCACGGTTACCGGAGTCTGGGCAGGGTTGCTCAGGGTCACGGTGTAAGTGATCACGCCACCTTCGGTCACAGAAGGGTTGGCGGTCAGGGTCGCAGTGGTGGTGTCGATAGTATCGGTAATCTGCGTAACCGCTGGCGTTTGCGGCAGGGTAACAATCAGACCGTTACCCCCGGTGGCACCCGTCACGGTCGTCGAGATCTGCCCGCCGTCGATATAAGGCGTGTCATTCGCCGGGATGGTGACATTGACGCTACCGCTGGTCTGCCCTGCCGGAATGACGATCACCGCTCCGTTGGACAGGGTCACGACCAGGTTGGACGTCGGCGCCTGGCCAACTGTCGCGGTATAAACGATTACGCCACCCGCTTCGGAGATGGAAGGGGTGGCGTTGAGGACAAGCGCGGTGGAGACATCGGTCGGCGTGGTGGGCGGTATGACCTGCTGATTGTTGTTGCTGGTATCCAGCGCGCCAACGTCTTCAGATTCCAGCGCCGCAGCAAAGCCTAATGGGCCGGTAGGGAAACCGATGCTCGTGTCGACCCTGCCCGCTGTCTCCTCAAGCATGACAAAGCTGTGGCCACCCCCCAGCGCGCCACCACCGCCCGCCGCTGCCGGGCCTGCTGCCGTGGCTTCAAGCTCGGTAGTCGGGTCGACACCCGCAGCGATTGCTTGCTGCAGCTCTTCGACCGACGGTGCAGCCTGCGCAGTGGCCTGGCCCAGGTCGGTGCTGCTGTAGGGCGCATCCGCGCTCCACTGGCTGTCACGGCCCAGGTCGAGCAGGCGACCATCGGCCAGCTCGAGCGTTACCGCGCCGCCCGGGCCGGTGAGTACTTCCTCACCCGCCAACAGGCGATCACCTTCGATGAGTACACGCCGGATGCCCTCTGGGGATACCGCAATAACCTGGCCGACAATGCTTTTGACGATGGCTACAACGCTGCTCATTGGACTCTCCGTGTGACCCGGTTAGGGTACTTCCCTGCCAGAGCGGCGTTGTTGTAAGCCACTTCAGGCGGATCTGTGTCGATTAATATGATGAGGATTTGACGTCAAAATTACGTCTATAACTGTTTGGAATTAACTATCTGCCAAACTATTGACCTTATACTCGCCATCCTAAACAATCGGCAATGTAATGTCACATTGATATTTGCACCTTTGCCACCCCTTCCTTTAGTACTAATCCAGGGCCGGTCGGAAGCCCGCCCATCGGTCAGTTCTGGCGCCATTTTCCTGGCCCTGAAAAGCTTGAACCGTGATTCAGGACAACAGCGCTTTCGAGAACTCGCCAAAAATGCGTGCTTCACTGTTTACCGTTCTTCCCATCACCCTCGCCGCCACCTATTCACAAGCACAATCCTTGCCCGAAGCCATGCAGACCACCCTTGATAGCCCGCAGGCCATAACAACGAATGGCAGGCTATGCTGCGAATGAACTTCAACCTTTACACTGGCGTCAGCGACAAGGCTGACCTGGAGTCCAAGCTGTAACCTTCACTAAGCCAGCGTCGTCTGGTAGCGGTGAAGAACATACAATTGTTTACTCAGTATCGAATCAAGGCGACCATTGGCCACTGCTCAAGAATCAGGGTGTCGTAGCCCCGATGGCCACCGTTGTGCAGAACGATCTGAAACCGAGGGTGAGCCTGTCAGGCCTGAACTGAGGCACACCCTGCCCCACCCACCGCAAGGATGAAGAGAGCGCCGCGTGGAATCCGAAGTCAGTCGAGTCCAACTCAGCCACGATCCACGCAGTCAGCATGACGATCCCTTGCTGGATAGCTTGCTGAGCCTGTGTGTCCTGCATCAGAAACCCGCCAGCCGGGTCATGCTGACCACCGGCCTGCCGCTGCCTGCCCAGCGCCTGAGCCCCGAGCTGCTGCCCCGTGCCGCGGCCCGGGCAGGGCTGCAGGGGCGGCTGCTGCAGCGCAAGCTGGAGCAGATCCCCAGTATCGCCATGCCGGCCATGCTGTTGCTCAAGGAAGGCCGCAGCGCCGTGCTGCTGGGCTGGGAAAACGAAGACACCGCGCGCCTGCTGCTTAGCGAGAGCGATGGTGGCGAGGTGCATGTCAGCCGCGAAGCGCTGCTCAGTGACTACAGCGGGCGCGTGTTCTTCGCCCAGCCGCAGCACAAGTTCGACGTCAACCACGGCAACCTCATCCCGCGCGCGAAATCCTGGTTCCGCGACACCCTGCTGCGCAGCAAATGGCTGTACATCGATGCCATCGCCGCCAGCCTGGTAATCAACCTGATCGCCCTGGCCGCGCCGCTGTTCGTCATGAACGTGTATGACCGGGTGGTGCCCAACCAGGCAACCTCGACCCTCTGGGTGCTGGCCGTCGGCATCGCCGGCGCCTACGTCTTCGACCTTATCCTCAAGGGCTTGCGCGGCCTCTGCCTGGACCTTGCCGGCAAAAAGACCGACTTGATCATTTCGGCGACCTTGTTCGAGCGTATCGTCGGCATGTCGATGAAGTACCGCCCGGCGCGGGTCGGCAGCTTTGCCCAGAACATCCATGAGTTCCAGGGCTTGCGCGACTTCCTCGCCTCCTTGACCCTGACCAGCCTGATCGACCTGCCGTTCACCCTCTTGATCCTGATCGTCATCGCCATCATTGGCGGGCACCTGGTGTGGATCCCGATCATCGCCTTCCCGCTGGCCCTGGGCATCGGTTATGCCTTGCAGCGGCCGCTGATGGCGACCATGGAGCGGACCATGGCCCTGGCCTCGGAGCGCCAGTCCAGCCTGATCGAGACCCTGGCTGGCCTGGACGCCGTCAAGGTCAACAACGCCGAAAGCGAGCGCCAGTACATGTGGGAGCAGACCCTCGGCACCCTCAGCCGTTTGGAGCTGCGCGTGAAGGTGCTGTCGAGCCTGGCGATGAACATCACCATGCTGATCCAGCAGCTGGCAGGCGTGGCGATGATCTGCGTGGGTGTCTACCTGATCATCGACGGCAACCTGAGCATGGGCGGCCTGGTCGCCTGCTACATGCTCAGCGGCCGCGCCCTCGGCCCGCTGGGCCAGCTCAACGGCTTGCTGGCCCGCTACCAGCAGGCGAAGGTAACCATGGTCGCCACCGACCACATGATGGACTTGCCGCAGGAGCGCAACTTCGAGGAGCGGCCGCTGAGCCGCCGGGTACTGCAGGGCAGCATCGAGTTCCGCGGGGTCGAGTTCACCTACCCGAACCAGCAGAACCTGGCCCTGAAGAACATCAACCTGACCATCCGCCCCGGCGAAAAGGTCGGCATCATTGGCCGCAGCGGCTCGGGCAAGAGCTCCCTGGCCAAGCTGGTCGTGGGCCTCTATGAAGCCGACGGCGGGTCACTGCTGGTCGATGGCGTGGATATCCGCCAGATCGACGTCAGCGAACTGCGCCACAACATCGGCTATGTGCCGCAGGACATCCAGCTGATGGCCGGCACCCTGCGCGACAATCTGGTCAGCGGCGCACGTTACATCGAAGACGAAATGATCCTGCAGGCCGCAGAACTTGCAGGTGTTCATGAGTTTGCCCGGCTGCACCCCGACGGTTATGAGCTGCAAGTGGGCGAGCGTGGCCAGAACCTCTCCGGCGGCCAGCGGCAGAACGTTGCATTGGGCCGTGCATTGCTGCTCAACCCGCAGATCCTGCTGCTCGACGAGCCGACCAGCGCCATGGACAACACCGGTGAAGAGCGCCTCAAGCAACGCCTGCAGGCGGTGATCGAGAACAAGACGGTGCTGCTGGTGACCCACCGCGCCTCGTTGCTGTCGCTGGTGGACCGGCTGATCGTCATCGATCGCGGGCAGATTGTCGCCGACGGCCCGAAAGCCGCGGTCATGGATGCGCTGAAAAAGGGGCAGATCAGTGTTGCATAAGCTCGATATGGGGCAGTTCAAGGATGGCCTGCGGCGCTACTTCAAGGGCTCCGATTCGCTCGGCGGGCAGCCGCTGCCCGAGGTCAACAAGGCGCTGATCGAGGATGCACCGCGTGTGGTGCGCCTGACCATCTGGGGTGTGATCGCGTTTTTTGTGTTCCTGATCGTCTGGGCCAGTGTGGCGCCGATCGATGAGGTCACGCGCGGCGAAGGCAAGGCCATTCCGTCCTCCAAGGTGCAGAAGATCCAGAACCTCGAGGGCGGCATCGTCGCCGAAATCTACGCCAAGGAAGGGCAGATCGTCGAAATCGGCCAGCCCCTGCTGCGCCTGGACGAAACCCGCTTCGCCTCCAACGTCGGCGAAACCGAGGCCGACCGCTTGGCCATGGCGCTGCGCGTCGAACGCCTGAGTGCCGAGGTCGAAGACCGTCCGCTGCAAATCGATGAGGCCCTGAGCAAGGCCGCGCCCAACCAGGCAGCCAACGAGCAATCGCTTTACCAGAGCCGGCGCCAGCAACTGCAGGACGAGATCGGTGGCCTGCAGCAGCAGCTGGTACAGCGTCAGCAGGAGCTGCGCGAATACACCTCCAAGCGCGCGCAGTACGCCAACAGCCTGCAACTGCTGCGCCAGGAGATTGCGATGTCCGAGCCCTTGGTAGCCCAGGGCGCAATCTCCCAGGTCGAAGTGCTGCGCCTGCGCCGTGCCGAAGTGGAAAACCGTGGCCAGATGGATTCCACCGCGCTGGCCATCCCGCGTGCCGAGGCGGCCATTCGGGAAGTACAGAGCAAGATCGAAGAAACCCGTGGCAAATTCCGCAGCGAAGCGCTGACCCAGCTCAATGAGGCACGCACCGAGCTCAGCAAGGCCACTGCCACCAGCAAGGCGCTGGACGACCGGGTTCACCGCACCATGGTCACCTCACCTGTGCGCGGTATCGTCAAACAGCTGCTGGTCAACACCATCGGTGGAGTGATCCAGCCGGGTAGCGACATCGTCGAGGTCGTGCCGCTGGACGACACCCTGGTCATCGAAGCGAAGATCCTGCCCAAGGACATCGCCTTCCTGCATCCTGGGCAGGAAGCGACGGTCAAGTTCACCGCCTATGACTACACCATTTACGGTGGCCTGAAAGCCAAGCTGGAGCAGATCGGTGCCGACACCATCACCGATGAAGACAAAAAGACCACGTACTACCTGATCAAGCTGCGCACCGATCGCAGCCACCTGGGCACTGACGAGAAGCCATTACTGATCATTCCCGGGATGGTGGCGACGGTGGATATCATGACCGGCAAGAAGACCATCATGAGCTACCTGCTCAAGCCGATCATGAAGGCCCGCTCGGAAGCCCTGCGCGAGCGTTAACGCCACGCACGGCTGTGTGTGTGTAGGAGCGGCCTTGCCGAGGCGCCGGACCGGTCGGAAAGGGTCGCGGAGCGGCCCCAGGTTCTGTGGCGCAGCAAAAATCGCCGGGGCCGCTCCTACACGGGGAAGTATCAGCGCCAGGGTGCAGGTTCACCCACCAGCTGCCCCTGAATACCACCCACGCCCATCTCCCGCAGCACCAACCGCTCGCCTTCCGTCTCAACCCGCTCGGCAATCAACGGCAGGTCGATACTGTGTGCGGCGCGTTGGATCGCTTCGATGAACAGGCGCTTGTGCTGCTCATGGTCAATGTTGCGGATATAGCTGCCATCAATTTTCAGGTATGCCAGGCCCAGGTGTGCCAAGTTGCCGATCATGCTGAAACGGCCGCCGAAGCGCTGCAGCGCCAGCCCGAAGCCAAGCGCGTGCAGGCGTCGGGTCAGTTGCTCGAGGGCAGACTGGTCGGGCAGTTGCTCTTCGCCGATCTCGAACGTCAACCGCGGGCCCAGCGCCGCATGCTGGCTTAGCAGCTCGTAGACGCGTTGCAGCGCCTTGGGGTCGGCCAAGGTTGCTGCGGACAGGTTCAGCGCCAGCATCTGATCATGGCTGCGCAGGTGGGCGAGCACCTTTTCCAGCACCAGCACATCCAGGCGCGGCATCCAGCCGAAGCGCTCCAGCCAGGGCAGGAAGCGCCCGGCGGGCAGTGCCTCGCCTTGCTCATCGTGCAAGCGCGAGATGACTTTGTGGTGCAACACCCGTTGCGCTGTTTCGCAGTCCACCACCGGCTGGAAAAACAGCTCGAAATGCCCATTGGCAAATGCCTGGTCGAGCCGCTCATGCCAGGCATGATGGCTATCGCCCGCTACCGCAGCTGCACCCTGTTCGAGACAGACCCAGCCGGGTGCCGGCTGGTTTTCGGCAAGGGCCAGGGCTTCGTCGGCAAGTTTCAGCAATGCCTGTGGCGCATCGCCGGGGCTGAAGGGCGCAAGGCCGATGCACGCGACCGGGCTGACATCACTGGCGCCAGTCTCGTGCAGGCTCTGCAGGGTGGCCTCCAGCGCCTGGGCAAGCTGTACGGCCTCCTCGTGCACCATACCCGGCGCCAGCACGGCGAACTCGCCCCCACGGCTGCGCGAAATCAGGTCTTTGGTTTCTGGGTAGCTGGCACAGGTACGGCGCAGTTGCTCGCCCACCGCCTGCAACAGCTGGTCGGTACGCTGCCCGCCCAGGCGCGCGTTGAGGCCTGCCAGCCCCTGCACCCGCAGCAACAGCAAGTAACCGGCCCGCGCTTCCTCCATGTTGCTGACGCGGGTATTGAGCTGCATCTCGAAATAGCGGCGGTTGGACAGCCCGGTGAGGCTGTCCTGGTAGGACTCGGCGCGCAACCGCTCACTGCGCTCGGCCTGCTCGGTGAACAGCGCCTTGAGCTTCTCGACCATCTGGTTCATCGCCTGCACCACACGGCGCAGCTCGGGTGTGCGCGGCAGGTCTGGCAGGCTGAGGAATTCGCGCCGGGCGATGGCATGGGATTGCTCGACCATGTAGTCCAGTGGCCGCAACTGGCGGCGCAGCAACAACGCGCCGAGCACCGCACTGGCAGCACCACACAGCAGCAACCAGCCCAGGCTGCCCAAGGCGCTCTGCCAGAGCTTGGCAATGGCGAACATCGGGTGGCTGATCACCTCCACCCGGGCGGCCTGCTGCCATCCGCGGCTGACAATGGCATCGCCACCGGCCGCTTCAAGGCCAATGAGGTGGACGAACCAGGCCGGCACACCCCCTCGGTCAGGCTCGGCATGGCGCTCCACCAACACGGCATTGGAACCCAGGTCGACGACCTTGATGCTCGCATAGTAGCCACTGTCGAAGATCGAGCTGACCATCAGTTCGACCATCGCCGGGTCGTCGATGTTGGGTGTCAGCGACAGCGCCAGGGCAGTGGCTGCGTCCTGGGCGTGCGAACGCAGCTGGTTGACGTACTGGCTGCGCGAGCTCTCCAGGCTGACCATGAAGCTGCCGCTGAAGGCGACCACCAGGAACAGGCAAATGGCCAACAGCAATTGTTTGAACAGTGACATCTGTGCTCCTTCAGTAAACCGGCTCGGCCGGGAACCCTTCGGCCTGCATTTTCTTCAGCAAATCCTGCCAGCGTGACAGCCGCTTGGTATCGCCTACCTTCTTGTTGCCGGCGGCGCCTGTCAGCCACAGCCCCTCACCATTGAAGGCATACACCGGCAGCAGGTCGGGACGCTGGCTCGCCGGCTTGATGGCATCCATCAGGCTGTCGAGCACCAACGGTTGAGCCTGTGGGTTTGAATAGTAGGTCAGCACCATGTGCGCTCGGTTTTGCCGCAACGCCTTGACGTAGGTGATACGCAGCTTTTCGCTGGGGATGCCCATGCGCCGTAGGCTGAAATACTTGGCAATAGCGTAGTCCTCGCAATCACCTGCCCCCTTGATCAGTGCCTGGACCGGCGTGGCCCAATAATCGACCTCATGCCACAGATCGATATCTTCGACGTAGCGCAGTTGCTGGTTGAAGAAGCGGTTGACCACCTGCAGCCGCTCCAGCTCGGTGGCCTGCTTCTGCGTGGCCATCAGGTGCTGCCAGGCGTCGATACGCCCCTGGCCTGCGCCAAGCGGGCCATACAGGGCCTGCGACTTGCGACTGATCTGGGAAAAATCCCAATCCGCGTGCAAACCGCCCAGTAGCAAGCTACCCAGCAGCGCGGCAAGGCCGACACGTCGCACAGCGGTTTTGAACATCCAGGATATCGCCACTGCGAAGACCTGTTCAGACCAGTCGAAAGCAGCGATGGTGCGGCCTCGCTGTGCAAAAGACAATGGCATCCTGCAATCACGCAACCTGGGGATGGGCCATACTAACTTTATGGCTATCTCGTTCTATGTGCCGCTTCCTTTGCCAAGCGACTTCATACACCATAGCCGCGGCCTTGGGTCACCCGCTCCAATGCGGCTGACGGTTTGACAAGCCCCCTTGCCTGTTACTAGTGTCATTGGATCCAACTTTCGTTATGGTCGAGGCAGACTCCGCGTGGCCGAGAAAATTAAACTGAGCAACGTGCTGGCTAGCGAACAGCTACCCCCACACCTGGCACGTGCTGTTATCGAAGAGCGCCTGCGCAGCGCCATTCTTGATGGGCGACTACCGCCAGGCACCGCTGTGCGTCAGCAAGAGCTGGCGACCTTGTTCGGGGTCAGCCGCATGCCTGTGCGCGAGGCCTTGCGCCAACTTGAAGCGCAATCGCTGCTGAACGTGGAGATGCACAAGGGCGCTGTGGTTGCGCCGTTGATCGGCGAGGACGCGGTAGACACCTATGCCCTGCGTGTTCTGCTCGAAAGCGAGGCGCTGCGCCAATCCATTCCGCTGCTTGATGCCGACGACATCGCCCGTGCCCGCGGCTACATCCTGCAACTGGAGCATGAGACCCGCCACGCCGAACTCGGCCGCCTCAACCGCCTGTTCCACATGACGCTGTACAGCAAGGCGTCAAACAAGAAGCTGTTGCGCCTGATCGAGAACGAACTGAACGAAGAAGAGCGTTTTCTGCGCTTTCATCTTTCCTCAATGGGGTTGGGGAAACTCACCCAGGACGATCACAACGCGCTGGTGGATGCGGCCAGCGACAAACTGGTGGATGAAGCCATCGCCGTGCTGGAGAAGCACTTGAACTCCGGCGCGCACGTGATCAGGGCTTACCTGGATTCGCAGTTGGCACGATAACAGGCCGGCATGAGACGGTTGCAAATTAGCCCGGCACCGCAAACAATGAGACTAATTATCATTCATGTCCATTGAAGCCAGCGCCCTCCTCCATGCCTTCCAATGACTCCGTGCAAACGCTCTACAGTGACCACCACGGTTGGTTGCATGCCTGGCTGCGCAGCAAGCTGGGCAATGCCGCCGATGCCGCGGACCTGGCGCAGGACACCTTCGTGCGGCTGTTGCAGCGTCGCGAGCAGGTACAGCTGAACACGCCAAGGGCGTTTCTGCGGACCGTGGCACGTGGGCTGGTGATCGATCACTGGCGCCGTGAAGAACTGCACCGGGCCTACCTCGAAGCCCTGGCTCACTTGCCGGAAACACAGGCCCCCTCGGCCGAGACCCGCGAAGTGCTGCTGGAGCTGCTGGAGCGTATCGCGCGCATGCTCGACGGGCTCAAGCCAAAGGTGCGCCGCGCCTTTCTGCTGGCCCAGTGCGATGGGCTGAAACACCAGGCCATCGCCGAGCAAATGGGCATATCCGTACGCACCGTCGAGCGCTATATCGCCGATGCGCTTTACCATTGCTACCTGCTGCGCTTTGAAGACGAGCGATGACAGTAGTCGCACCGTCGGCCAAAGCGGTCAAGCAAGCCATTCAGTGGCTGCTCAGGCTGCGAGAGAGCGGTAGCAGCCCTGCCCTGCTGCAGCAATGCGAGCAGTGGCGTAGCGCGCGGCATGAGCACGAACTGGCCTGGCAACGGGTGATACACCTGCACCAGGACCTTGACCTGCGGACCATCCCCGGCGCTGGGGTTGCCTTGCACACCCTGGAAACCAGCCAGCGGCGCCTGCACCGGCGCCAGGCGCTCAAGTTGCTTGGCGGCGTCGCCCTGGTGGGCTCGGCCACCTGGCTGGCCAGAGACCTCGATAGCGTCAGCGCCTGGGCTTCGGACTACGCCACTGCTACTGGCGAACGGCGGCGATTGCACCTGCCCGATGGCTCATTGATGCAACTGAACACGCGCAGTGCGGTGGACCTGGCCTTCGACCAGCAGCAGCGTTTGGTCCACCTCAAGCAAGGGGAGCTGATGCTCACCTGCAGCGAAGCGCAGGATCAGACGCGCCCCCTGTTGGTACAGACGCAAGAGGCCTTGCTCGAAGGTTTCAATGCTCGCTTTGTGGTACGCCAGGATATCGCCTGCACCCGCGTCAGCGTCAGCCAGGGAAAGGTGGCGATACACCGGCCGGGGAATGGCCAGGTGCAATGGATCGACAGCAGCCAGCACTGGCGCCTGGATGCCAGCGGTGCACAACGCCTGGATCGCGTGGATATGGACCCCACGGCCTGGAGCGAAGGGCTGATCGTGACCCGCGACATGCGCTTGCACGATTTTCTCGCGCAAGTGAGCCGCTATCGCCATGGCTACCTGGCTTGCAGCGATGACATTGCCGATCTGCGCCTGTCCGGTGTGTTCCGCCTGGACGACCCGGAGCAACTGCTGCAACTGCTGCCAAAAACGCTCCCGGTCAGGCTTCGCCAACGCACACGTTGGTGGATCCGCGTCGAGCACATGGCCTGACTTCACCCCTGCGGGGATATTTTTGGCGGGTTTTGGGCATCGATCCGGCTAGGACAGTAAGCAACGCCTTCTGCCCTCAACCTTTCAACGGACGCTTTCATGCCCATTGTCTCTACCTCTACACACCACACTAACGAGAATGATTTTCGACCTGTCTTGAATTCAGCCAGCCTGCGCAAGGCCGTTCGGGCAGCCCTGTTCGGTACCGCACTGGGCATCAGCGCCCTGCCCCTTCAAGCCTTGGCCGCTGAAGCCGCGCAGGTCAGCCAGCAGTATGCGATTGCGCCCGGCGAACTGAACGATGTGCTCAACCAGTTTGCCCGTCAGGCGGGGATCACCCTCTCCAGCACACCGCAATTGACCAATGGGCTGCAATCCCGTGGCTTGCAAGGGCAGTACTCGGCCGATCAGGCGCTGCGCCAATTGCTCAATGGCAGCGGCCTGGAGGCCGTAAGCCAGGGTGGGCACAGCTATGTGCTGCGGGCCCAGCCAGACAACGCCGCACTGTCGCTGCCAGACACCGATATCCGCAGCTTCTCCCTGGGCAATGCCTTGGGCAGCATGGATGGCTACAACGCCACCCACAGCCAGGTCGCGACCAAGACCAGTATGCCCCTGGTGGAAACCTCACAGTCGGTCTCGGTGGTGACTCGCCAGCAGATAGATGACCAGGGCTCGCAGACCGTCGCCCAGGCCATGCGCTATACGCCTGGGGTGCTGACCAACCCCTATGGCGCCACTCACCGCTACGACTATGTGGCCATGCGCGGCTTCAACGACGGTTCGGTCGACAACATCTACGTTGACGGCCTGAAGTCCATGGGAGACAACGGCACCTACAGCACCATGCAAGTGGACCCTTACTTTCTGGAGCGCATCGACATCCTCAAAGGGCCCTCTTCGGTACTCTATGGCCGCAGCTCACCAGGGGGCCTGGTGGCACTGACCACCAAGAAGCCCCTGTTCACGCCCTTCCATCAGGTGCAGGCCACCGTCGGCACCCAAGGCCAGCGTGGCATGGGCTTCGACTTCAGCGGCCCGGTCGATGACGACAAGCGTATTGCCTATCGCCTGACAGGCTTGGCGGACAGCTCTGATACTCAGTTCGACCATAACAAGGAAGAACGCTACGCCATCGCACCGGCTGTCAGCATCGACTTCACCGAAGATACCTCGCTGACGCTGCAGGCATACCTGCAGCACGACCCCAATGGTGGCTACCACGGGGGTAACCCGGCTGACGGCATGCTGCACAAGCGCAACGGGCTGCGCCTGTCAGACCACTTCTTTGAAGGTGAGCCTGGGGTCGACAACTACGAGCGTACCCAGCAGTCGTTCAGCTACCAGTTCGAGCACCGTTTCAACGACGTCTTCACCGCCCGGCAGAACTTCCGCTACCAGGATTCTGACGTGACGATGGACCAGGTGTATTCGGCCGGTTGGGCCGACGCCGACAGCAACATCCTCAACCGCGCCTACACCGGGGGCGACGAGCGCCTGCATTCGTACATCATCGACAACATGCTGCAGGCGGAGTTCTTCACCGGCGCGGCCAAGCACACCCTGCTGCTTGGCACCGACTACCAGCGCCGCAAGGCCGACGTGGAATGGCGTTACGGCACGGTCGACCCGCTGGATGCCGGCAACCCTCAATATGGCAATGGCAACCTCCAGGTACTCGGTGAAAACCGCTATCAGCGCCGCCTGCAGCAAACGGGTGTGTACCTGCAGGACCTTGTCGAGCTGGACCAATGGCGCTTCTCGCTGGGCTTACGCCAGGACTGGGTGAAGGTCTCCGAGGAGAATCGCGACAGCAACACCAAGGTCAACGACCAGCGCAGCAAATTCACCACCCGGGCGGGCGTGCTCTACCTGTTCGAGAACGGCTTGGCGCCCTATGTCAGCTACTCGGAGTCGTTCAACCCCAATACCGTGTCCGACCAGGAAGGCCGGCCGTTGGCACCGACCGAGGGTACTCAGTGGGAGGCGGGTATCAAGTACCAGCCGCCCGGCAGTGACAACCTGTTTACCGCATCGGTGTTCCGTATCGAGCAGGAGAACCTGGCCTCCAAGCAGCCGAACGAAGACTTCTACCGCCCGGTGGGTGAAGTACGCTCACAAGGCCTGGAGCTGGAGGCGCATGTTCAGCTGACCGACAACCTCAAGCTGTTGGGCGGCTACACCTTTACCGACATCGAGTATGCCAAGACGATGCCGAGCCTGGTGACAGCCAACCTGGACAACAAGGGTAATTCGCCCACCCAGGCACCCAAGCAGATGTTTTCGCTGTGGGCCGACTACAACTTCCGCCAGGGGCCGCTGGACGGCCTGCGACTGGGCGGTGGGGTGCGTTATGTAGGGTACAGCTGGGTGGATGCGGAAAACAGCATGAAGGTGCCCTCCTACACGCTGTTTGATGCCTCGATCGGATACGACCTGGGCAAGGTTGGCCTGACGGGGATGGATGTGCGCCTGAACGCCAACAACCTCACCAATGAGAGCTACGTCACTTCATGTGCCAGCCTGAACTATTGCTACATGGGTGAAGAGCGCAACGTCAGCGCAACGGTCAGCTATCAATTCTGACCCGAAAAGACAAAGCCCCTGTCTGCGATGCAGACAGGGGCTTTGGGTTTGAATCTTGACGATGACCTACTCTCACATGGGGAGACCCCACACTACCATCGGCGATGCATCGTTTCACTGCTGAGTTCGGGATGGGATCAGGTGGTTCCAATGCTCTATGGTCGTCAAGAAATTCTGTGTGCCGGCCCGTCCTGAAGACGTGCCCGCGAATTTCTATGGCTTCTACTTAAAGACAAAACCCCTACCTGCATGCGCAGATAGGGGTTTTGCGAAATGAATCTTGACGATGACCTACTCTCACATGGGGAGACCCCACACTACCATCGGCGATGCATCGTTTCACTACTGAGTTCGGGATGGG
>NZ_JABWRV010000044.1:0-17075 GCF_014269105.1 Pseudomonas sp. SWRI77 | reverse complement strand
CCCCCAGCGAACCCACCCCCACTGCGCCGCGCCCGCGCCGGCCACGTCAGCGCAAGCCCGAACCCGCGATTACCCGGATCAGCCAGCAACCCGCCGCACTTGAAGTGGCCACGGCGCCCAAAGGCAGCAACGAAGACAGCACCCGCGCACGCTTGCCTGCCAGCTACCCGTATCGCACCCGCCTGCACCGCCAGGAATACGAGAAGACCAAGCATGCCCTGCAGATCGAACTGCTGAAGGTGCAGAGCTGGGTAAAAGAAACCGGCCAGCGCGTGGTGATTCTGTTCGAAGGCCGCGACGCGGCGGGCAAAGGCGGCACCATCAAGCGTTTCATGGAGCACCTCAACCCGCGCGGCGCGCGGATCGTCGCGCTGGAGAAGCCTTCCGAACAAGAGAAAGGCCAGTGGTACTTCCAGCGCTACATCCAGCACCTGCCGACGGCGGGTGAAATGGTCTTCTTCGACCGCTCCTGGTACAACCGCGCCGGGGTCGAGAAGGTGATGGACTTCTGCACCCCGCTGCAGTACCTGGAGTTCATGCGCCAGGCACCCGACCTTGAGCGCATGCTGTGCAACAGCGGCATCCTGCTGTTCAAGTACTGGTTCTCGGTGAACCGCGAGGAACAGCTACGGCGCTTCATCTCGCGCCGCGACGACCCGCTCAAGCACTGGAAGCTGTCGCCCATCGACATCAAGTCGCTGGATAAGTGGGACGACTACACCGCAGCCAAGGAGGCGATGTTCTTCCATACCGATACGGCCGATGCGCCATGGACGGTGATCAAGTCCGATGACAAGAAGCGCGCACGCATCAACTGCATCCGCCACTTCCTGCATTCGCTGGATTACCCGGGCAAGGACCCGGCTGTGGCACATGCCGCGGACCCCATGCTGGTAGGGCGCGCATCACGCGACTTCGAAGAGGACGAGGCGCCAGCCACCACCCACTGAAAGGGGCAATCAGAAGTTGGCCATGGCGCTGCAGTATTCAGCCTTGGTGGTCTTCACCGGCTGCTCTACGCCCAGCTGGCGCAGCTCGACGCCACAAGCGTTGTAGCCGCGCACCACCACTTCGTAATCGGCGCCTTTTTGCGGCACGAAATAGAACATGCCCAGGCAATTGGTGACGCTGTTGTAGCTACTGCGCCCGCCGTCGAGAAAGTGCAAGGTGAACGGTTTGCCGGCCGGCACCAGCACTTCGCTGACCGCATCGCCCGCCGCCACAGGGGCGCTGGCAGGCATGCCCAGGGTTTCGCCATTGCGGTCGGCGAAGCCCTCCTTGGGTACTGCAATCACTCCTGCCCCGGGGCTGTACCAGTCGACGCAATCCTTGCCCGGCACAGCGCGCACCATGCCATCGGCAATCACCCGCAGGCGTGCGGTATCGCCCGACGTCGGCGAGCCATACGGGGTGTTGAACGACTTGACGGCGGCAATGTTGCCGCAGCCGGACAGCGCCACAGCCAGCAGGCCAAGCGAAATCGCTGTTTTCATCCGTGAATTCCTCATGAGTGGGTACCGGACATCCGGCAACCTGCCTAGGACCCTCGCTTGCCGCTTGGGTTTCACAGGCAAGTACGATTCAATACGCGCACTTTTTCAGGCACCCCCAAGGACCTACCCATGGCCACCCCTACCAAGCAACAGAAACGCGCCAAACGCGCCGCCAGCAAGGCCAAGCAGAACCGCATGGTGCGCAGCGGCCAGACGGTCAAGGCCAGCGCCGGTGACAGCGCCAGCATCGAGCAGGTGTTCAACAAGGCCATGGAGTCGGACAGCTACAAAGAGCTGTTCGACAAGATGAAAGCGGCACAGGAAACCAGCCTGGTCGCGATGATCTCGGTGTTCCTGGTCGACCCGCTGCTGACCCTGGTACTCAAAGGCCACAAGGAAGAGCACGCCACCGACTACATCGTGCTGGTGTTCACCGCCTACCGCACCTGGCTCGATGGCGCCGACGAAGACACCACCATGGCCTGGCTGGAAAGCGACGCGTTCCAGGAAGCCTATATCACCGCTTCCGAAGTGGTGGCCAAGCAACAGCAGAAGCTGTACGGCTGACCTGCGAAAAGGCCAGACAAACAAAAAGGCCGCACCCAACACAGGGCGCGGCCTTTTCATTCATAGCAGCGCAGATCAGTTATCCAGCGCCACCCGCCCAGCCGCTTCGCGCTTGCGATGCACCAGCAGCCCAGCGGCCACCACACCAATGCTCAGCAAGGCCGTCGCGATGATCTCGGCACGGTGATCTTCACGCAGCCCCATCACCACCAGCACCGCAATGATGAAGGCCATGGTCGCCCAGGTCAGGCCCGGGAACAGCCACATCTTGAAGTCGATCTTCTCGCCACGCGCTTCACGCTGGCTGCGCATGCGCAGTTGCGAAACAGCGATCACCAGGTACACCAGCAGCGCGATGGCGCCGGAGCTGGCCAGCAGGAACTCGAACACCTGGGCCGGCGCAACGAAGTTGGCGAACACGCAGAGGAAGGCCGCGGCAGTGGACAACAGTACCGCCCAGTGCGGGGTGCCCGCCTTGGTGGTGCGCTGTGCAACAGCCGGCGCATCGCCACGTTTGCTCAGCGAGAACAGCATGCGCGAAGAGGTGTACAGCGCCGAGTTGAGGCAGCTGGTCACGGCGATCAGCACGACGATGTCGACGATCAGCTTGGCATTCGGCACGCCGATGCGGCTCAGCACGGTCTGGTAGGAACCCAGTTCCGCCAGGGCCGGGTCGTTCCACGGCACCAGCGCCACGACCAGGAAGATCGACACCAGGTAGAACAGGCAGATACGCCAGATCACCGAGTTCGTGGCGCGGCTGATCTGCTTGCCCGGGTCCTTGGACTCGGCAGCGGCGATGGTGACGATTTCGGTGCCCATGAACGAGAACATGGTGGTCAGCATGGCGGCCAGCACCGCGCCCAAGCCGTTGGGCATGAAGCCCTGGGTGTCGAACAGGTGGCTGACACCGCTCACCTGGCTGCCCGGCGCCAGGCCGAACATGGCCACGCAGCCCACCACGATGAAGCCGATGATCGCCAGCACCTTGAGCAGGGCGAACCAGAATTCGAACTCGCCGTAGTTCTTCACGCTGCACAAGTTGGTCAGGGTCAGCACCAGCGTGATGATCAAGGAGAAGGCCCACAGATCAACAGCAGGGAACCAGGCATGCAGAATGGCTGCGGCCGCGTTGGCTTCCAGCGGGATCACCAGCACCCAGAACCACCAGTACAGCCAGCCGATGGTGAAGCCGGCCCAACGCCCGATGGCGCGGTCGGCATACGTCGAGAAGGAGCCCGTGTCAGGCGAGGCAATGGCCATTTCGCCCAGCATGCGCATGACCAGCACCACCAGCGTACCGGCAGCCGCGTAGGCCATCAGTACGGCAGGCCCTGCGGCCGCAATGGCGTGGCCGGAACCCACGAACAGACCGGCGCCAATTACGCCAGCGATGGACAGCATGGTGACATGCCGCGATTTGAGCCCCTGAGCGAGGTCGTTGGAATTGTTACCGCTCATAAAACTACCTTTGTAAGGAGTGGACCACGCCGACTACGGGAACGAAGCGCGCCCGGGGTTGTTTAGGCGTCGCTGCAATCGGCGGTTTCCCAGTGGCAATAAGCGAGCCAGTTGCTGAAAGCATTCGTCAGAAATCTCTGGCAACCATTAAGGGCGCGGCTTGCAGGGCTTTCGGCCACGCCTTGACCGAAAGGTCGCCAAAACCGCCTGCCAAGTCGGGATTACGGAAATACCCACTTACAAACGCACCAAAGGTGCTCCTAGGTAACACCTTTGCACCGTTGCAATGCAAAAAAGTACAACCTCAAGGTACAACCCATTACCCACGTTCACCCGTTTGCAGGTAAACCGATTACCAACCCTGTGCCGGCGGGTTTACCCGCGAATGGTCCAAAACCGCTTCCAAGAGCGGGCCAAAGCTGGCACCATCGCGCCTTTTTTCATCAAGGCTCTGGTGTTGGGCTAGACCTTCGCGGTCATCCTCGCGACGTTGCACTGCAGCGATGCGACAATCTGCCCCGACAGCGACCCGAGCCCCTAGCGACCCTGTTGGCCGCCTAATGCCGCTATGCTAGCTTGGCGCACGCCAGGAAGGCCGCCAACAGCTGGGAACGCACCCGAACACATGAGGACCGCACATGGCCCAGGCCACGCCCGCGCTGGAAATCCGCAATCTGCACAAACGCTACGGCGAGCAGGAAATTCTCAAGGGCATTTCGCTGACCGCACGCGATGGTGACGTGATCTCCATCCTGGGGTCGTCCGGTTCCGGCAAGTCCACTTTGCTGCGCTGCATCAACCTGCTCGAAAACCCGCACCAGGGCGAAATCCTGGTCGCCGGCGAATCGCTCAAGCTCAAGGCCGCCAAAAACGGTGACCTGATCGCCGCCGACAACCGCCAGATCAACCGCCTGCGCAGCGAGATCGGCTTCGTCTTCCAGAACTTCAACCTGTGGCCGCACATGTCGATCCTCGACAACATCATCGAGGCCCCGCGCCGCGTGCTCGGCCAAAGCAAGGCCGAGGCCATCGAAGCCGCAGAAGCCTTGCTGAACAAGGTTGGCATCTACGACAAGCGCCACAGCTACCCCGCCCAGCTTTCCGGTGGCCAGCAACAGCGCGCCGCCATTGCCCGTACCTTGGCCATGAGGCCCAAGGTCATCCTGTTCGACGAGCCGACCTCGGCGCTCGATCCGGAAATGGTCCAGGAAGTGCTAAACGTTATCCGCGCATTGGCCGAAGAAGGCCGTACCATGCTGCTGGTGACGCACGAGATGAACTTTGCCCGCCAGGTGTCCAGTGAAGTGGTCTTCCTGCACCAGGGCCTGGTTGAAGAGCAAGGATCGCCGCAGCAGGTCTTCGAGAACCCGACCTCGGCGCGTTGCAAGCAATTCATGTCCAGCCACCGCTAACGGAGCAACACGAATGCAGACCTATAAGAAATTCCTCCTGGCCGCTGCCGCCACCCTGGTGTTCTCGGCAAATGCCATGGCAGCCGAAAAACTCAAAATGGGCATCGAGGCGGCCTACCCGCCGTTCAACAACAAGGATGCCAGCGGCCAGGTGGTCGGCTTTGACAAAGACATCGGCGACGCACTGTGCGCCAAGATGAAAGTCGAATGCGAAGTGGTCACCTCTGACTGGGACGGCATCATCCCGGCGTTGAACGCCAAGAAGTTCGACTTCCTGATCTCCTCGCTGTCGATCACCGACGAGCGCAAGCAGGCCGTCGACTTCACCGACCCGTACTACTCGAACAAGCAGCAGTTCATCGCACCGAAAAACGTCGACTTCAAGACCGACCGCGCCTCGCTCAAGGGCAAGACCATCGGTACCCAGCGCGCCACCCAGGCTGCGACCTGGCTGGACGACAACGGCGGCATGGACAACGAGTTCAAGGTCAACCTGTACGATGGCCAGGAAAACGCCTACCTGGACCTGACCTCCGGCCGCCTCGACGCCATCCTCGCCGACAAGTACGCCAACTACGACTGGCTGAAGTCTGCCGCTGGCAAAAACTTCGAGTTCAAAGGCGAACCGGTGAACGACAGCGACAAGGTCGGCATTGCCGTACGCAAAGGTGACGATGAGCTGCGTAACAAGCTCAATGCCGCACTGAAGGAAATTGTCGCCGACGGCACCTACAAAAAGATCAACGACAAGTACTTCCCGTTCAGCATCTATTGATTCGCCCCGACCGGCACGCCCTTGCGGCGTGCCGGTCCCTAGAACGACCCTACCCATGAATATCGACCTGCACGGATTCGGTCCGGCCCTGGCGGCTGGCACCTTGATGACCGTAAAACTGGCGCTCTGCGCCTTGCTGCTGGGGCTGGTCCTGGGCCTGCTCGGTGCCCTGGCCAAGACTTCCCCGGTCAAGCCGCTGCAATGGCTTGGCGGCTTCTACTCGACCCTGGTTCGCGGCGTGCCCGAACTGCTCTGGGTCCTGCTTATCTATTTCGGCACCGTCGGCCTGATGAACAGCATCGGCGAGGCGCTCAACATGCCGGGCCTTGAGCTCAGCGCCTTCGCTGCCGGCGTTATCGCCCTCGGCCTGTGCTTCGGCGCCTACGCCACCGAGGTGTTCCGCGGCGCCATCCTGGCGATCCCCAAGGGGCACCGTGAGGCGGGCCTGGCACTGGGCTTGTCCAAGGCGCGCATCCTCTCGCGCATCATCCTGCCGCAGATGTGGCGCATCGCCCTGCCCGGCCTGGGCAACCTGTTCATGATCCTGATGAAGGATACCGCGCTGGTATCGGTCATCGGCCTTGAAGAAATCATGCGCCACGCGCAAATCGGCGTGACCATGACCAAGGAGCCGTTCACCTTCTACATGGTTGCGGCCTGCATCTACCTGGGCTTGACCGTCGTCGCCATGACCGGCATGTACTTCATGGAAAAACGCGCCGCTCGCGGCTTTGCGAGGGCCGAACAATGAATTGGGAAGTCATCATCAAATGGCTGCCACGCCTGGCCCAGGGCGCGACCCTGACCCTGGAGCTGGTGGCCATCGCCGTGGTTGCCGGGTTGATCCTGGCCATCCCGCTGGGCATTGCCCGCTCGTCGCGGCACTGGTACGTGCGCGCCGTGCCGTTCAGCTACATTTTCTTCTTCCGCGGTACGCCGTTGCTGGTGCAGCTGTTCCTGGTCTATTACGGCCTGGCCCAGTTCGAGGCGGTGCGCAGCAGTGCGTTGTGGCCTTACCTGCGCGATCCGTTCTGGTGCACCGTGCTGACCATGACCCTGCACACGGCCGCCTATATCGCCGAAATTCTGCGCGGTGCGCTGCAGTCGATCCCCAAGGGTGAGATCGAAGCGGCACGGGCACTGGGCATGTCGCGCGCCAAGACCCTGATCTACATCATGCTGCCGCGCGCCACGCGGATCGGCCTGCCGGCCTACAGCAACGAGGTGATCCTGATGCTCAAGGCCAGCGCCCTGGCCAGTACCGTCACCCTGCTGGAGCTGACCGGCATGGCGCGTACCATCATCGCCCGGACGTACCTGCCGGTGGAGATCTTCTTCGCCGCCGGGGTGTTTTACCTGGTTATCTCGTTTGTCCTGGTGCAGGGCTTCAAACTGCTGGAGCGCTGGTTGCGGGTAGACGCCTGCCAAGGGCGCTAGACCTCACCCCCGCTCCGACCCTGTAGGAGCGGGCTTGCCCCGCCAAGGGCTGCACAGCAGCCCCAACCCCAGCCGACAACAACCATGACCCCACCCTCCATCCCCCACAGCGACCGCTTCCAGGCCCTCGACCAGTTCCTGACCGAGCACCAGCACCTGTGGAAACCCAGGCCATTCACCGCGCTGCGCCTGGATTGGGAAGCCGAACACCCCGCACTCTCCGCCCACTTGCGCCAATGCAGCCTGAGCGACGCCGAAGCCGAGCGGGTGACGCAAGGCGTGCCCGCCCCCTTCCCCCAACTGGCCCAACAAGCCCAGCAACTCTGCACCCTCGACGCACTCCCCGACGCTGGCCTGCCAGCCGCCGCCCACCGCCTCGACGTTGGCGTGCCCGGCCGCAAATGGCAGCAGATCGAAGCCTTCACCCGCCGGCTGGCCTTCAACGCGCCAACCCGGCACTGGCTGGACTGGTGCTCTGGTAAAGGCCACCTCGGCCGCCGCCTGCTGCAACCCGGCCAGCACCTGACCTGCCTGGAATACGACGCCGAGCTCGTGACCGCGGGCCAGGCCCTGAGCGACCACCACCACCTGCCTGCACACCATATCCATCAGGATGTCATGGCCGCAGACAGCGCCGGCCACCTGAATAGCGACAAGACCGTGGTCGCCCTGCACGCCTGCGGCGACCTGCACGTACGCCTTCTGCACCTGGCCAGCGAGCAAGGCTGCCGGCAGATGGCCGTGGCCCCTTGCTGCTACAACCGCATCCAGGCCCAGCAGTACCAGGCATTATCCACCGCCGCGCAAGCCTCCAGCCTGCACTTGTCGCTGGACGACCTGGGCTTGCCGTTGAGTGAAACCGTCACCGCGGGCGCCCGCGTGCGTCGCCAACGCGACACCTCGATGGCCCGCCGCCTGGGCTTCGATCTGCTGCAACGCCAGCAGCGCCAGTGTGATGATTACCTGCCCACTCCCTCGCTGCCGGTGGCCTGGCTGGACAAGCCTTTCGAGGCGTACTGCCGGGGCCTGGCCGAGCTCAAGCACGTGCCCCTGAGCGGCACGCCCGACTGGGCTGCCCTGGAAGCCGCCGGCTGGCAGCGCCTGGCCGAAGTGCGCAACCTGGAACGTGTGCGCAACCTGTTCCGTCGCCCGCTGGAACTGTGGCTGGTACTCGACCGTGCGCTGTTTCTGGAAGAACAAGGTTATGCCGTGCGCCTCGGATTGTTCTGTGACTACCCCCTCACCCCGCGCAACATCCTCATCCTGGCAGAACGCGACCGTTAGCCGCAGCACAACCTGTGGATAACTCTGTGCACAAGCTTTTGATGAATGGTTGGATCCAAGCGCTATTTCAAGCGTTTGGCTTATTCCTTCGTACAGCTCAAGGCCAGCAAAAACAGGCGTTTGCGCAAAGACCAGCGGTGTAGCAGCTCGGCATGCCTTTCGCGCAAGTTGGCAATGCTACTTGTGCATAAACTTTTCTTGTGCGCCCGCCTAGGGCCGCAAAGCGGCCCTGTGGGTCAGCGGAATTTGTTCTTGGCCAGCTCGATATCGTTCATCAATGCCTTGGCCATCGCCGTCAGGTAATCGGCCGCACCCAACAGCTTGTGGTCGTCTTCCATATCACCCTCCCTGAGCAGATGCTTGATGTAGCTGAGCAGCACAGAGACCTGTTCATAGGCATCGTCGATCGCAATACCGGGCTGCACACGCAACAGGCCAACGGGTGGGTCGCCGACTTCCAGGAAGGTTTCCAGGCCGGCTGTGGTGATGGGCTTGGGGCTATCGTTCATGCGATTTCCCCCTCCGCGCTCATGCGTTCACTGGCGTGCTGCAGCAATATCGCTGCCGACTCGGCGGCCTGAGCTGTGTGGGCCAGCCGGCTAATGCCAGGTTCGCCGGCGTGGGCGCGGCAGTGTTCGTCGAGGGTTTGGGCCACAGCGCGGATGAGCTCGCGGGCCTGGGTGAGTGCGTCGTGTGGGGAGATGTCGCTGTGGATAGAGAAGTAGGGGGTGTGGATGAGCGGGCGTGGTGGGTCGGGGACGATCTTGATCATGGCGTAACTCCTTATTCACGGAAGGAACTGCCACTAAATCTTTCTCACGGATTTAGGTGGCAGCCATACGCGGGGTGAGAAACCGAGTGAATAAGGAAAGCCCCGGCCAGACCGAAGTCTGCCCGCGTACAGCCACCATTTGGGTGACGCTCATTCGTGGTCGGGTTCTCACACCCGGTCGCCGAAGCGACCCAGAAACGGTATCCGTGAGGCATTTCCCCGACAACAGCGATACTTCAGCAGCGCGCGTAGGATAGGTCCGAAGCATGCGAACCCGGAAGCATTTGGTTTCAGGTTCAGAAATGCCCTACAGCTGATAGCTGCCTTGATTGTAGGAGCGGCCTTGCGTCGCGAAAGGGCTGCGAAGCAGCCCCAGGTTTGCGAACCAACGCAGGTATCGACGTTTGTTCACACATTGCCGGGGCTGCTTCGCAGCCCTTTCGCGACGCAAGGCCGCTCCTACACACACACGCACGCACGACGGTTGAAGACGGTCGATCAGCGCCCGCAAAGCTCGCACTGCACACCTCCCCACGGTGTATCATTCACCCCCACATCATTAAAAAGAGACGTCGCGCGCTGCCCGCCAGCCCCGCGACCTTCTGGCGTTGCGCCAGAACCGACAATGGACTAACGGACTTCCTCATCGTGACCCAAGCCAAACCCCTAGCCCTGTTGACCTTCGCCATGGCCCTGACCGCCTGCGCCAGCGACACCCCAAGCCACCCTTCCAGCCACCTGGGCTGGGACACCCCCGGCATGCAACTGGGCGGCGACAGAGGCCTGCCCCTGCGCGTCGAGAGCCCTTGCCGCAAGCGCGGCTGCGACAACGACAAGCTGTTCTTCAACCCTGGCAAAACCGAACCAAGCGTCAACACGATCCACCGCGGCTGGTAAGAAAAATCTCCTTTTAAGCCGGTGACTTAGGTCATTTGCAAACAATCGCAAGGAAGTGGTTTACAGGCGCCAAACGATCGTTATAATGACGCCCCATTGCCGGTATAGCTCAGATGGTAGAGCAACTGACTTGTAATCAGTAGGTCCCGGGTTCGATTCCTGGTGCCGGCACCATTATTCGCTCCCAAACCCTTGAAAACAAAGGGTTTTCGGCTCTCAAAGCTGCTTTCGCGTGGTAACCTTTGTGGTAACTACCGATGAAAGCAAGCTTTGGCCCTCTCCAAGTGACACTCCGATACGCCTACTCCCGTAATGGAACCTGGTACTACCAGCGCCCAATCCCGAAAGATCTCCAATCGCGTTACGGCAAGAAGCTCATCAAGATCAAGCTCAATTCCACTGACATTGTGGTCGCTGGGCGAGAGATTGACCGACTGAACCGTGAGGCCGAAGCCGACTGGCAACGCCTGCGAGCTGAACCCACCTCCTCTCCTCAAGCTTTGCGCGCTCATGCAGTTGCCCTGTTAAAGCAATGGGGTCTTGCAGCAGCGCCCGCAGAAAACGATTCATCAATCCTTGAGGCTTTCTTCGATTACTTGGACGTAAAGCGCCCTGCTGAGCAATACGATGACGAAGATGACCATGGCAGAGGCCAACCCTCGGATCATTTAACACCTGTCGAGAGCGAAGCTACGAAGCTCCTGGCAGGTACGGTGAAGCAGCGCGTGAGTGATGCGACCGACTTCTACCTCAGCACACACCCCAAACGTGATGAGGCGAAGTTTTCCACAGACGCTCGCCGCGTGATGGATGGCCTGACGAAGGTGATTGGAGACAAGCCATTTGAGTCCGTCACCCGAGCTGATGCCCGCGCCTTTGTGGATGCGGAGCTCGCGAGGGGCGCAGTTACCACCAGCATCAGAAGACGACTGTCCACCATCATCGCAGTCTTCACCCAGTTCGCCCGTGAGCATGAGATAGCGAAGCTGAATCCATTTTCGGGCTTGAAGATCGTAGGTGAAGGTAAGGATACGAAGGAACGCCTGCCATTCTCACCCGAAGCCCTGAGCAGGACCGTGGCCCTGTGCAAGCAGATGGATGACGAGCCTCGGTGGATTACAGCCATGATTGCTGACACCGGGGCTCGCCTGGCGGAGATTGTTGGCTTGCCCCTGAGAGACATTTTGCTGGACGCCGAGGTGC
Organism: Pseudomonas sp. SWRI77; assembly: GCF_014269105.1. NCBI lineage: Bacteria > Pseudomonadati > Pseudomonadota > Gammaproteobacteria > Pseudomonadales > Pseudomonadaceae > Pseudomonas > Pseudomonas sp. SWRI77. The sequence continues at coordinate 5,774 of NZ_JABWRV010000044.1, read as the reverse complement.
CCCACATCGTCATCCAGGAGCATCCATGGCGGTCGCTCAAGAACAAGGACAGCAAACGTGTGGTGCCGCTGGTAGGCGCGTCCCTGTGGGCTGCACAGCGAGTAGTCGCGAAGGCCGCTCCAGGTGCTCAGTTTGCCTTCACGAAGTACACCACTGAGGCTGGCTGCAAAGCCACTAGCGCTTCCGCCACGATCGCTAAGTGGCTTAGAGGCCGTGGCATTGAGCACACTGCGCATGAGCTGCGTCACACCATGGCTGACCGACTAAGAGAGGTGCAGTGCCCAGAGGACATCCGCAAAAGCATTGGCGGCTGGGCTAGCGCTGACGTGGCAAGCCGCTATGGGAAAGGCTATTCGTTGCAGGTTATGCAGGAGTGGCTGGAACGAGTCACGCCGCAGACCACAGGATCTCAAATCCCATGAATGCGTAGATAGCGGGAAATTTTAGGTGAGACTAAGTCCGACACATCAAAGCCTGCCCGAATCTGGTCGTAAACGATGCGGCTGACAGGGACGTCAGGACGAACATCCCCCGTTTGGATCTTTGCCTCCAAGCGGGGCACCTTCAACACCGTAGCGCCCCGATAGACCACATAGCTCTCATGCCTGATAAAAGGATGACAGCCTGCTTGGACGATACAAGCGGGATCGTGGTAAGCGCCCGGCTGTACGGTCGAGAAATTGACAACCAGCACAGACAAGTCGTTTAGCTCGCCACAGTGAACTGGGTCGTTCATCACCACATGAAGGTGATCGCAACGACCCGTCAGCATGAACAGCGTTCCTTGCTGAAAAACAGTCCGTGGCGGCATCAGGTCATCTCAGCAAGTTTCTGCCCAAGCAGCTTGCGCGTTTGGAGCATTTCCACCTTCTCATGGGCTTGCGCTGGGTTTAGCCCAAAGGATTTGAAGGTCACTTCAGTGTCAATCGGCCTGCTGGTGTTTCCTGGGTTCTCCCATTCCGGGAGTGTGTGGACATAATCCACCAGAGCCCAGCGCCCCATACGGCCGAACTTCTCGAACACTTCATCAAGGATTTTCAAATCTGCCCGAGACAACTCATCAAGCTCATCCCATGCAAAATTCCGCTGCAAGGTGACCTCGTTGTTGTGGATCGGGGACACGAACGAACTCCACACTTCGCTTGGGCGATTGCCATTCATCAGGTCCAGGGTGGCCGACAGGATCGGACCATTTCTCATGTTGCACTGGGCATCATCAGACATCGGAACGTCGTAGCGTTCCATGCTCAAGCGATCAGCCAGGTAGAGCAGCTTCATCAGCTTGATGTGGGCCATCGGGCCCTCGCGGCGAGCCAAAAAGAAGGCCGCCATTTGGGCCACTTTTTGTTCGGAAAAAATCAAGAGTCACCTCTCTTGCGCCATCCATGGGCATTACGGTTTCGCGGGCGCGAAATTATGGGCGCATGTCTCTATTAGTCAATAGAACCAGTGGAGCGTCCCGGAGTAGCTGACGAGCGGTCAAGCTACACCCCCTCTGATACACCCCTATCGGCTGAGTACCACGATCCTTGATCTGGGTATAGCACGCTTTTGGAAAGCGCAAGCAGTCAAGCGACGACGTGATGGCAATCCGCCCGCACAGAGCGGGCAGTATTGATCTAATCCCTGTCAATGCCGTGGGGCCACATTAGGATCACTCAGCCGTGATCCTGGGGCTTCATCACGTTCTGCGTGGTGCCGGACTTATTCCGGACTGTGGGCATCCTCGCTGTGTCAGATCATGGGCCATCTATCCCTGAGCGACCACTGAGACCACGGACCACCTACACCACCAGCAACGGGGGTAGGGGGCATACTGGGGCTCCTGCTGGTCGATCATGGGTAGTGCCCTTAGAGGCATCTCTAAGGTATGCCTTTACGGAACCAGCAAGGGTGGTTCGATAGATGGTTCGATAATTGATAGTTGACCAATCAAAACGAACCATTATTATGCGAACCATCCAAAGCGAACCGGAGCTGTTCCATGTACATCCGCGCCTACCTCCGCGCCTCAACCCAAGACCAGGATGCTCAGCGCGCCCGAGCAGACCTTGAAACGTTCGCCCAGGAGCGCGGTTTGCGTATTGCAGCCTGGTACGCAGAGAACGAGTCTGGAGCCAACCTCAAGCGTCCTGAGCTGTTCCGGTTATTGGCCGATAGTCACCCTGGAGATGTGCTCTTGATTGAGCAGGTGGACCGCCTTTCTCGCCTCAATGCCGAGGACTGGGACCGCCTCAAGGCTGAGCTGCTGGCCCGCAAAGTTCGTGTGGTCGCCCTCGACCTTCCCACCTCCCACATGATGGTAAAGGCGGAGGACGAGATGACCATGCGGATGATGGACGCTCTTAATTCGATGATGCTGGACATGCTGGCCGCCATCGCCCGTAAGGACTATGAGGACAGACGCCGCAGGACCACTCAGGGCATCGCCCAAGCCAAGGAACGCGACAAGCTCAAGCCCCAGGCTGAGAGGGCCTACAAAGGCCGCCCAGCGAACCACGAGCGCAACACTGCCATTCTGGCGATGCTAGATCGGGGTAGTAGCTGGTCTGAGGTCTGTGCGGCCACAGGTGCCTCGAGGAGTACGCTACTGAGGCTCGTGAAGGCGCGCCAAGATACTGAGACGTAAGCGTTTCGCTATCTGTTTTTTTGCACCTGCAGCACATCAGCCATCAACATTTGTGACTGGCTGCTGGCGCTCCTTCTGAGCTTTGAAACCGGGCTGCTTATGCAGGTAACAACAACTCTCCCTGTACGGAAGGCGAACGCTCCGAGCTAGGAGGAGAAGAATTGTTATCAATAGTAGCTAGTACTGTCTGTGCCAGCTTCCCAAGGGCATATCCGAGAAGAGGAGGAACAGCGTTGCCGATTTGCTTGAGCTGTTGCCACTCGCTACCTACAAATACAAATCCGTCATGAAACGATTGTAGTCGGGCTGCCTCTCTGACAGTAATCCATCGATTCAAATGAGGGTGAATCCACTCGCTCATGTCTCGATGCATTTGAGCCAAGATAGTATGCGAGGGCAGCTGAGGATGAAGTCGTCGCCACTTCTCAGGTCGTTTTCCATCCCAAATTTCTTTAGGCAAACTGTTAGCTTTTTTTCCCTGCTCAAGCAATGAAATCAGCTTTGCTCTGCGAGCCAAAATCTCCTTTGTATGATGATTATGCAGTTCGGACCTTTCTTTCCCGATACCCCTTCTACGCTTCAAAGCTTTAGTATATCGAGCACCGTCGAAGTCGAGCCGCATATCACGCATAAAGCCACTTGGAGACTTACGAGATGGATAATCCATAACCTCCCCACTGTGGACGATCTCCGCAGGCAGGTCACCTATCGCCTCATCAACAGTAACTACTTTCTCTACTCGATACTTGTCGAGAGCACTTTCGCAAAAAGTATGAAGATCATATGGAAAGGCCAAGTCGTCACGTGTCCCGACAAAAATTACTCTTTGCCGAGTTTGTGGCACACCGAAATCATCCGCAGAGAGCAGGAGCATTGTAGTATTTTTGTACCCCAACTCGGCAAAGTGAGCCAAAATGAGATGCTTGAAATACCCCTTGTTCATGAGCGCTAAGTTTGGGACATTCTCCATGAAGAACATCCTTGGGCGCAGTTTCTCTACGACACGAGCATATTGCTTGTAAAGCTCATTCCTTTCATCATCGAGCTTCCTCGCACCTATTTGGCTAAAGCCTTGACAAGGCGGCCCGCCAAACACGAAATCTGTACCGGCAAGGCGATATTGCTTTTCATGATCTGAACCTTCGATCAAGAAGTCGTGCACATCCCCCTCAAAGAGTGGTGTTGAAGGGAAATTGTGACGATAAGTTTCACAGGCAAACTTATCGAATTCGACCGCAACGCGCAATTTCACGCCAGAGCTTTCTATACCTTCACAAAACCCGCCACACCCAGAAAAGAGGGAGACAGCGCTGTACGTTTGGGGTTTCGCTATAGGTGCCGGCGTATTCGCGTGACTCTTCGGCATCGTGGAAGTCCATCAAGGCTAATCTAAGGTGATTATTATGCACATTTTGTGCTGGAGTGTCACCAGTTGTGACTCATAGTCCGTGGTCTGATAGTCCACTGAAAGGTAGCTTTTCCCTATGGATCTCGCCTCTCAGTTTGGCCAAGCCGTTCGTCGGCACAGAGAACTGCTCCGTCTCAGCCAGGAAGCCTTGGCAGACCGAGCAGGAATTGATCGCACCTATATCAGCGGTGTTGAGCGGGGCATCCGAAACCCTACCCTAAGTGTCATGCAACGCATCGCTGTGGCACTTGGCAGCGACTTAGATGTAATTTTCGCGACCGCCCGAGAGCTATCCGTGCGGCAGGAGAAATAAAGTGCCCTTCGAGTTTGATCACAAACAGATATGCCATGCCTGCCCGCATGGTGGCTGCTTCGAAGATCGTCGGCTCAATCCTGTTGCAAGGCGAGAAACAAAGTTCCGGTTTCGCCAGGGGGCGGCTATGAGCTGCACTTTTGGCGAGTATCTTCCAGGCAGTGAGAGCGATCCAGAACCAGATAGGCCTTTTAACCTATACCTTGATCAGTTTCGCCTGAACGCTATGACAGCCGGGAAAATGCTGTTCTCCGAGTTCGATGTAAAAGGCGCTGCAATCGCAAAAGTTGAAGGTGACGTTTTCGAGCTATTAGAAGCAGGAGCGCTCTGGGGTGCCGCTGCGGCTTGGAACCGGTTCATGACAACAGGCGTGTGGGACTCTAAAGTTTTTCAACAGCCGAAAGATAGTATCGCGACTCCCACGCGATTGATTGCAGCTGTGACGCTTCCTAGAGGGTATGATGCAACCAAGCTTTTTAAACCAGATGTGCGTAGCCGAATCCAAGCGCATGAAGCTGCTTTAAAAAAACGAGGAATGTCTCTTGGCTTATCTAGCCCAGATATCGTAGGCGTACGACTTCCTCACCCCCTACCTCCGGAGCTTGAAGTTTTTCTCAACCCTGTAGAAAACCTCTCGGATGAAAACCGAGCGTCTTTGGTGGACGCTTATAAACTATTAGAGGGGCGGATCGCCGCCGAAGGTTTTCTTTTCGCTATTGCTGTTAAACGTACAATTCGAAGCGATCGACTTTACCAGCCGCTATTTGAAGCCAACATTCTTAAGTATCTTATCGAAATAGTTTTGCAGGGCGCGGCCTTCAGATTTTACGCTCATTTCAATTCCTTTGAAGGTGCCAACGTTGAAGGACATTATGAGGCCGCATCGCTGATCTCGCTTGCACGGGGAGGCACGCCGACCAAGGCGATAGATGTGTTGCATCTAGCCCATGCCCCTCTCGCGACTGCGCAGTCAGTACTGGATGACTTTCCTCTGTTCCATCTCTGAGTAGTCATATTGCTCGGTGGTAATCGTGTGGTAACCTCTCGCCCCCCACACGCGGATGGGCCCGGATTCATTGGCCGCCACGCCCCGGTTCGACTCCTATAGTTCCTGGTGCCGGCACCATACGCAGTATCAAAGAAGGCTCACCGAAAGGTGGGCCTTCTTTGTTTGTGTGTTCGCTCCCCCGCCCCGCAATTACCCCAGGGGGAAGCAAGCGTGACCTGTCAGGCTGCCTTTCTACTCCAACGTCTCCCAGCCCAGACAAGCCAACGCCAGTGTGCGTGGTACCGCTTCACGACCGCTACTGTAACGAGTGCGATCCATGAACCCCACCTACCGCCAGATGGAGCTTCGATTTACCGTTGCATCTCCGGTGAGCAGTTCCACGGCAGCAGCGCTTCGTAGTCCTCTACCGACGAGG